>VGWB01000006.1 GCA_016873755.1 Ignavibacteria bacterium | reverse complement strand
ATCTCAGACATCGCAAAGATCCCGTTGAGTGTTGTCAGCAGGAAGATGAAGAGAATCTCAATGGTGATAATAGACATAAATCGTCCTCATATGTGGAAAGCGAATTGCGCATAATGGTCGCGGTACTACGCCGTTGTTTTTGCCGCTCTTCTAAATGATGCGGCGGTGCCCTTTGTTGGGCGCAGCGATCTGCCTCCGTTTGATGCAAGGCTGGTTGGACACTTTCGTCATTCGTTCAGTGAGCAGGTGTGCCGCTCGAACTGACAAAATGCTGCCTTAGGTTGTTGAGTGACCGTTCAAGAATTTTCCGCCATTGAGGTCTAGCAAACAGGGAATCAAGCAGGGAGCCCAGCAAGGGGACTGGCAGTTGGTATTCCATCGCGTAGGTGAATTTGGTACCATTACCGCTTGGCTCAAAGCTCCAACGAGTTCGGTGAGCCAGGCCCTTAGTGGAAATACCTGTCCAACCTCTGTTTTGCACAAAATCGTGAATCTCAGTTTCGACTGGAGCAGACAGACCCATGACGCGAGCTTTGTAAGCATATCGAGCACCGTTACCCTGAGTGATCTGTGTCGTCAGCTTGAAGTCCGAGACGCCCTCGAACCACTCGCTCCATTTTCGGTAGTCGGCCGCATAGTTGAAAACTTGGTCAACGGGTGCTTCGATCGTGATGCTATGTTTGATGTGAGTCATGCGATGAGCCTCCTTCCCACTACTTGATTGCCGAGAAGGTGCCTAACTCGTGGAATGACGCAGTGCTTTGTTGTTCACCAGGAAATTCAACGCACTTCTGCCCGAATCGCCCGCTCAAAAAACTCGCTACTTTTCTGTGAGCGAAACCTCCGATCCGGTACAGTGACTTGTTCGTACCCGCACATCGCCGAATTTCCGGAAAGTGCTTACCGAACTAGGATTGCCGTCCGATATCCAGAAGCTCTCAATCCCCTGCCCGACTCCGGAGTGCAAAGCATGGCCACGCGGGCGCGGAACACGGGTTCGGGCAGGTTCATCAGAGGCGGCCACGGTACGCAGTGCAAATCTATAGCACTCTGCCGCCAAAGTCAATTCGTACTCCTATGGAGCACTTCTTGTACGCTATAGTACAGAGTACTTTTGTACTTGAAATCAGGAATCCCGGGCAGGACGGACGGCTCCGCTGCAAGGGTTACATAGATTATGAGGCAACGCAGGTACACCCTCCTGCTTGAAACTGTCCGAGAATTGATTATATTGCATCCCAGCGCGACAGCGGGTTATGGTGCATATATGGTGCACGAAAAAGGAGAGAGTACAACAAGCGCTTAGGCTACAAAGAGTTACGATGTGCGGGAGTAATTCAGTGGTAGAATGTCAGCTTCCCAAGCTGAACGTCGCGGGTTCGAGTCCCGTCTCCCGCTCTGATAGAAAGGCGATCAGCTCATCCGGTGCCCACGGATGAGCTGTGGACTGGTGGATTCTCGGCCCCGACTTACGAATCGCTCAAGGACGTGTCGCGGCCCGATATAGAGTCGAAGATGTGGATCTATCACGTCGCCATGCTCATCGGGGCCTTCTTTTTCTCTTTCGTCTTCTCAAAGGGATATGAAGGAAAGGGAATCGTGGAGGGCGTTCGCTACGGGTTCTACATCGGCGTCTGGTTGAGTACCGGGATGGCCTACGGCACCTACGCGATGATCGCGATTCCGTACTCTCTTGCTCTCCAATGGTTCATCTATGGGGTCATCCAATACATCATCTTCGGCATTCTTCTCGCTCTGGTGTTCAAGAAGAAGCCTGCGCCTGAAGCAACTCCAGCGTAAGAGCCCTCCGACAGAGAAGAACACAACAAAGCCCGGCATCGACCGGGCTTTGTTGTAAGCACAAGCGTTGTCAGCTCAGCTACTCAATGAGCTCAGCGTTGCTTTGAGCTTGTTCGCTGAAGCTCGAAATCCGTTTTCCTCGTCGGCGGTCATGTTCACCGTCAAGACTTCCTCTATACCGTTTGCCCCCACAACGCACGGTAGGCTCAGGCAGATATCCGACACGCCGTATTGACCCATCATCAGGCTCGAGACCGACAGAACGGTGCGGTGGTCGCCAAGGATTGCCTCGGCAATTGAGAGCAGGCCAAGTCCGATAGCGTAGTACGTAGCCCCCTTTCTCTTGATGATCTCGTATGCTGCATCCCGCACGCCGATAAATATTTTATCCATCTCCTCCTGATTGTACTGCTTGTTCTGCAACGGCGCGAATTGCTGCAATCGGACACCTCCGATATTTGCAAGGCTCCAGAGTGCGATTTCGCTGTCGCCGTGTTCGCCGACGATATATGCATGCACGCTTCGCGCATCCACGTTGTAATACTGGCCCAGGAGGTGGCGGAACCGCGAGGTGTCAAGAATCGTCCCCGACCCGATCACCCGGGATGGAGGAAGCTTCGATTCCTGCAGCGCGATGTACGTCAGAATATCGACAGGATTCGTTGCGATAAGCAATATGGCATCCGGGCAGTGGGTGACCACTTGTGATACAATCGAGCGGAGGATCTTCGCGTTGCGCCCCAGGAGCTCAAGGCGCGTCTCGCCGGGCTTCTGTGCTGCCCCCGCAGTAATGACCACAACGTGAGCCCCTTTCAAGTCGCCATACGAGCCTGCCGTGATTTTGAGCGGCCTGACAAACGAAAGCCCATGGTTGAAATCCATCATCTCGCCAATTGCCTTCTCGTGGTTATTGTCAACGAGAACCAGCTCTGCTGCAACACCCCGGATCATGAGCCCATAAGCAAACGACGATCCGACCATTCCTGCTCCCACAACTCCAACTTTCCTTGTGCGTAATTCGCTTTGCATGCTCTATCTCCTCAAAGACAGTGAGGTCGTTGGTAGATATTGTCTCACACTGCTGTTGATGCAGGCCCCGTAATCGCGATGGCGCTGTAGAAGCTTTCGTCCGGCTCCGAGGGTAGACCCATCACCGACGAGGCGGCGATTGCATCGTTTATCTCTTATTGCTACATTTTACCTGAGATCGCGGATAGATGCAACACGGAGTTTTTCCGTTGTCCATTGAGCCACTCCCAGGTTCTCTGCGGATTTGTGTGTGGCTCGATTCGTTTCCGGTGGAACCCTGACCGCCGGTCCGCCGTCAAAACAAGATGCAGTCAGTAGCCCAACAAGGAGGAATTGTGGATATTAAGACCATTAATGAGATGATCCAGCGCGAAAGCGCATTCGTTGATACTCTGTGCACAGAGGTAGGTAAGGTGATTGTCGGCCAGAAACAAATGGTGGATAGACTTCTCATCGGCCTTCTTTGCAATGGTCACATCTTACTCGAGGGCGTGCCCGGCTTAGCCAAGACTCTCACGGTTAAAACGCTTGCTGCCGCGATCAGCGCAAAGTTCCAGCGTATTCAGTTTACCCCCGACCTCCTCCCTGCCGACCTGATTGGCACGATGATCTACAACCAGAGGGAGGGAAAGTTTTTCACGCGGAAGGGTCCGCTTTTTGCCAATTTCATCCTTGCCGACGAGATAAACCGCGCGCCAGCAAAAGTTCAGAGCGCGCTGCTTGAAGCTATGCAGGAACGGCAGGTCACCATCGGCGAAGAAACATTCAGGCTTGACGAGCCCTTCCTCGTGCTCGCCACGCAAAATCCTATTGAACAGGAGGGAACATATCCTCTGCCTGAGGCCCAGGTTGATCGTTTCATGTTGAAGATAAAGATTGGATATCCTTCGCGTGAGGAGGAGTTAGCTATCATGCGACAAAATATCATTGGTGACCAGAGGGAAACGAAGTCTGTTGTATCACCGAAAGATATCCTTGCGGCGCGCGAGGTCATGAAGAACGTTTACATGGACGAAAAGATCGAGCGCTACATCCTCGACATCGTCTTTGCAACACGCCAGCCAGCCGACTTCAAGCTTGACAAGATCGGCCCAATGATCAGCTATGGTGCCTCCCCGCGTGCATCAATCTATCTTGCTCTCGCGGCCAAAGCACATGCATTCATCAAAAGGCGTGGGTATGTAATCCCTGAGGACGTACGGGCAATCAGCCTTGACGTACTCCGACACCGCGTTGCGGTGACGTACGAGGCGGAAGCAGAGGAGGTCACCTCGGAACACATTGTGCACGAGATACTAAACCACGTGGAGGTACCCTAGCAACCGGCGGCTGCCAATGCCCGCCTGACAATCGGTGGAGAATGGAGACCAAGGAACTCCTCAAGAAAGTACGACAACTGGAGCTTCGGACCCGCGGCCTGGTGAACCAGGTGTTTTCGGGCGAATACCACTCCGTGTTCAAAGGTCGTGGAATGGCCTTTTCCGAGGTGCGCGAGTACCAACTCGGCGACGACGTTCGTTTGATCGACTGGAATGTCACCGCGCGCTTCGACCATCCCTTCGTCAAGATCTTCGAAGAGGAGCGGGAGCTTACTGTAATGCTGCTGGTGGACATGAGCGGGTCCCAGTTCTTCGGTTCACAGGGGCAACTCAAGCGCGATATCGCTGTGGAACTAAGCACCATCCTCGCGTTTTCTGCAATGAAGAATAATGACAAGGTGGGTGCGATCCTGTTCTCAGATCAGATTGAGAAGTTTGTTCCCCCTCGAAAGGGTCGATCGCACGCGCTGCGCATCGTTCGTGAATTGATTTCCTTCGAGCCGCGACGATCCCTAACGAGCCTGAAAACCGCGCTGGAATACCTGAACCACGTGCTCAAGAAACGGAGCATTGTATTCCTCATATCAGATTTCATGGATTCGGGATACGAGACGGCACTCCGCATCGCCGGCAAGCGCCACGATGTGATCGGTGTCATCTTACTTGATCCCCGCGAGCATGAACTGCCGAGGGTCGGTTTGATAACGTTCCGTGATGCAGAAACGGGTACTCAACAGTGGGTCGATACATCGGCCGTGCACGTAGCAACCGCCTACCGTGCGTATCGGCAGTCCATTGAAACCGAGCGGCGTTCCATGTTCATCAAGGCAAAACTTGACGGTATCGAGATCCGGCTCGACCAGCCGTATATGAAGCCTCTTATTGATTTCTTCAGACTCAGGGAGCGACGATGGTAAAGAGTCTGCCATGAGCAAATTCAACCTCTTCATACTCATCATTCTTCTGGCCTCCACGGCGGTGGCTCAGCAACCCAAGCTCTCCGCCCGGACCGATTCATCTTCGTACAAGATCGGAGAGTGGATACTCCTTCACGTTCAGGCAGAGTTACCGAGCGGAGTGAAACTGCTCGGTCATGTTGTCAAGGATAGCGCTGGAGCTTTTGAGGTTTTAAAGATCGATACAGTAGAGCGTGGACTGGATCAGCAGCGTTGGTCGTGGATCTTTCGGCTCACCACCTTTGACACAGGCAGGGTGTTTGTTCCTCCCCTTCCCTTTGTCTATGAAACGACAAGCGATACGCTCCCAAGAATAGCATATACGAACCCGGTCTTCCTGTCCATCGTCGGCGTTGAGATAGACCCACAGGGCGACATCAGAGACATCAAGCCTCCGCTGGACGCACCATGGAGGTTCGAGGATGTCCTCCCTTACTTGATCGCGCTTGTTATCCTGATTGTTGCCGCGCTGGCTTATCTCTATTACCGTCGGTGGAGGAAGCGGCGCGAAGAGCCCGCTGCTCCACTGAAACCGGCCATTCCGCCGGCGCACGCTGCTCTTATGGCATTGAGGATACTTGAGGAAAAGCATCTCTGGCAGCAGGGCAGGATTAAGGAGTATTACTCGGAGGTGACGGAAATTGTGCGGCGGTTCCTGGAGGACCAATTCGGGATTCTCGCTCTCGAGTCAACTTCCGACGAGATCCTGCAGCAGCTCAAATCCCTGCCTCCCGCCGAGCCGATGCTCAAGCAGTTCCGTTCGTTCTTTACAACTGCGGATCTGGTAAAGTTCGCCAAGTACCAACCAACGCTTGCAGAGCATGAGGAGGAGCTGCGTTGGGCGTACGAAATCGTCCGCGCCATGATGCCTCGCCTGATGCAACCGGCTGAAATCAAAGAGGAAGCTGTCAATGTTGGGTGATGCTTTTGCATATCCATGGGTCCTTTGGGCTCTTCTCGTAATCCCCGTGCTTGCGTTCTTCTATTGGAGACGCAGACAGAGGATGGTAAGCGAAGTAACGTTTTCCTCCGTTCGGCCGTTTGCTCATGCGCCGCGCGCGCTTCGCGAGAGGCTACGCGATCTCCCTATAGCTCTTCGGCTCGCTGCGCTCACGCTGTTTATTGTTGCGCTGGCCCGACCGCAGTCTGTCTCAAGCGGGGAGAATATCACCACCGAAGGAATCGACATTGTCCTTGTCCTCGATATCTCGGGAAGCATGCTCGCAGAGGACTTCAGCCCTAATCGCCTGGTGGCTGCAAAGGAGGTGGCAGATGAGTTCATCGGGGGCCGCCGCAACGACCGAATCGGGCTGGTGATCTTCTCCGCAGAGAGCTTCACACAGTGCCCGCTGACAACAGACTATCCCGTTCTGAGGACTCTGCTGCGGGAGGTTAATAATGGAATGATCGCCGATGGAACCGCGATTGGTCTTGCTCTCGCTAATGGTGTGAATAGACTGAAGGAAAGCGAGGCCAAGAGCAAGGTGATGGTCTTGCTGACAGATGGTGTGAATAACCGCGGCGAGATCGATCCGATCACTGCTGCAAAGGTCGCGACGACATATGGGATCCGGGTTTATACCGTCGGCGTGGGCGCTCGGGGTGAAGCGCCTTATCCTGTTCAAACCCCTTTCGGCATTCAGCGGCGACTCATTCCTGTAGACTTGGATGAAAAGACCCTCACCACCGTCGCAGAAATGACCGGTGGTAAGTATTACCGAGCGACGGACAACCAAAAACTCAAGGCCATTTACCGAGAAATCGATCAGCTCGAGCGCACAAAGATCGAAGTCACAGCCTACAAGCGATACTCCGAATTGTTCTACGGCTGGCTTGCGGGCGGCCTGATTGTGCTGCTTCTCGAGGTGGGGCTGGTTTCGACGGTGTTAAGGAAGATACCCTAAAGCACTTGTCGACTCTGCCCTTTCGAAAACTGAACAATGTACAGCTGCTATGCTTCGCTTCGCACATCCTGAGTATCTCTGGATCCTCTGGGTTCTCCCGGTGATGGGAATAGGACTGTTTGTCCTGCATCGTTGGAAGATGCGGCTTCTTCGGCGGTTCGTCTCTGAATTATTGTTACCTCAGCTAGCACCGGAGATGAGCACTGCAAAGAGGTTTGTGAAATACAGCACACTTCTCTTAGCAATTGCTTTTCTTGTTCTAGCGCTGGCAAATCCGCAGGTTGGAACCAGACTTGAAGAGGTGAAACGCGAGGGAATCGATCTCTTTGTCGTTCTTGACGTATCGCTCAGCATGAAAGCAGAGGACATCCCGCCGAGCCGTCTCGAGAAAGCCAAGCGTGATGTATCGGATCTTCTGCGGAGGCTTCGTGGCGATCGCGTGGGTCTCATTGTTTTCGCGGGCGGTGCATATGTGCAATTCCCGCTCACAGCGGATTACTCCGCTGCCGACCTGTTTCTTAATGCCGTCGACGTCGATGCTGTGCCTACTCCGGGAACAATGATCGGCAACGCAATTCAGCTCGCGCTTCAGTCGTTCCGAACCGATCTTCCCACCCAGAAGGCGATCATTATCGTCAGTGACGGCGAAAACACCGAGGGAGATGTAGCCGGCGCTGTCCAGCAAGCCTCAGAGCAGGGTATCCGCATCTACTCGATCGGCACAGGAACCACTGAGGGTGCACCCATTCCGCTGTACAACAACGCAGGTGCGCGTGTAGATTACAAGCGTGATCGCTCGGGCAGTATTGTGCTCTCCCGCCTTGAAGAAACCACTCTGCAACAGATCGCATTGTCCACCGGTGGTAGTTATCGTCGTGCAACCAGTGGTGGCAATGAAATCGATGACGTGTACAAGGAGCTCTCAGCGCTCGAGAAGACCGAACTGGGGAGCATGCAGGTGACGGGATTCGAAGACCAGTTCCAGTACCCGCTGCTACTTGCCATTTTGCTTTTGGTTGCAGAACATCTTCTTTCGGAGAGGCGGGGGAAGATACTCATGAAATTAACGCGTCTTGTCCCGATTGCACGAGTTATACCTTTTATGCTTCTGCCTATCGCCTCGTCGGTGTACGGCCAGACCGTCCGCTCACACATTGCGAGTGGAAACGAGGCCTACGAAAAGGCTAAATATGCCGATGCGGAGGCTGAGTACAAGAAGGCTCTTGAGCTTGATCCCGCCTCCCGCGTCGCACACTTCAACCTGGGAAATGCATACTATAAACAGCGTCGCCTCGATGAGTCGCAGCGCAGCTACAACACGAGCATCGCGGCGTCAAACACCCCCCACGATCAGTCGATGGGCTACTACAACCTTGGCAACGCGTTGTTCCAATCGGATAAGCTCCAGGAGAGCATTGAAGCGTACAAACAGGCATTGCGTTTGAACCCGAACGATGACGACGCGCGATACAATTACTTGCTCGCCAAGGATCGCCTGAAGCAACAGAAGCAATCACAACAAAGCGACCGGAACAAGCAAGACGACCAGCGTCAAGACAAACAGGATCAACAGCAGCAAGACAGAAATCAGCAGCAGGATCAGCAAAATCGACAGCAACCTCAACCCGAGCAGGCGAACCAGGATCGGATGCAACAGCAGCAACTGCAGGCTCAGCCGCAGAAGAACCAGATGCCAAAAGAAGAGGCCGAGCGCATACTGGAGGCGTTGCGCAATAGCGAAAGAGAACTGCAGAAGCAACTTCGCAAACGGGAAGCTGCACGAGTCCACATCGAAAAGGATTGGTGATGAAAGCTCTTGCGATCTTCATTCCGGTTTTGCTGTTCACTATAACGGGCGCGCTCGGCCAGAACGCGACCTTTGTCGCCACACTGGATCAGACAACGATCGCCGCTGGACAGCAATTTCAGATCTCGTTTGCGCTGTCGGCGCCCGACATCGATGGGGTCGAGAATTTCCGGCCACCGGATTTCAAGCAGTTTGTAGTACTAGGAGGACCTTTCCAGTCAACCAGCGTGCAATACATCGACGGGCGCGGCTCTGCAACGGTGACGTATTCCTACGGTCTGTACGCGCGGCAACCCGGCAAGTATACCGTAGGCGCGGCAACAATAGATATCAAGGGAACAACACTCCGCACCCAGCCGCTGCAGATTGAGGTGGTTCAGGGCAAACCACAGTCTCAGCAAAAAGCGCCCGACGATGCCGAGGATCTGGCTAACAACCTGCTGATCCGCGCGACAGCCGACAGACTACAGATCAAGCAGAGTGAGCAGGTAACCGTTACATATAAACTCTACACGCGTGTTCAGGTAGAAGGATATGATATCGCTCGGGCCCCGGTGTATCAGGGATTCTGGTCTGAGGAGATTGAGCAGCCGAAGCAACCCACGCTCACAACGGAGGTGTATGAGGGGAAGCAGTATCGGGTCGCAACGATTCGCAGGACGGCCCTGTTCCCTACTCAGACGGGAAAGCTCACCGTGTCGCCGCTGGAAGTCCGATGCGCGGTGCAGCTCCCGTCCCGCCGGAGAAGCAACGACCCGTTCGATTCCTTCTTCAATGATCCATTCTTCTCTCGACGCCAGACCGTCGAGAGGGAATTCCGCTCCAACCCTCTGACTATTACCGTTAATCCACTCCCGGGCACCGTCCCGGCAGGTTTCAGCGGAGCGGTTGGTAGATTCAGTTTCACGGCAAGCGTCGACAAGAAAGAGGCCAAAGCCGGCGATCCCATAACGTTACGGTTGTCCGTCTCCGGCTCGGGCAATGTCAAGCTCCTCACACTCCCAAAGCCCGTACTTCCGGCTGACTTCGAGGCTTACGAGCCGAAGATCTCAGACGAGATCACGCGGGAGGCAGGCGTCATACGCGGGAGAAAGACGGTGGAGTATCTGGTTATTCCACGCAATGCTGGTCGCAGAGTCATCGAGCCGATGTCCTTCACATACTTCGACCTTGATAAGAACACCTACAGCACTATTCGGTCGCCCCGCTTTGAGTTTACCATTGCTCCCGGTAAAGAGATCACCGCGGCTGCAACGGTCGCCTCAAAGTCCGACATCCGCCTGCTCGGCAAAGACATACGATTCCTGAAACTTGCACTCGGCCCGCTCCGCCGCACGGGGTCGTCACTGTTTGACAGCACGCTGTTCGCTGTTGTCCTGATCCTGCCTCCTCTTGCGTTTGTCGGTGCCCTGCTTTACCGCAAACACCAGGAGAGGCTCTCCGCAAACCTCCTCCAGCTACGTTTCCAGAAAGCGAGCAAGGAGGTCAGCAGGCGATTGAAACGAGCGAGAAGACTGCTGGCTCAGGGAAACACCGAAAGCTACAACGCCGAGATTTCCAATACGATCATGATGTACCTCGAAGACAAGCTGCACATATCAAAAGCTTACTTAACAGTTGATGCTGCGATCGCTCTGCTTGAGCAACGTGGTGTGCCAACCGACGCAACACAATCACTGCGATCGTGCATGGACAGGGCAGAATTTGCTCGGTTTGCCCCGGCAGCCGACACGCGTGAGGCCCGCGCAGAACTCCTCGACACCGTCGCCCACGCAATAGCTGAGACGGAAAGATCTCTTGCCAGACGACGATGAAGCTGCACGTTAGCATCCTTGTATTTCTTACCGCCTCCTTCGCTGCGCCAACCGCATCCCAGACGGCCCTTGATGTGTTTGAACGAGGCAATGCGTTTTACAGGGAAGGCGAATTCCAGAAGGCTGTTGAAGCGTACGAGGCAATCCTCGAGCAGGGCCAGGTAAGCGCCGCGCTCTATTACAACCTCGGTAATGCGTACTATCGGCTGGGCAAACTTGCCCCGGCTATCCTTGCATACGAGCGGGGGCTGCTTCTCGACCCAAACGACCCCGATATTAAACACAACCTGGAGCTCGCCAACCTCGGGACGGTGGATCGCATCGAGCCGCTGCCCAAGCTTTTCTTTGTCGAGTGGCTCCACGCTCTCTCGGCGGTTCTCCCTCTCCGTACGGCCGCCTGGTTGTTTGCTGCATGCTGGATCGTCCTCTTTGGCGCCCTCGCTACGATGTTCGCTTTTGCACGCCCGACGTTCCTCCGCTCTCTCCGAGTGATCAGCCTTACGTCCCTTGTGGCGCTTGTGCCGCTCGGCTTTCTGCTGGTAACACAAGTGATTGAGAGCCGTTCCCGGAGCGACGCCATCGTCACCGCTTCCTCTGTGACAGCAAAAAGTTCACCCGATACACAGAGCATCGATGCGTTTGTGATACATGAGGGATTAAAGGTGACGCTCACCGATTCGGTGGGCGAGTGGGTGAAGATTGTGCTCGCCGATGGGAAGGTGGGGTGGATTCAGTCCCGCGATTGCGAACGCATATGAAAGCACTGGAACCAACTATTGCTGTCCCCGATGATCTGAAGAGAGAAGCGGGCCTTCCCCTGCGCTGCCCTTGAATCCCTTCCTCCCTTCCCGTATCTTACCCTGAAATTCGCGGCCGTCTATATACCAACTTCGGGCACGTATGTTCTGGCTTCAAATCATTAAGAACTTCATCAAGATCCTCCGAGCGGGCCAGACGCCGGCTCAAATTGCCGGGGGCTTTGCACTTGGCGCTATGGCGGGCATTTCACCGGTTTTCACGCTGCAGAGCCTGATTCTCTGGCTTGTCATTTTGGTCCTCAACGTGAATCTCTCTGCCGCCATCTTATCGTTTACACTCTTCACCCTTATCGCATACATCTTCGACCCCCTGCTCCACACGCTCGGTTTCTATCTCCTCGTTGATGCTTCGTCCCTTCACGGACTCTGGACGTCGCTGTACAACGCGCCCGTTGCACCGCTGACTCGCTTTAATAACACCGTTGTGCTGGGGAGCTTTGTAGCCGGATTCATAATGTTTATTCCGCTCTACATTGGAATGAAGCGCTTTGTTGTTGCCTATCGGACACACATCGGTGCCCGGATAGAGCGCTGGAGGGTATACCAGATTATCAGCAAAAGCGCTCTCGTGCGGTGGTACGGGAAAATTCGACGTATGGGGGAATGACCATGCGGAAAAAGTTCGTCTTCGTTGTTCTCATCCCGGCCGTACTCGTTGCCATCGTTGTTTACCTGTTTGCTGAGCGCTGGATCGAATCTGGATTGGAGCGGGCGGGCGAGGGTATAGTGGGTGCAAGAGTGGAAATTGACAACCTGAAGCTCACGCTCTCTCCGATCGCGCTGGAGTTCTCCCGCCTTCAAGTAGCCAACCCGAAAGATCCGTGGAAGAACATATTTGAAACGGGCAGAGTGCGGTTTGCCCTGGATCTTAACCAGCTGCTCCGCAACAAATACATTGTTGAAACTATGGAGGTGAATGACCTGCTCGTCGGCACAAAGCGCTCGACGGATGGATCCTTGCCGAAAACCGCCGACGAATCCGAGGGGGGCCCATCAATCATATCAGAGGCAACTGCAGCAATAGCCCGCGAAGCAAAGCGCGTCCCCGTATTTGATCTTGCAAAGCTCAGAGCGGGTTTGAAGATCGACAGCCTGCTGAATGTGCGAACCCTCCGGAGCGTCCAGCCTCTGGATTCCTTGAGACAGCAAGTACAGATCGCCAGTCAGCAGTGGCAGGCAACGCTGGCAGATATTGAGGCCTCGAAACAGCGCGTAGCTCAAATTGAGGCTGATGTCACGTCCGTCAATCTGAATGAGCTTAAGACGGTTGAGGGTATTACTGCGGCTGTCGCCCGTGTAAATAACGCGTATAAGAACATCGACGAGCTGAACCAAACATTCAAGAATCGCCGCACAGCAATCACCGATCAAATCAATCGCCTCTCCTCGTCGGTCGGTGCCATCGATGATCTGGCCCGCGCTGATTATGACATGGTGCGGGGTCTCGCTCAACTGCCAGATCTGAGCACGCGTGGAATAGCCACCCTGCTGCTTGGGAGGGAAATCTTGCAGAAGGTCAATAGCTATTTGTCTTGGATTGATCTTGCACGAACAACGATCCCGAAATACATACCTGAGCCCGAATATAAGAAGCCAGAACGCTTTCAAGGCCAGGACATCTACTTCCCTGCCGAGAGAGCATATCCCAAGTGGTGGATCAAGAAGATCCTTATATCGGGCGGCGACGACAAGTCTCAATACTCTGACTATTTCTACGCAACGGGTGAGATCCGCAACATCACCAACAACCAGCGGGTCACCGGCTATCCCATGACGATTGCCTTGTCCGGCTCCAGGGCACAGGGTGCATCGTTTACTTTCGATGCCTCCTTTGACCGACGCCCGGAAATTCCTGCTGATGACTACAGCCTTACGGTCCGCCGCCTTCGCACCGGTGAGGTTGAATTCGGCCAGACCGACTTCGTTCCGTCGAAGATCACTCAAGCATCTGCAGACATCTCCGCACGCGTCTCCGTGCCCGGAGATCGCTTTGATTCCAACCTGCGACTCGATTTTCGCGACCTTACCCTTATGTTCGACCGGCAACCTCGTAATGACGTCGAGCGCATCGCCCGTGATGTGCTCGCTGCCGTATCCGCGTTCAGCGTCCAACTTCGCCTATGGAACACAGGGGGATCTCTTAACATTGCTTTGACAACCGACCTTGACGATCAACTTGCAGCAAGGGCCCGAAAGGTCATTGGTGATGAGCTTGCGCGCTTGCAGAACGAGATTCGCGGTAAGGTACATCAACGGATTGCGGAAAGGAGGGCGGAGTTCGAGAAGGTTTTCAACCAGAAAAAGGAAGAAGCGCTCACCCGCATCCGTGCGTATGAGAACCTTGTTGGCGAGAAGTTCGCTATGGTTGAAACAAAGAAGAGGGAACTTGAGGCCCGAATCGACGAGGAAAAGAAGAAGCAGACAGATGCTGCGAAGAAGAAGCTTGAGGACGCGGTCAAAGGACTCTTCAAGAAACAGTAACCATGGGAAAGAACCGCCGGAAGGTAGAAGAGAGTCAACCACAGCCTCGCAAACGCCCGTTGAACCGGATTGCGGCAGTGGTGATGATTCTGATTGTCGTGGGGGCTACTGTTCTCATTATGACCAGACCCACTGAGAGAAAGACACCCGAAGGACGGCCCCGCGAGGCATCGCCTGTTCCGACTGCGTACGAGTTCAAAAAACAGGGCGACCTCCGTTTCCTCGATGCTCAGCGGAAGTTGATCGTTGCTATCGACATCGAGTTGGCATTAGACGAGCAGACTCGCGAACTTGGTCTGATGTATAGGGACAGAATGGGGGAAAATCAGGGGATGTTGTTTGTTTTTGACACGGCTGCCCCTCGGTCTTTCTGGATGAAGAACACCATTTTGTCTCTTGATATCCTGTTTGTCGACGCCGAGAACCGCATTGTGACCATCCACAAGTACACGAAACCTTATTCGGAGGAATCGTATCCTTCCACAAGTCCCGCTCAGTTTGCCGTTGAGGTCAACTCGGGATTCACCGACAAGCATGGAATCCGCGTGGGTGATTTTATCGATTGGCGAGGATTCTTCTAAGCTACGTCATATACCCGCAGCAACAACACGAAACGTGTTATTTGTTTCTCTTCGAGTCTTTCTTGGGCGCTTCGCCCCTTTTGCCGCCCGATTGTTCTGTTCGTTGTTCTTTCTGCTCCGGTTCACCGGCGTCGGTCGACTCACTTGTCTTGCTCTTCCCGGCTGGTTCCTTCCCCGACAACCGCTTTTCTTCCTCTTCCTCACCCACAACGATTGCAACGTCTGCCACTTCATCCATTTCGGCAAGACGAATTAACCTCACGCCCTGTGTATTCCGACCAGCAATGCGGATGTCTGCCGCATGCTGCCGAATCACCATGCCGTTTGACGTCACGACGACCACATCATCAGTATCTACCGCCTCCTTAATGCCTACCATGTTCCCGGTCTTGTCCGATGTCTTCACGGTGATGATGCCCTTACCGCCGCGGTGGCTGAGCCGGTATTCTCCTTCCTCGCTCCGCTTGCCATATCCTCTGTCTGTTGCGACAAGGATAGTGGTCCCTTTGCGCCGCAAATTCACCGCACCGACGACCTTGTCACCTTTGCCCAGGCTAATGCCGCGAACACCGGTCGCTGTTCTTCCCATCGGGCGCACCTCGCTCTCGTGAAACCGAATTGCGACACCATCGCGCGTTCCAATAATGATGTGCTGGCTGCCGTCCGTAAGCTTCACATCTTTGAGCGAATCCCCTTTGCGCAACGTTGTTGCGGTGATGCCACTTCGCCGCGGATTGCTGAACTCTGAGAGGAGGACCTTCTTGACCAAGCCCTGTTGCGTTACCATGAACACATAGTGTTTCTCGTCGAACTCTTTGACTGCAATAAAGGCTGAGATTGCCTCTTCTGCTCCTTTCGCAAGCAGCGCGTTGATCGGTTTTCCCTTGGCCATGCGGCCCGCCTCGGGAATCTCGAAAACCTTCAGCCAGTAACAACGACCTGTGTTTGTGAAGAAGAGAATGTAGTTGTGTGTGCTGGCAATGAACATGTGTTCCAGGAAATCATCCTCCTTCGTCGCGGCGCCGGTCACGCCCTTACCCCCTCGTGATTGCCTGCGATAGCCGGAGACTGGGAACCGCTTGATGAAGCCTTGGTGGCTGATCGTAATAACGACTTCTTCCTCGGCGATAATATCTTCGATGCTGAACTCCTCGGCCTTATAGACAATCTGTGTCCGCCGGTCGTCACCATACTTCTTCTTCACCTCCACCAGCTCCTCTTCAATAATCTTCAGCTGGAGCTGCTTGCTCTTGAGGATAGCTTTCAGTTTCTCAATCAGTTTGATGGTGTCCCGGTATTCCTCTTCAACCTTCTTCCGCTCCAGCCCTGTCAGCTTCTGCAACCGCATATCGAGAATCGCCTTTGCCTGGATATCCGAAAGCTTGAATTTCTTCATCAGGCCCGACTTCGCGCTTTCCACGTCCTTCGATTGCTTGATAAGTCGAATAACAGCATCAATGTTCTCAAGCGCGATGATGTACCCCTCAAGGATGTGGGCACGCCTCTCCGCTTCATCGAGTTCGAATTGCGAACGGCGCACGACAATATCGTTTCGATGCTCAACAAATTGCTGGATGATCTCCCGCAACGTTAGGACGCGCGGCCGACCGTCGACCAGCGCCAGCATGTTGATGCCGAAGGTGGTTTGCATGTGCGTATGCATGTACAGGTTGTTGAGCACCACCTCGGCGTTTGCATCCCTCCGCACTTCGATTACGACCCGAAGACCATCACGGTCTGACTCGTCTCGGATATCAGTAATGTCATCGATCTTCTTCTCGTTGACGAGATCTGCAATCTTTTCAACCAGCGCGGCCTTGTTTACCATGTACGGAAGCTCGGAAACGATGATCCGTTGCCGATCCCCTTTGGCCGTCTGAATGGTCGCTTTAGCTCTCACGAGAACGCGACCTCGGCCTGTTGTATACGCGTCCTTTACGCCCTCATAGCCGTAAATAATTCCACCCGTGGGAAAGTCGGGTGCTACAATGTGTTTCATCAACTGCGCGTCGCCGATGCCCTGGTCCTTGATGTATGCAATGCAGCCGTTGATTACCTCATTCAGATTGTGCGGCGGAATGTTTGTTGCCATCCCGACAGCGATTCCGCTTGCCCCGTTGCAGAGCAGATTCGGAAAGAGCGTCGGCAGAACCACGGGTTCCTTGAGGGTATCATCAAAGTTGGCGACGAAGTCAACAGTGTTCTTCTCCAGGTCCCGGAGTATCTCCTCGGCAATCCGTGCAAGGCGAGCCTCTGTATATCGCATGGCCGCCGGGGAGTCCCCATCAACCGACCCGAAGTTTCCTTGTCCATCAACCAGCGGGTACCGCAGCGAAAAATCCTGGACCATGCGAACCATGCTGTCATATACTGCGGCGTCCCCGTGTGGATGATACTTTCCAAGCACCTCACCGACGATTCGTGCGCTCTTCTTGTACGGCCGATTGCTCGCCAAGCCAAGATCCTGCATGCCGTACAGAACCCTCCGGTGAACAGGCTTGAGACCGTCGCGTACATCGGGCAGCGCGCGCGCAACGATCACCGACATCGAGTAATCGATGTACGATCCCTTCATTTCTTCTTCGATGTCTACCGGGATGACTTTTTCACTCACCGTTGCCATGAGGCGTCGCTTTCTCTTCCTGTCTCTTTTGCCAAACGCTGTCCGGAAACCTGCTGCTCCCCGGGCCTGGTATTGTCTTACACATCTAGATTTCTCACATACTTCGCATTCTTCTCTATGAACTCTCGCCGCGGTTCAACCTCATCTCCCATGAGCATTGAAAACGTCCGGTCAGCATCCGCCGCGCTTTCAATCGTCACCTGAAGGATCGTGCGTGTCTCCGGATTCATCGTTGTTCCCCAGAGCTGTTCTGGATTCATTTCACCCAAGCCCTTGAACCGCGAGATCACAATGCCGTCCGATCTCACAATTTCTCCACTTTCGCTCACGGCTTGCGTTGTTTCTGCTTCCTCCTCCTCTATGCCGCGCGCCGCCTTCTTATCTGCTCGCATTCGCTTAACGATTTCGTCCCGCTCATCCTCGTCAAACGCGTAGTGTTCCATCTTCCCCTTCTTGATTTTGAAGAGTGGGGGTTGAGCAATATAGACATGCCCCAACTCAATCAATTCCTTCATATAACGGAAGAACAGCGTCAACAAGAGGGTGCGGATATGCGACCCATCAACATCTGCATCGCACATGAGAATGATCTTGCCGTAGCGGATACTGCCTGCATCAAAATCTTCGCCGACACCGGTGCCTATTGCTGTGAAGATTGCGCGGATCTCTTCATTCTCAAGGATCTTATGCAGACGGGCTTTTTCCACGTTCAGGATCTTTCCCTTCAGCGGCAGGATAGCCTGGAACCGTCTGTCGCGTCCCTGTTTTGCACTCCCCCCCGCAGAATCTCCCTCTACCAGATACAACTCGCAGTGTTCCGGATCGCTGATCGAGCAATCTGCAAGCTTTCCCGGGAGTCCACCACTGTCAAGTGCATTCTTCCGTCGCGTCAAATCCCGCGCCTTCCGAGCCGCCTCGCGTGCCTCTGCTGCCCTCAGGCATTTCTCGATAATCCGACGCGCATCGGGCGAATTCTCCTCGAGCCACGTCTGCAGAGCCCCGCCAACAACCGCTTCGACAATGCTCTTGACTTCACTGTTGCCCAGTTTGGTTTTTGTCTGGCCCTCAAACTGGGGCTCGGGAACTTTCACGCTGACCACCGCCGTAAGCCCCTCACGAAAGTCGTCTCCAACAAGCTGTATACCTCCCTCCTTGATCAACCCGTTCTTGTACCCATAGTTATTAATGGTCCGCGTCAGGGTCGTCCGGAAACCTATCAGGTGTGTCCCCCCCTCGTGCGTGTTGATGTTGTTGACATATGTGAAGACGTTCTCTGTAAACTGATCGTTGTAACGGAATGCAACCTCCACTTCGACAGCCCTTCCCCCCTCATCGTTTTCCTGTCCCTTCACATAGAACGGTTTCTTGATGATTGCCGGTCGCGTCGCGTCAATATACTCCAGGAATTCCTTCAGCCCCCCCTCAAAGTGAAAAACCTCCTTTTCCTCTGATTTCGAACGCCGGTCCATGATCCGCAATGTGACGTCTGGATTTAAGAACGCCAGCTCCCGCAATCGCTCCGCCAGAGTTTCGAACTTGAACATCCGGTTCTTGAAGATCCCTCCATCCGGTATGAACGTCACCTTTGTTCCGGTCTTCCCCTTTTCAGATTTCCCGATTACTCTTACAGCTCCGATCGGATCCCCCCTCTTGTACCTCTGGTAGAAGGTCTTGCTATCACGGTATACTTCGACCTCAAGCATCTCGCTCAACGCGTTCACGACCGACACACCCACACCATGCAATCCCCCCGACACCTTGTAGGTATTCTTGTCGAACTTCCCTCCAGCGTGCAACACCGTCATCACAACCTCAAGTGCTGAGCGTTTTTCTTGTGGGTGGATATCGGTCGGTATGCCGCGCCCATCGTCTTCCACGGTAACCGATCCATCATCATTGAGTGTGACATCGATATTCTTGCAGTATCCGCCGAGCGCCTCGTCAATGGAGTTGTCAACGACTTCATACACAAGATGATGAAGGCCCCGTGTGCTGGTGTCGCCGATGTACATTGCGGGCCTTCGCCGAACCGCTTCAAGGCCCTTCAACACCGTGATATCGTCGGCAGTGTACGCTCTCCCTGCGCCCCCACGCTTTCCCACCTCCCCTTTCACCGCCACTCGCGCCACATTCTCCTTGCTCGCGGCTTTCTTGGCCTCTTTTTTCCCCCTCTCTATCTCTTCGCTCATAACTCCTTCTATCGCTAATGAAACTTTATGTCTGTAACGATCTCCCCCCCTAGCGCGTTGTTGAGCCTCTCCTTAATCTCGTCTTTGCGCATCGTGAGCTCGTTCCTCCACGCGCTGCTCTTTACACGCACAAAAAGGGTTCCTTTTGTGATTCTCGTTGCTGTCGTAACACGCGCAATCTGCCCGCCCACAATCTCTTCCCAGCGGACAACCGCCTCGTATTCTTGAAGCTTCTTCTTGATCCCGAGCTTCTCGACGAGCTCCTCTACTGCTTCGCCGATCGCCTTACCAGTTGTAGCTCTCCGTCTCATTGTACGTTACGGCCCCGTCCCGAACCAGGAACTTCCTGTTTGCCTTGCCCCAGTTGATGTCTGGTGGTAGAACCTTCTCCGATGTCGCGGTCAGAAACGCCTGCCCAAGTGGACTAATGAGGTCCAGCAAATGCTCTGACCTATGGGTGTCCAGTTCACCAAAGATATCATCCAGCAACAAGATCGGCTTCTCGTTCCGCCGCTCACGTAGATACGCAAACTCAGCGATCTTCAGCGCTATGAGAAGTGTCTTGTGTTGACCTTGCGAAGCATATTTCCGTGCATTCAGCCCATTTATGAGCATTTCGAGCTCATCTCGGTGAGGCCCTACCACCGTTGCCGCGCTCCGCTGCTCCTCCTCCTTCTTTCGTTCCAACTCCTCACCGAACCTCAGTCGTACAGCTTCCTCGTTCTCCTGCTCATCAGCTTCTACTGACGGCCTATACCTGATCCCCGGCGTCTCACGATCACCCGCTAGCTTTCTGTACGAATCCTGAACCAGCGCTTGGAGCTCATTTACGAATATCCTCCTCTTCATCATGATCCTCACACCGCGTGCTATCAACTCACCGCTCCAGATTGCAAGGAGATCAGCATAATCGCGCCGAGTCAGCTTTGCATCCATCAGCACCTTGTTTCGTTGCCTTAACACCCGGCGATACTCAAGCAGATCCTCCAGGTACGACCTGCTTGATTGCGCTATCACAAAATCCATGAACTTGCGACGGTCTACCGGACCCCCCAGTGTGATCGATCCGCTCTCCGCAGAAAGAACGACCACCGGAAACTCGCCCACTACGTCTGCGAATCGTTCAATGGCCGACCCGTTGATCGCGTATCGTTTCTCCCTGATTTCGCTGTCATACGTTACCCCAACACTGTATCGAACACCGCTGTCGCCGACAAGCTCTCCACTCACCGCGAACTGATTTTGCCCCACCTGCACAGCTACGCTGTCGGCCGTTCCGCAAAAACTTTTGGTAAGGCACACATATGAGATTGCTTCAAGCACGTTCGTCTTCCCTTGACCGTTCTCCCCAATCAATCCGTTCACTTCCTGCCCACACCGCACCACCGTATGCGTGTGGTTCCGGAAGTTAACGATTTCAAGGGTCCGCAACCTCATCCGTCCTGCCAGCACTTACAAAGCGATAGCCCCACTCCCGCCGCGCGAGATGGGGCTATCTGCTCAGATACACCACCACTGCTTCTCCAGTTATGCATTCAGCCGCATCGGCATTACCAACATGAGGAGATCCTCATTCGCTTTTTGCTTCGCCGGCGTTATGATCGCCGCGCGAACCGGACTCCCCAGTTTGAATTGCACCTCATCCGTGTCAATATGTGAAAGAATATCGACAAGATACGTCGCGTTAAAACCGATCTCCAGCTCTTCCCCTGCGTAGTCGCATGGAATTTTCTCCTTCGCCTCGCCTCCAAAATCGACATCCTCTGCCATGATTTTTAACTCGTTCTTTTTCATGGAGCAGCGAACCTGGTGTGTCGTCGTGCTCGAATAGAGTGCCACGCGCCGCACTGATGCAAGGATGAGGTCGCGACTGACGGTAAGTGTTTTGTCGTTATCAAGTGGAATAACAGATTCATAATTTGGGTAGCTTTCTTCGATCACGCGCGATGTCAGCGTTGTTGCGCCAAAACTGAACTGCACATGCGATGAGTCAATTGCCAGCGTATTTTCACCCTCCTCGACCGATCGACCGACTAAGCTCAACGCTTTCGCCGGTATGATAATCTCCCTCTTCAGTTTTGAATGCTTGAAGCCTGTGTAGTGAATCCTCACGAGTCTATGCCCATCAGTTGAGACGGCCCTTAGCTCGTCTTCCTTCACTTGGAGGAGTACTCCTGTCATTGCCGGTCGCAGTTCATCGGTACTCACTGAAAAAATGGTTCTGTGAATAAGCTTTCGAAGTAACTCTCCGTCAAGAACGATTCTTTCCTCCGCTTTGAATTGTGGTGTTGTCGGAAATTCCTCACTCGAGTCTCCCATGATAACGTACTCTCCTATCTCCGTTATCATCTTCACCTTGCTAGTCGGTACATCTGCATGGAAGATTAGTTGCACTTCAGGCAAAGCTCGAATTGTTTCCATAAGCCGTTTCGCGGGAACTGCGATGGATCCGTCCTCTGCACCTTTTAACTCTAACGTTGTCGACATAGATATCTCAAGATCTGTTGCTACAAGGTGCAGAGAATTCTTGGAGAGCTGAAACAGGATATTTTCGAGGATGGGGAGAGTTGATTTCGAAGGAACCACACCGCTGATTCTGCTTAACGCTTTTTGGAGATCGCTGCTAGCAACGGTGAATTTCATTCACATCTCCTTGGGAAGGGAATTGTTTAGATTCGTCTCTTCAATAAAAAATACCAATTTTTTTGGCTATTTACAAACTTCTTCCCCTGTAAAGTACTGCGAGCGCCATCCTCTAGTATTATTATGAGTAAAAAGAAAGTGAATAGTATTTCTTAAGCTGTTGATAACACAAATATGAACTACACATGATTTCGTAGTCCTCACATGATCCAGCAAAGGAAGCACCAGTGTTCACAGATGGAGAGTGTGGAAAATGAGTTAAGGAATGAGGGGCTTATAAACACTCGACTTCTGTATGGTCAATAAGACCGTCCTCGGCGGCGTAGCCAACATTCAGTCCGCAAGAATCCACATAATCTTCAAGATGTTGTTAACACGAAGCACCCACGATAGGCGCTATGATCGATACCTGACTGCGTAAACCGAAGACGGTAATGCTTTGCGGGATGTAAGATGAGAAAGAGAACACCGAGGACTAGTGGCTGCTCATCTCGATTCGTTTTCGCAGCTGCTCCACATTCTGGCGGAAAACAGGGTCATTCTTGATACGATCGTGAACGGTCTGGAATGCATGGATGACGGTACTGTGGTCACGCCCACCGAAGTGAAGGCCAATGGTTTTCAAAGAAGAATGTGTCAACTCTTTCGCCAGATACATTGCGACCTGCCGCGCACCGACGATTTCCTGTTTCCGTGTTTTCGCGCGGAGAAGGTCATCCGGAATATCGAAAAATTCACAAACGGTGCGCTGTATCTGGTCGATGTTTATGGGAGACTTAAGCTCACTAACCACTACTCGCAGAACATCACGAGCGAGGTCGAGATTGACGTCTCGGTTATCCAGCGATGCCCGGGCAATAAGACTTATGAGGCACCCCTCAAGCTCGCGGATGTTGCTCGTTACGTTTACAGCAATAAAATCAATAACATCGGGGGGCAGTTCAAAGCCATTATCTTCACTCTTTCTCCTCAGGATGGCAATCCGGGTCTCAAGGTCGGGTGGCTGAATGTCAGCAGTCAAACCCGACTGGAAACGGGAGATTAGCCTTTCATCCAAACCCTTTAATTCTTTTGGAGGAACATCAGATGAAAGAACGATCTGTTTGCCCAACTGGTACAAAGTGTTGAAGGTGTGGAAGAAATTGTCTTGCGTTTTTTCCTTTCCGGAGAAGAACTGAATATCATCGACAATGAGAAGATCAACGCTACGGTAGAAATGGGAGAATTCGTTGACTCGATCGGCCTGGATGGCGTCGACGAACTCAATTGTGAATTTTTCGCTTGAAACATAGACAACGCGCTTGGCCTTTCCAATTGCAATTGCCTGGTTACCGAGGGCATGCATAAGGTGCGTCTTCCCCAAGCCAGTCCCACCATATACAACAAGCGGATTGAAAGAAGTACCACCCGGATTGTTGGCGACGGCAAGGGCGGCCGCGCGCGCCAACTGGTTACTGTCACCCTTGATGAAGTTCTCGAAGGTGTACCTGGGATTCAAGTTGCTTTGTGCGAGGAGAGCATCGAGCTGACGAAACGCCGCACGGGGAGCAAACGCAGCGGAACCCAGCATCGTGGTAGCAGACTCCGCGTTCTGGCGGTTGCTGTTGATGAAGTTGTTATGATCAGTATCGGCGGGAGCATGGTCATCTGCTGCAATGGCATAGTAGAGATGAGCGTTCTCGCCAAGAACCTCGCCAATTGTCTCACGAATGAGTGAATTGTAGTGTTGCTCGACCCAATCGTAGAAAAACTGGCTGGGAACCTGCACTGTCAGCTTGCTGCCAACGAGTTTCTGTGGGACAATAGGCTGAAACCAGGTCTTAAAACTCAAGCTTGTAACGCGCTCTTCGATCCTCTCAAGACATGCATCCCATACGCGGCGGGCATCAGTCTCAATACCGACGGCGTCTTCGGGGACGCGGTCGATGGAAGGGCCTACGTGCGCGCTGTCAGTGGGCATGCGCATATTAGCGAAATAGGGTGTAGGTTATCAACAAATACTTCACACAAAAAGTAACAATGTGGAAGCACCAAATTACACGGCATTAATGGAAGACAGAGACTTGTCAACATGACATGAACGCTATAAGCCCCAGAAAAATGAGCAGGTCACACACTTAGTAACAGAGTTATTAACATTGAGGTTGAGAAACGAAAAAGTGTTGCAAATGCGGCTGCGAGTACATCAGCGGAGTATCGCAAAGTTATCCACAAGATGTAAACACACAGAGCGGCCCGCTTGAAGGGCCATGAGTATAACACTGGGAGCGGCTGGATGCAAGAAGAAAAATTACAAAATTGGATGTGGGTTGAAGGGGTGAAGATCTGTTTGCATAATGGATGGAGAGGGGTAGCGCGTTGAAGGGGGTATCTGGGAGAGAAACGCTAATGGTTGTCAAGGGGTGGGTGATCCTTGGAAACAGGAAGATTTCTTTGTACATTGAATAGATTCTCACAAAAGGGACCGGGAGAGCAGTAATGAAACGAACGTTTCAGCCTCATTTGCGGAAGCGGCGGAATAAACATGGCTTCAGGGCTCGAATGGCCAGTCGGAGCGGCCGGAAGGTGCTGGCGCGCCGTCGTGGCAGGGGTCGACATCACCTTACCGTAAGTGACGAAAAATAGGGTAATGAGCCGGGCGGGGGAAGCGTTGCGGTTGACTTTGAAAAAAGATGAAATTCTAAGGGGTTTTCGTTCATTTTCTACTGTTCTTTCGAGTGGAGAATGCCTCAGATCAGGTAGTATTCGATGTTACTTTCTGGTGAACTTAGGAGAACCCGCAGATTTGAGGGCTGGGTTTGGGGTAAGCCGAGCCGTCCGGAAAGCAACCAAAAGAAATCGGCTGCGTCGCCTCATGAGGGAAGCCTACCGGTTGAACAGGAATCATTTTCTCGCAAGGCGAAGAGCGGATCCCCGAGGATCGATAGATCTTGTATTCATGTATATTCCGGGTGCTGGACAAACGAAAGCAGAGCAGACCCACGAATCAATTGAGCGAGCAATTGCCCATCTCTTAGAGGAGCTCTACCGACGGGTGGCTGGCCGCCAATGAGGTTAGTGCTGCTTTTCATAGCGCGTTTCTATCAGACGCTGATTTCACCGGCTCTTCCATTCAACCACTGCCGTTTTGTGCCATCGTGTTCAGATTACGCAGCCGAGGCCGTGGAAAAACATGGAGCGATGCGGGGAATCTTCCTTTCCGTGCGAAGGGTTCTAAGGTGTCACCCATTTCACAAGCATGATGTGTACGACCCGGTACCGTAGCGTTTAATTACTTCAAGCGTGCTTCAAAGGATTCCATGGACCGCCAGGCCATTCTCGGCTACGTTCTTATTTTCGTCGTTCTTGTTGTCTGGTTGTGGTTGAATGCACCACCGGCTAGCAGGCAAGAGGCACCAGCACAGGACGCCCAAGTTCAGACGCAAGCCAAGGATACACTACAACGCAGGCAGACGCCGGAGTTACAAGAAAGAGTTACGCGCATTGAGCCCCTTGGGAAATTCTTCGCTGGGCGGGAGACCGGACCAGAGAGGATCGTAACGATTGAGACGGACCTCTACCGGGCGGAGATTACGACGCGCGGTGGCATGGTCAAAGAATGGGTGCTGAAGAAGTACATGACATGGAATGGCCATCCACTGCAACTGGTCAACTACGAGAAAAAAGGAGATTTTAGTCTTTTATTTACAACGACGGATGGCCGCCTCATCAATACGCGTGACCTATACTTTGACCTGCAACATTTCGGGTCGCAGACGGTCACGCTCAGTGGAGATGACGAATTCAGCATCGACCTTCTTCTGCCGACAACAACCGGCGGTCGGATTGTGAAGCGGTTAAAGTTCAAGAACGGTGAATACGACCTTGAGGCTGAGCTTAAGTTCAACCGGGTAGCTGATGTCATCGCGAACTTTGAATACCAGGTCGTGTGGGAAAGCGGGCTTCGGTACGCGGAGGAAAACAGCATCGACGAGTCAGGTTTTGCAGCTGCGTATGCGTACGCGGGAAAGGAGTTGACGGAAATTGACGCGCCAAATCTTGATGAACGACCCGAGAAGGTCCTTTCGGGCACGGTGGACTGGGTTGCGATGCGAACCAAGTACTTCGCGCTGGCTCTGATACCAAGCAAGGGATCAAGCGAGGGTGCTTACCTAGAGGGGGCTCGGCAGCAGGCGCCCGACAGGGGAGCCATAGAGTCGTACAACATTGCCATAAAGATGCCATTTAAGGGTGGGGTAGAGGAGGCGGCGACGATAAGGGTGTATCTTGGCCCGGTTGACTACGACCTTCTGAAATCCTATGAGATTGACCTTGAGCAAATTGTTAGCCTCGGTTGGGCCTGGTTGATCCGGCCGATATCAGAGTACATCATGCTCCCACTGATGAGCGCTCTGCATTATGTCGTGCCCAACTGGGGAGTGGTTATTATCCTCTTCTCGATCATCATCAAAATTGCTCTGCATCCATTAAGCAAGAGCAGCATGCGGTCGATGAAGAGGATGCAGGCGTTGCAGCCGATGATGAACGAGATCCGAGAGAAGTACAAGGACGATCCGCAGAAGATGAACCAGCAGATCCTTAATCTGTACAAAGAATACGGGGTCAATCCGGCAGGCGGATGCTTCCCAATCTTGCTCCAGCTGCCGATTTTGATCGCGCTGTATAACGTGTTTCGCGCAGCAATTGAGCTGCGACAAGCAGGCTTTGTCTGGTGGATCACGGATCTCTCAATTCCAGACA
Source organism: Ignavibacteria bacterium (assembly GCA_016873755.1). Lineage (GTDB taxonomy): Bacteria > Bacteroidota > Ignavibacteria > UBA10030 > UBA10030 > VGWB01. The sequence goes on along the minus strand of VGWB01000006.1, from coordinate 15,060 downwards.
GGATCGTGAGTCTACCGTTTGAAATCCCGCTCTTCGGCGTTAAGGATGTAAGTGGACTGGCATTGTTGATGGGCATTACCATGTTCATTCAACAGAAGATGACCGTGAAGGATCCACGGCAGAAAGCAATGGTCTGGTTGATGCCAATCTTGATGACGCTTCTCTTCAACGGTTTCCCTTCAGGCTTGAACCTGTACTACTTCGTTTTTAACCTCCTTTCCATCGGTCAACAGATCATCGTTAACCGTCAAGCGGATGAAGAGCCACTCCGAAAAGTAGACCCGAAGAAGAGACGACGCGGGGGAATATTCGGAAAGATCACCAAGGACCTTCCCAGGCTGAAAAAATAGCAAAAGGAAGTCAATCGAAGCCCCAAAGCTTGCCCCTGTCTCGAAAGGACGGGGTTTTTCGTTTGGAGGCAGCGGTTTGAAAATCGTCCTGCGTTTTCGTACATTTTGCGCCGGGCAACCAAGAAGGGATATGTCGGTGGCATTGGTGATCGAAAGCGATACAATCAGCGCGATAAGCACGCCGCTTGGAGGAGGGGGTATTTCTGTTATCCGAGTCAGCGGACCGAGCGCGATTGAGATTGCAGCGCGTGGATTCCGTGGGAGGGCCGACCTTGCCTTAGTTCCATCACAAACGGCTCATTTTGGGACATTCCTAAACGCAGCTGGAACCCCTATCGATGACGTTGTTGTACTGCTCTTCAAAGGGCCACACTCCTACACCGGCGAGGATGTCGTTGAGGTTAGTTGTCACGGCGGGATGTTGGTGACAAGAGAGGTGTTGGAGGCGACAATTGCGTATGGTGCCCGGCCCGCAGAGCCAGGGGAGTTTACCAAACGAGCATTTCTCAACGGCCGAATGGATCTCACACAGGCCGAGGCAGTTGCCGACCTTATCTATGCGCGCTCAGAGAAGGCCCACCGAGCATCACTATGTCAACTGCGTGGAGATCTCTCCGAGAAGATCAACGCCATCCGCGATCGCCTAACCGACGCGATCGGCCTGCTCGAGCTAGAACTGGATTTCGTGGACGAGGGTTACGAGTTCGCCGACAAGTCAGCGCTGGTAGGCCAGGTCAACGAGATCGTAGGACAGATCGATGAGCTCATATCATCGTATCAGATTGGGAGAGTCTACCGCGACGGTGTAAGGGTCGTAATTGCGGGTGCACCCAATGTCGGGAAATCAAGCCTACTGAACGCTCTTCTGAGCCATGACCGGGCAATCGTAACAGATATTGCGGGGACGACAAGGGACACGATTGAGGAATCGCTTACGATCGGGGGTCTGTTATTCACTGTGACGGATACGGCGGGCCTCCGGGAGACGACCGATCTTGTGGAAATAGAGGGAGTTCGGAGGACCGAAGAGCAACTTTCAAATTGTGACCTAGTGATACTTGTGCTTGACTGCTCGCAGGGGATCACGGAGCGGGAAGGTACCCATATCGGAAGGCTTATCAACGATCACAAAATGAGCCGAGAAACCTGTATAGCGGCGATCAACAAGATTGATCTGAAGAGGGCAGACGAAGCAGGTCTATCAGCGGCAGGATCGTTGACAAAGGGACTTCGGACGGTGAATATCTCAGCAAAGACGGGAGAAGGGCTTGGTGAACTGAAGGATGCGATTGTTGATACGGTCTTGAAAGGGAAGCACATCTCATCGGAAGGATGCGTAACCATCACAAATTCAAGGCATTACGCAACTCTACTCAACGCCAAGGAGAGCCTTGAGCTTTCTCTGCAATCTCTTGCTGCGAAAGAGAGCGGAGAATTCATAGTCCTCGACCTCAGGGCCGCTCTGGATGCTTTGGGAACAATAACCGGTGTGGTTACAACGGATGACATCCTAGACTCAATATTTTCACGATTTTGTGTGGGGAAATAGACTCGCGAGGCGTTCCACGTGAAACACTCACCCCAGCGGGCTTGAAATAGATGGTGGACGTGAAGGAATACTATGATGTTGTAGTTGTTGGCGGGGGCCATGCCGGCATCGAGGCCGCACTCGCTGCTGCGCGGATCGGCTGCAACGTCCTGATGGTCACAATGGACAAGAGGGCGATCGGCAGAATGTCGTGCAATCCAGCAATAGGGGGCACCGCGAAAGGGCATTTGGTGCGGGAGATTGACGCGCTCGGTGGCGAAATGGCGAAGATTGCGGATTCAACAGGCATTCAGTTCCGGCTGCTGAACAAGTCAAAAGGACCGGCTGTCTGGTCACCTCGATGCCAGAATGACCGCGAGTGGTATTCACGGGAAGCAAGAAAGCGGGTTGAGATGCAAGCGGGGGTCACCGTCCTGGAGGATTCGGTAGTGGATATTGCGGTGGAGGAGACCAACCAGCGTGGGCAAAAGCTTGTGGTCGGGGTTGCTACGGCAAGAGGCATGATGATCCACTGCAAGTCTGCGATCTTGAGTGCTGGAACGTTCCTTCGAGGCCTGATGCATACGGGGTTGAAGAAAATGCAGGGTGGGCGGTTTGGTGAGCCGGCAGCGGGAGGATTGACCCAAGGGCTAGAGCGACTAGGCTTCGTATGCGGACGGCTTAAGACAGGAACGCCGCCTAGGATTGACGGGAGAAGTATCGATTTCCATAGACTTGAGGAGCAGCACAGCGATGAGCCGCCGAAGCCATTTTCATTTTCGACAACAGAAATTGACAATAGGCTAATTCCGATGTACCTCACACATACGAATCGAGAAACTCACGCAATTCTCAGGAAGGGCTTCGATCGCTCTCCGTTGTTCACCGGCATTATCAAGGGCGTGGGGCCCCGCTATTGCCCCTCAATTGAAGACAAAATCCAAAGGTTTGAGGAAAAAGAAAGGCATCAGATTTTCTTAGAGCCCGAAGGCTACGACACAAATGTGGTCTATGTAAACGGCTTCTCGACAAGTCTCCCAGAGGAAATCCAGCTTGAGGGCCTTAAATCCATTGAGGGCCTGGAAGGGGTGAAGATGTTACGGCCAGGGTACGCAGTCGAGTATGATTTTTTTCCACCCCATCAGGTAAAGCTGAGCCTGGAAACGAAACTTGTGGACGGACTCTTTTTCGCGGGTCAGATCAACGGAACGTCTGGGTATGAAGAGGCGGCGGCTCAGGGTCTGATCGCTGGGATTAACGCGGCGAGGAAGGTGAGGGGAGAAGAGCCATTCACGCTGAAACGATCAGAGGCGTACATAGGTGTTCTCGTGGACGATCTTGTCAATAAGAGCACAGACGAACCGTACAGGATCTTCACATCTCGGGCCGAGTACCGTCTCCTCTTACGACAGGACAACGCTGACAGGCGCTTGATGGCTAAGGGTTACGCTCTCGGCCTCATTCCAGATGATATTGCCAGCAGACTCGCCACGAAGGAAGAGTTGATTATTGCAGGCTTGAAAGCGGTGAACGAGCGCGCACTGCCGCCCGAGCTTGTAAATCCGTACCTAGAGAGAATCTCGTCAGACCGGGTCAACGAGAAGGAAAAGCTCGCAAAGCTCCTGAAGCGCCCGGCGACAACCCTAGCCGAGTTGATCAACATAGACACGCTGAGTGCGGAACCCGCAATTGCCGGGATCTTGAATCTTCGCGACGAAAAACTCAGAGGAGAAATCCTGGAGCAAATTGAGATAGAAGTGAAGTACGAAGGTTATATCCAGAGGCAAGCTGATCAAGTGAAGATGTTTGACAGGTTCGAGGACCAACGGATACCGGTCGACTTTGACTACTCCAGAATTAGGTCACTTTCAACCGAAGGCAGAGAAAAGCTCAGCAAGGTGAAGCCCGAGTCTATGGGACAGGCATCCCGGATCAGCGGGATAACGGCATCCGATATCTCCGTGCTGATGGTATATCTAAAACGGTAGGCGGTTTCACGTGGAACAACAGCACCAACCGATTATATATCAACAGCTTAGCAGATCATGCTGGACAGAAAATGTTGGTTCAGAACCGTCTGTCGTCAAAACGGGGTTGAGATAAGCGACGAACAGATCCGGAAGCTCAGCCAGTATGCAGACATCCTTCTTGAGTGGAACAGGAGTATTAACCTGATCTCGCGAAAGGACGAAGAGAATCTCTGGACCACCCACTTCTTACACTCTGCAGCAATACTCTTCAGGCTTAGTCTTCCTCCTCACGCCCGCGTGCTTGATCTTGGGACCGGGGGTGGGCTGCCCGGGATACCGTTGAAGATCCTTGCTCCCGACATATCTATCACTCTGCTTGACTCTGCTCAGAAAAAGATCAAAGTTGTAGCCGATATCATCAAAAATCTCGGCCTCAAAAGAGCACTAGCTGTGTGGGGCAGAGCCGAGGATGTTGGAAGGAAGCCAGACCACCATAAGCGGTATGATGTCGTGGTTGCACGTGCAGTTGGCCGACTCAGTAACCTTGTCCGGTGGTCAAAGCCCCTGCTGAGAGAAACAAACCGGCCAACGGAGCAGCAGGCAGAAACAGTGCGGGGCAACGCGAAGGAGCGGATAGCTGTTAAACCTCCCGCGTTGATAGCGCTCAAAGGTGGAGATCTTCAGGGTGAGTTGGGCTCGTTGACCGGCCCAACGGGCAATCTTTTTATTCGTGTCATTGATCTGGCACTCAAGGGCTCAGCAGAGCTTGAAGAAGGAGAAAAAAAGATCGTACTGATTGAATTTGGAAACACCCCTCAGGAAGAGCAAAGGAGCACATTTTGACCGATCAGAAGAAGCTCTTTGAGCAGCTTACGCGCCTCAGCACGGAGCAGCGCAATCCAGCAAGCATGGACATCGACGCGCGCCCCATTGAGGAAACCCTGTACATCATCAACACCGAGGATAAGCGCGTTGCGCTCGCCGTCGAGAGCGAAATTGCGTATATCACAAAGGCGGTGGAAGTTGTTGTTCGCGCCTTCAAAAACGGAGGAAGACTCATTTACGCCGGTGCCGGAACGAGCGGGCGACTCGGCGTGTTGGACGCTGTTGAGTGTCCGCCGACATATGGCACCCCACATGAGATGGTGCAAGGGAAAATTGCGGGTGGAGAGAAAGCGATGTTTCGAGCGCAGGAGGGAGCAGAGGATAAAGAGGAGAATGGAGCCCGCGACATCGATGCGGAAGCTGTTTCAGATAAAGATGTGGTGTGCGGCATCGCCGCCAGCCTGAGAACACCGTACGTCGTCGGCGCTGTAAAGAGAGCAAAGGAGCGTGGCGCGAAGACCCTGTATGTGACTACAAATCCGAGGAGCAGGCTGTATTCGTCGGAATTTGCGGAACTAGCCGCTGCAATCGATATGGCAATCTGCCCGGAGGTAGGACCGGAGGTTATCATGGGATCGACGCGGATGAAATCGGGCACAGCGCAGAAGCTTGTGCTAAACATGATCACAACAACCGCGATGATTCGGCTCGGCAAGGTGTACGAAAACATGATGATCGATCTACAGATGACAAATCAGAAGCTGCGCGAGCGAGCAAAGCGAGTGGTCATGACAATCACAGGGTTGACCTACGAGGACGCCACCGACTACTTGGAACGCAGTGGATGGCACGTAAAGACAGCGCTGGTAATGATCAAAGCCGGCGTTAGCAAGGAGGAAGCCCGGCAGCGATTGCAGCGTGCCGACGGCTTTGTGCGGGCGGCAATTGAGGGAAGGGAATATCGAGCTCTCTGAATCCGACGACTGATTACCGTGCGCACACAGAAAATCTTGGTTGCCGATCTCGATTTCTTCCCCCCGTTCAATGGGTTCCCCAAGGACGGAATAGCCTTTCTCAAACGGCTGAAGCGGAACAACAATCGTCCATGGTTTGAAAAGCACAGAGACAAGTATGAGTCATGCGTGAAACTACCGATGCAATCTCTCATTGCCGCGCTGAAGCCACACTTTGATCAATTCGCACCGGAGTTTGATGTAAACCCCAAACGGTCCCTGTTCCGGGTATACAGAGATATTCGCTTCAGCAAAGACAAGACACCGTACAAGACGCATGTCGCGGCACACATTGTCCTGCGCACAAAGCCAAAAGGAGTTGAGGGTTCCGGGTACTACCTTCACATCGAGCCCGGGAACGTATTCATTGGCGGGGGTATCTACATGCCGGATAGCGACCAGATCAAAAGGATCCGCAGAGCCATTGCAGACCAGCCGGAGCGGTTTCTCTCAATCATAGAAAGCAGGCGGTTCAAGAGGTGGTTTGGGAAGCTCGAGGGGGACAAGCTACAGCGCATACCACAGGGATTCGAACAGAACCACCGGATGGCAGAATGGCTGAAGCAGAAACAATTCTTCGTGTGGGTTGAATGGCCGGAGTCGAAGTGCCACGCGCGACGGTTTCTCAATGATGTGGCAGAAACCTTTAAAGAAGCAACCCCACTGGTACGGTTCCTGAACGAAGCAATGGGTTAGGGCGGAGCGATCTTGACTCCCTCCCGGAGAAGCCGATCACGAACGGCTCCGGCGATCGCAATCGCGTTCGGTGTGTCGCTGTGAATGGAAAGGGTCCGCGCGTCAATTGGAACCCGAGCACCATCTGCAGCAACCGCATAACCATCCCTGGCTATTTGGACCGCCTGCAGTGCAGCATCTGCAGGATCGGTGATAAGCGCATCCGCAAATGCGCGGGAGCGTAGAGAGCCATCAGGTTCATAGCGCCGGTCTGCAAAAGCCTCGGCAGCGGCGTGACATCCCTGATTTTTCCACACCTCAAGCATCCTCGACCCAGCCAAGCCAATTAAAATCAACGACTTATCTACACCACACACAGCCCTCGCAATTGCGCGCGCGGTCGCAGGGTTGCTTGCTGCCGAATTGTACAGCGCTCCGTGGGGCTTGACATGCCGCACCGTGCAGCTAACACTCTGGGCGAGATCAACAAGCGTTCTCACCTGCGCAAGAACAGACAGTTCGATCTCCTGGGCGGAGAGGTTCATTTCAACTCGTCCAAAATTTTCACGATCGGGGTAACCTGGATGTGCCCCGATTGCAACGCCATACTTCGCGCAAAGTTCAATTGCTTTCATCATCGTCTGCGCATCACCGGCATGTCCGCCACACGCGATATTTGCAGAAGAGATGTGCCAGATCAGTTCTTCCTCACTGCCATTGGCGAGCGCCTCAGGCCGCTCGCCGAGGTCCGAATTGATGTCGATGATTTTCTTCATGGTTGATTGTCTGTCGAGATCTACGCGATTGTTGAGCCGGCGTCATTTCTATTGTAGGTGTTGACCGCGAGTTTCTGGTAGCAGAAACATCAGTCCGGCCCCGGCGAGAAAGAACGCGGCTGTAACGGCAAGCGCACTCCCCACTCCATATTGGTCGGCAAGAGCACCGACGGTATATGGCGCCAAGGCACTAAAGGCCCGGCCACCATTGTAGACTAAGCCCTGTGCTGTGGCGCGAATGTGCGTTGGAAATAGCTCGGAGAGCATTGCGCCGAAAACACTGAAATACCCATGACCGAAGAAGCCAATGCAAGGACCGAGAAGAAGGAGAACAACCTCATGGCGAGCAAGCTGACCGTAGATAGGAACAAGAAGCGCTGCGCAGAGCAAGAAGAACAGAAAGACCGGCCGTCGTCCAAAGCGGTCGGCAAGGAAACCAAACAGTACGTAGCCGAAGAATGCCCCGATTTGCATGGGGATAATCCACGTTGAGCTCTTCACGATGCCGAGGCCGGCGCCGCCTTGGTCAAACGGCCGTGCGAGAAATGAAGGCATCCATGTAAACAAACCCCAGTAGGCAAATAACACAGACATGGTAACAAGGGTGCCAAGAAGAGTCTTCTGTAACAGCGGTGGCCGCAGGATCTCCCCAATTGCATTATCCTTACTAACCCGAGGACGCCGCGCACGGTCGATCCAAATCGCGGGTTCCTGCACGTGCTTTCGAATCCAGAGCGTAAGAAACGCCGGTGCAATGCCCACGAGAAACAAGACCCGCCATCCAAGATCAGGCAGAATAACTGCTGCCAAGAGGGCGGCGAAGATGTAACCGACCGCCCAGCCCGATTGCATCAGGCCGATCGCTTTGCCACGATGCTCGGCTGGCCAGGTTTCTGAAACCAAGACGGAGCCGGCAGACCACTCTCCACCCATACCAAGACCGACAAGACAGCGCCAGAGTACAAGTTCAGCAAGCGAGCCGGCCGTAGCAGTAAGTGCGGTGAAGATGGAATAGACCAGAATGGACAACATGAGCGATCTTGCCCTCCCGATTCTATCGGCAAGGATTCCGAAGAGAACCCCACCAGCCGAGGAGGCAATAAGTGTTGCAGAGGCGAGAGCTCCCGCCTCGGCAGAAGAGAGGCCGAACTCTCTCTGGATGGTTGTCAGCGCAAAAGCATAAAGCATGATATCCATAGCATCCAACATCCAGCCGAGTTGCGCCGCGACGAGGGTCTTCCACTGCTCACGGGTTATTGAGCCGAACTGAGAGATGAAACTCATACGAACTCAAGGAATTGAGTTGAAATCATGGCCTCCTGGCGGAGGAGCAGTTCATGGGCGCGCTCGAAGGAGATGAATTCGAAGCGAACAGAGTCTCGAGGACGTAGCTGCCCCAAGATGTGGATATCAGCGGAAACAACATTGGCGATTTTTGGATACCCGCCCGTTGTTTGGTGCTCCACGAACAAGAGAATAGGTTCTCCGCTGGGTGGAATCTGGACAGCCCCCAGTGCCACACCCTCAGTTACCATCTCTGCAGCTCTTTCTTGCTTTAGGACCGAACCCGTGAGACGGAGGCCCATGCGATTTGTCTCCTCGGTCACATGATACACCGCCGTGGTAAAAAGCGCCGTCACTTCATCAGAAAACAAATCGGCTTGGGGACCATGCGTGACTCGAATAACCGACCTGTGCATAAGCTGATGAATAACGGCCTTTTTGAGGCGCTGTGGTCTAAACGGAGCATCACCCACCTGGCCGAGAAACCGGACCCGATCGCCACCTCTTAAGGGCCTGCCGGAAAAGCCACCGATTGAGGTCATCACGTGCGTTGAAAAACTTCCCAGCACTCGCCTGGTGTTAATGCCGCCCCCGATGCAGAGATAACATCGTGCCCCCGACCTGGTTGAACCGGACCGCAATATTTGCCCCGCCTGTGCCTTGACGGATGACCACAAGGGGATTTCTTGCCCATCAAGCGTTGCGCCAAAATCAGATCCTGTCAGGGCAAAAACACAGCCGGATTCGAATTGATATTCCCCACCCACAAGTGTTAATTCCAATGCTGCGGCATTTTGTGGATTGCCGAGAAGCAAATTCCCGATCCGAAGCGAAACAGGGTCAGCCGCGCCGGACGCAGACACTCCTAGATGAGCAAACCCATACCTGCCGAGGTCTTGAACGGTAGTCTGAAAACCCGGAGATATGACGTTAATGTAGGATATCTCGTTCAAGCAACCCTCCATTGATTCATACTCAGGAGAGCCATTTCATTGAACTCCCTTCTCGTGATGGGGACAAAACGCACGATGTCGCCCATATGGAGCAACGCTGGTTCTGAACGCTCTGCCCGGAAGAGCTTCAAAGGGGTCCGTCCAATGATTCGCCAGCCTCCCGGGGAATCTGCAGGGTAGATTCCGGTTTGATTTCCTCCTATTGCAACGCTGCCGGCGGGAACCTTCACACGCGGCGTTGGTAAACGTGGAGCGAAAAGCTGCTTCGGGAGTTCACCGAGATATGGAAAACCGGGAGAGAATCCGAGGAAGTATACAAGATATTCGGTTGAGGAGTGGTAGCGGATCACCTCTGCCACGCTAATATGGTTATGAGATGCGACAAATTGGAGGTCGGGACCGAGGGCGGTATCATAGCATACAGGAATCTCAACGACGCGCGACATCGGTAAGAGCACCGAATCGATGCGTTCAACCAGGCCGTGGATGAAATCCCGAAAATGATGTGGATCTGCTACAAGCGGATCAAACGTGATAAGCAGCGAGCAGTATGCCGGGTGCAGATTTCGAATAGCCGGATGGCGCTCAGAAAGCAGGAGCGTGAATAGTCGAACAACATCTCGGTGATGTTCGCGCGAGATGTTGATGCCAAACGTCACCAGCACCGAGCAATCGCTCGCAAGCTGCAAGCGTGGGTACCGGAGCACCTCGGAGAACATGGCGTTCACAATTGTTGTTCACGATAAGTAATTTTGGAGGATGATTCAACGGTGTGAGTGTAGAGGCGTACCACTTACGGGTGGTGCCGGAAGCTTTCTTGCTTCTGCTGGCTTTTGTGGGTATATTGATTGAAAACAGCAGGGTGTCCCGATAGAACGGGACGCTTTTCGTTTTGGACTTGATGTGAGGTCGCTGCAAGGACTATGAGCGAGACACCGATCAAGCTGGGGGACGGGGCGGTTGAGACGATCGACAATATCCCCACAACGCTGCCAGTATTGCCCCTACGGGATGTAGTAGTTTTTCCATACATGATCTTCCCGGTGCTCGTTGGCAGGGAAAGCTCACTGAAGGCCGCAAACCAGGCGTTGGAGCGTGGCAAGAACATCTTCTTGGTTGCACAGAAGAACGCCGCCGTTGAGGAACCAACCGCCGATGATATTTATCATCATGGCACGGTTGCGAAGATCATCCAGATGCTGAAGCTGCCGAACGGGCTTATGAAAATCCTCGTCGATGGAGTTGTGCAGGCTACCATCAAGAAGTTCATTCCGAATCCAGCGTTTCTTGAGGCGGAGATTGTTCTCAACAGATCGGAGTTGCAGGCAGGCCATGAAGTTGATGCCCTTGTTCGGCACACCTCTGCGTTGTTTCAGGAGTATGTCAAGCTTAGCCGCAACGTGCCGCCGGAGATCTTGATGGCATTTGAGGGAATCAAAGAGCCTCACCGCAAGCTCTTTTATATGGCTGCAAACCTTGTGCATAACGTTGATATCAAACAACGTATTTTGCAGACCCAGCACCTGCGGCAACAACTCTATGAGTTGTCAAAGATCCTGACAACAGAGATCGATATTCTTAAAATGGAGCGTGAACTCGACACAAAGGTTCAAAACAATATCCAGAAATCACAGCGGAAGTTTTTCATCCAGGAGCAGATTCGCATACTCCAGGACGAGCTCGGTGAGGACGAAGCCTCCCCCGAACTGGCAAAGCTCAAGGAGCAGATCCAAAAAGCGAGGATGCCGAAGGAAGTGGAGGAGAAGGCCGTGGAGGAGTTCAACAAGCTCAAGAAAACTCCCCCCATGTCACCCGAGTTTACCGTAACGCGCAACTACTTGGACTGGCTGGTTGCAGTTCCCTGGTCGCAGAAGACCAAGGACAACCTCGATGTTCAGCACGTGAAACAGATTCTGGATGAAGATCATTTCGGACTGGAAAAGCCGAAGGAACGGATCCTCGAGCATATCGCAGTACTCAACCTCGTAAAGGAAATGAAGGGGCAGATTCTCTGTTTTGTCGGGCCGCCGGGCGTTGGGAAAACCTCATTGGCAAAATCGATAGCCCGGGCGCTCGGGCGGAAGCTGGTGCGGATCTCGCTTGGCGGTGTGCGTGATGAGGCGGAGATCCGGGGTCACCGCCGTACGTATATCGGCTCGATGCCCGGGAAGATCATCCAATCGATGAAACGAGCCGGCGTAACCAACCCCGTAATGTTAATGGATGAAGTCGACAAGATGAGCATGGATTTCAGGGGTGATCCGTCTGCGGCGTTGCTTGAGGTGCTCGATCCCGAACAGAACAACACATTCAATGATCACTACTTGGATGTCGACTATGATCTCTCCAAGGTAATGTTCATTACCACAGCCAACGTGCGGTACGCGATTCCCATGCCGTTACAGGACCGGATGGAGATCATCGAGCTGCCGGGCTACCTCGACTATGACAAGCGCGAGATCGCCAAGCGCCACATTATCCGAAAGCAATTGCTCGCCCACGGTCTTGGTGACAGCGAGCTGCGATTTGAAGACGCGGCGATTGAGCGTATCATTCAGGAGTATACGCGTGAAGCGGGTGTGCGAAATGTGGAGAGAGAAATCGCCTCGATCTGCCGCAAGGCCGCCAAAGAAATTGTGCTTCGCAAGCAGAAAGACGGGTCGTCTGGAAAACGAAAAAGCAGGAAATCCCTCGCGGTCACAAAGGAAAAAGTTGAGCACTACCTCGGTGTTCCTAAATTCCGGAGAAAGGAAGCAGAGCGCGAGCGGCGCGTTGGATCGGTGACGGGCCTTGCGTGGACCAGTGTCGGGGGCGATATCCTCACTGTGGATGCGACAGTGATGAAGGGAACGCAGAAGCTCACGCTTACCGGACAACTCGGGGAGGTGATGAAAGAATCCGCACAGGCGGCCCTCAGCTATATCCGATCGAACGCCAAGAAATTTGGCATTGACGCAGACTTCACGAAAGAAAAAGAAATCCACATCCACCTGCCGGAAGGGTCGATCCCGAAGGACGGCCCGTCGGCTGGAATTACCATGGCGATGGCAATCATCTCGGTAGCCAGTAACCGTCCGGCGCGGAACGACGTAGCAATGACTGGAGAAATCACACTTCGCGGAAACGTGCTGGCGGTTGGTGGCTTGAACGAAAAGCTGCTTGCTGCACAACGAAGCGGTATCAAGACCGTCATTGTTCCAAAGGAGAACCTGAAGGACCTCGCGGAGATTCCGAAGAAGGTGAAAGAGGGGCTCAAGATTCTTGCAGTGGAAACAATTGAAGAAGCGGCGACGTACGTCTTCCATGAGCGAAAATAGAGAGAAGTAAAGACCAAACGCAGGCGGGCCTAGTGCCTGTGTACACCGAACCCCCAGACTCCCGATTCTTACGAATCCCGAACCCACCCATTTTGCTTTTTAGATTTTAATCTTTACTTTCTGACTGTATGTCCTATCAAGTAACCGCACGCAAGTGGCGGCCGATGGTTTTCGAAGAGGTTATCGGTCAGCCCCATATCACGAGCACCCTGCGGAATGCCATTTCCTCGAATCGGCTTGCGCATGCGTACATTTTCAGCGGTCTGCGTGGCACAGGGAAAACAACCGTGGCCCGCATCCTTGCAAAAGCCATCAACTGCCAATCTCCTAAGGGGAGCAATCCAGACAACCGCTGCGAAGTCTGTCAGGAAATCACCGCGGGACGAAGCCTGGATGTGATCGAGATCGACGGAGCATCCAACCGCGGTGTAGAAGAGATCCGCAACCTGCGCGAGTCGGTACGTTACACGCCTACCCGCGGGAAGTACAAGGTCTATATCATCGATGAAGTCCACATGCTCACCAAGGAAGCCTTCAACGCGCTCCTGAAGACCCTGGAAGAGCCGCCCCCGCACGTTGTCTTTATCTTCGCGACGACCGAAGTGCATAAGGTTCCAATGACGATCCTCTCACGCTGTCAGCGCTTTGATTTTCGCCGAATATCAATCGACGAGACGATAAGCAACCTTCGCACGATCTCCCGCGGGGAGGGCGTAACAATTGATGATGGCGCGTTGATGATCATTGCAAAGAAAGGGGATGGATCGCTCCGGGACGCTCAGAGCATTTTTGACCAGGCCCGCTCATTCTGCGGCAACGAAATCGGTTCGGCAGATGTGCTGAAGGTACTCAACGCCGTTGATCAGGAGCTCTACTTCCGAGTGACCGATATGATTAAGAGCCGGGATGTCCGGGGTGGGATAGAGCTGGTGGACGAGATTGTGCGGAATGGATATGATCTGCGGGAATTCCTGGGCGGCCTCGCCGAGCATCTTCGTAACTTGCTTGTCGTGTTAGCAACAGAGTCAACAGAGCTCGTCGAGGCGTCAGAGATGTACCGCGAACGCTATAAGGAGGTGGCAAAGAGCTTTCAGCAAAACGATATCCTGCGCCTGATCAGGTTGGTAAACGAGCTGGAACAGTCCATTCGATGGGCACCACAGCCACGCTTCAAGCTCGAAGCCGCTCTTCTGCAAATGATCAAGCTTGAGCACTCAGTTCAGATTGACGCCCTCCTGCGACAAATAGATGATTTGAAAAAAAAAGCTAGCTTGAACGGGAACGATGGGGAACAGCGACCGGTGGCCGGCCATCCCCTGCAGGTCAGCGACGCAGCCGAGGTCAAGATTGTAGGGCAGGTGAGCGCCGGCAGACTGGGAGGTGCTGCCACATATCCGGCCGCTCCGAATCTTGTTACCCCAACACCTGTTCAAGAGAGCCCAGAGCCCTACCGATCAACGAGGGCCGCACAGAACGATTCATTTGGTAACCTGCAAGCCATTAGCGTCGAAGAGGCGTACGGGCAGTGGCAGCAGTGGATTGGTGAAGTGCGGAAGATGAAGATTGGGGTCGGCACAATTCTGGGCGAGAGCCGTATTCTCGATTTGGTCGGCGGAGCGCTGCGCATCGCCTGCCCCGACGATTACCACCTTTCCTCACTGAGACGTCACCAGGAGTTCCTCGGTGATTCATTCGAGAAGGTCACAGGACGGAAGATTCGCATTGAGCCCGTGCTCCACGGCGGATCAAGGCAACATCGTTCATCTTCAATGCCACCCGAGAATCAACACCTCACACACCCTCCACCTACCCGTTCGTTACAGAAGCCAACCGACGGGAATGGTGAAGAACACCCCATCCTCCTTGCCCTCAGGCGGGAGTTGGGGGCTGAACAAGTGGACTAAGGCATACTCCGCCGCGTTACCACCGCCCGTTGGGGAAACGCGTACCCCGTCCTGCAACAACAAGATGTGGCCATAATGGACCAGCATGAACGATCTTCTTCATGTGCCATGAGCGTCAATTCGCTTCTGAAAGTAAGCTGTATCCTCCTGCCCCTTGCGCTTACTGCCTGTACTGCCACAAGACACTCTGGGCTTGAACCGCGCAATGGTACCCAATTCACCGTTGTCTATCAACCCTCCCATCAAACGGACACCGGCAAGGACTTCAACGAAGCGTTGGTGTGCAATGGAATTGTTGAGGCGGCGGTGGCAACCTCTACCGGCGCCGTAAGGGTGACCAAAGTGTGGAGCTACTATGCAGAGGGCCTCCACCATGCCCGCGGAGGGAGCAACACGAAGATTGACCACACGTCTGCGCTTGATTCTCTTGGCAGGATATCGGGCTACGCGTACGAGCTCCGGGAA
>VGWB01000005.1 GCA_016873755.1 Ignavibacteria bacterium | reverse complement strand
GCGCTGCCTGGAGCTGTTCAGCCAACGGCCGGTTTGACTGGGAGCAGGAGAAAGGGCTCCCTAGGATGAGCACGAAAGAAAGATAACTGACGCCCAGGCAACTTTTCATCGTTAGCGTATCATTGCGAAAAGAGAGTGACAATGAGGCAATTCAGCTTGCCGACTTTGCCCATCTATTACCCTTCCGGAATCACCGCGGGCAGGATGAATTCTTCGAATACTGAATAGTAGATCGGCTTTGGATCTTTTCCGTAATTGCCAGCGGTAAACACGATCACCATGCCCAAGTCAGGGAACACGGCCAATATTTGGTTACCATCGCCGGGGACGAAATACGAGCGCACCTCCCGATTCCTGACGCGCGTTACAGTCTCCATCCAGTGATATCCATATCCCCATCGGGAGAACAAGTTGCCGAACTTCAGTCGTTCCTTCGTCGATTCACGTACCCACTGTTCTGAAACGATTCTCTTGCCGTTCCATAGACCCTTGTTCAAGAAGAGCTGCCCGATCTTCGCCAGATCACGCGAGCGCAATGCCAGTCCGCCATCGGTTTCGATCGAACCATCCGGATAGCTTGTCCATACATATTCGGAAATTCCCAGCGGCTGAAAGAGATATTTCTCAGCGAACTTCCCTACCTCCATGCCAACGGCGTTCTTGATGATCGCCCCTGTGACAGTCGGGACGCCGTTGGTATAGTTGAATTTCTCTCCCGGCTTGGCTTCCAGCGGCTTCTGAAGTACGTACCCGATCACATCGTCGGTATTCCACATCCTCATCCCGTCATTGCGGTCGTCACTGACACCGAACTGGCGCCATTCGAATCCCGGCGTCATTGTGAGCATATCGCAGATTCTGATTCGTTTCTTGTCTTCGCTGAAGAGAGAACTGTATGCCGGCAGGTACTGATAGATTGGATCCTCGACATCTCTAATAAAGCCCTGGTCAATGGCTATCCCAACAAGAGTGGATGTGACGCTCTTTGTGGTGGATGCCAGATGATGAACCTTCTCGCGAAAAAGTCCGGTGATGAACCGACCGTGCTTCTTTCCGTTCGCGGCAAAATACTCCTCGACGACTAGCTTATTGTCTTTGACGACCAAGAAACTGTGAATGTCGTCGTGCTTACCGTTCCTTATTTGCTCTATCAAGTCGATGATTCTTGACTTGTCCATCCCGCTCGCTGCAAGATCTGCGCATTGCCAACCGTCATTCCGTCTTTCAGGCATCTCGTAGACGTAGGGCCCTGCGGTGTACGCATGTAGTTGCGTCATAAGCGAATCGGCGGACCGATCCCGAACATAGAGCCAGACTGATTTTCCACCGCGGTCGACTCTCGTGACGTTCATGGTATCATTGTTCTTGCTGAGAAGGCCTTCGTGGTCTTCCCAGCGCATCGTTCCTTCTCTGATAGTCACATCGGCATCGAAGGTCCAAACCCTGCTTCTGGGACCAATTTCATAGATCATCGAGAGGGCAAGCGAGCTGTCTCGTCTGCACGTGAAGAGAATCCGCTCAGAAAAAGGACGGTCAAATCTTGAAATCTGGCGACCCTTCCAGCAACCCGCGATCTGAACCGAGTCTCCCGTGTTCGTCGACCGCCTTCCATCGCAGGCTGTGCTGCTGAGGAGAATGATGAACAGTATGATCCATTTCTTCTTCATGAGAGTAGGATATAGAGTGTGGTTCATTGCGGTTTCCGAAACAACGAAGCGAGCTCAATCTCCCTCTGACCTTTCTTCAATTCCTCAGAGAGATTCATGACGGCCACTTCATCGAAATTCCGGAGATTGTAGACATAGACAATTCCCTCCTTCAGGTCATAGATGTTGGAGTACACGGTAAGGGCTCCGCCTTCCTGGTGGGTTTCGTCCAGGATCTTTCGGATGAGTTCAACGCTCAGCTCTTTGGATTCAGAGAGGATTTTGTCAGCGGTCCGGTATCGCCAGCAGGGATAGTTGCCGTTCCTGACATTCGACATCACGAAGTTGGTGGCGATCTGGTACCATGCCGTGGTCCTGACGAATTGAACTCGGTCCTCGCCATATTCGACCACCATCGACGCACCCGATCGGTCGGCGACGGGAAACCGGGCCCGGTCGAGCGCAGGGAAATTGGATTTTTCAAAGAAGGCCCTGACGTCTTCGCAAGTGGCGCAAGTTGCCAACACGGACATCATAATATTCAGCGGGTATGTCGGCTTGCCCGAGTCGGGCTTCCAGCCCGTGGGCCGAAGGGCGTTGGCGTCGATGAACAGCCCTTGATCGTTCATGCCGCCCTGTATGGGGCCGTCGTCATACCCGAAAACGATCCGGCCGTAGTACTTCAACGTCGCGGGGACCAAAGTCATAATCGTTTGCGTATGGTTTCGGTCTTCGTTGTTTCCTACCAGCACGAGGCCGTTGCGGGCCGCCATGACGATGGTGCAGCCGAAGGCGCCGTTTGAAATCCCGGCACCGAAACAAACAGGCAATTCAATTCCCGGTGCTCCGTCAATCGGCGGCTCCTGCTGCAGGAGCGTGCTTGTCCTCGTCTGACTGAGAAGAGGCGAGAGCAGAATAGTGAGGAATACAATTGAAGCGCCGAGTCTCATAACGTTTTCCTCTTTGGCCACATGATCGTGGCTACTGATTTCTCGAGTTAACTGCGCAATTCCTAAACTAATGATGGCGGAAGTAACGACGCTGACGACAACTGAAGCGATCGCCAGCGACATGAGGGGGATGAACGTGGTCGTTCCTCCTATCTCTTCCGGGCATGTTACGAAAAGCTACTGATCCGCACTATCCCGCGACACCGAATTTCGACGAGCGGTTGCGTCGATCGGTTGAGGGGAAGCTCTGTCTCATTTCGTCCGACCCTTCCTTATCAGAAGTGAGAATAATCGTTCATTTCTAGACGCAACGTCTCGCAATCATCTGTTCAGAGCACAGCACCGGAAGCATTGCTCTTGCTTGCGGATCACGGTGTGCGTATAATGGAACGTTGATCGCGCATTGAAGAGGAACGCACACATGTCATCGGTTCGCCTGATCCACTGGAACGAAAAAGAAGCTCGCGGGAGGGCGGAGAAGATACAAGCCGCGGGATACGATGTGAACTGGGAGGTTCCCAAGGCGCTGAGTTTCCTTCGAGAGCTTGGCGAGAGAGTGCCGGTTGCCGTTGTTATCGACCTGTCCCGTCTGCCCGCACAAGGACGTGACATGGGTCTGGCGATCCGGCATCAGAAGAGAACACGGGCAATTCCGCTCGTGTTTGTCGGCGGGGAACCGGAGAAGGTCGCTCGAGCGAAAGCGAGCGTGCCGGACGCTGTATATACGCAGTGGGGAAAGATCCGTTCTGCACTTAAGAAAGCGATAACCAATCCGCCACTTGATCCAGTCGTTCCCAAATCGATGCTTGCTGGATACTCCGGAACACCGCTGCCGAAGAAACTCGGCATCAAGCCCCGGTCCGTTGTTGCGCTCTTGCACGCGCCGAAGAATTTCGAGCAAGTCCTGGGACGGATGCCGGAGGGGGTAAAAGTGAAGCAAGCACACAATAGCGATTGCGACCTGACACTTTGGTTCGCGAAGTCGCAAGTGGAGATCAACAGGGAAGTTCGGCGGCTGGCCAAAGCCATCGGCGACGGGAAGATATGGATCGCCTGGCCGAAGAAAGCATCGCGGGTTCCGACAGACCTCACCCAGCAATTCGTGCGCGAAGCCGGACTTGCAGCAGGGTTGGTGGATTTCAAGATCTGCGCAATCGATGATACGTGGTCGGCGCTTCTGTTCACGCGGCGAAAGCAGCAGGTCAAGCTCTAAGTTTGACCACTCCGATACATCATAGGTCGGACTGCCCGATTTATCGCCGGCTCGTGGCGTGCCGACCAATCTGATCTACACCTTGAAGGAGACTAGATATGAAAACCATCGGGCTTGTCGGTGGTACTGGCTGGATCTCGACGGCGGAGTATTACCGCATTATCAACGAGGAGGTCAACAGGCGGCGCGGAGGGTTTGAATTCGGCCGATGCATCCTCTATTCACTCAACTACGGAGACATCGATCGGTGCCACAAGAGTCAGGACATAGAGGGAATCCACTCTCTCCTGCTCGATGCGTCGAAGAAACTGGTCGGCGTCGGCGCAGAATGCATCTTGCTGTGTGCGAATACAATGCATATGTTTGCTGACAGGTTGGAGCGTGAGATCCCTGTCCCTCTGATCCACATCGGCGTGGCGACTGCAAAGGCTGTCAACGGTTGTGGTCTCTCGACCATCGGCCTCCTGGGAACAAAGCTCACAATGGAGAAGGACTTCTACAAGATGAAACTGAAGAGCGAAGGCGTCGAGGCGATTGTCCCTGAGACGGATGACAGGGAGTTCATCCAACAGACCATCGATCATGAGCTGTTGATGAGTATCATCAACAACGAGAGTAGAAAGCGTTTCCTCGGTATCATCGAGAAGCTACGCGCAAAGGGAGCGGAAGGAATCGTGCTCGGCTGCACGGAGATTCCTCTCCTCATACAGCAGGAACACACCGATCTGCCGGTGTTCAGCACGACGGCGATCCATGCGCTTGCTGCTGTGGATTTCTCACTCGACAAACCCTGACGATAAGTGTACCACCGAGGCCTAAATCGCCGAAGCAAATCTTGGTCATACGTAGAAACCCACCGCCTTTGGCAGTGGCCATGGAGAACTTGGCTTTGCCAGTGTTAAACTGAATCCACCCCATGTCCCCGGTCTGTACAGGTGTTGTACAGAGGGGGAGTAGGGGGGTGAGTAGAAACCAATTGCAGCCCTTTACGTTCATGGTATGATTTCAAGGGCAATTCCACTCTTTCCGCCATTATTCTAGACTATCCGCCATGCACCCACAACGAATCCTTCCCGTCCTCGTTCTCATCGCAGGTTGTTCATTCTTCAGCTCTGAGCAGCGAACCCCGAGATTCGAGAGCGAGGAAGAACTCGTCGCCTACGCAAAGGGAGTCCACGAGCGGGCGATTACCATCGACAGCCACGCCGACATCTCGGATGACTTTGCCTCCGAAAAGGAGGACGTCGGAAGCGCCGACAACCGGCGTCAGGTCACTCTCCCGAAAATGCGGAAAGGCGGCCTCGACGTCGAGTTCTTTGCCGTCTTCACGGGCACCGGCGATCGCTCGGCGGCGTCGTACGAATCTGCCTACAAGAACGCTCTAGCCCGCTTCGACGCGATCCATCGCCTGTCTGTGAGGTATCCCGACGAGGTTGCGATCGCCGTCTCACCTGCTGATGTCGTACGGATCAACGCCTCCGGAAAGCTTGTAGCGTGCATCGGCGTAGAAAACGGTTACCCGATCGCAACGGATATCAGCAGGGTCAAGGAGTTCTATGACCGAGGAGCGCGGTATATTACGCTGACACACAGCGGACACAATCAGATCTGCGACTCGTCAACACCGCGTGAGGGTCAGCCGCCGGAGGAGTACGGCGGCCTCAGCGAGTTTGGCAGGCAGGTTGTGCGGGAGATGAACAGGCTGGGAATCATGATCGACATCTCGCACGCGTCGAAGAACGCCTCGCTGGAGGTTCTTCGCCTCTCGAAGGCACCGATCATTGCATCGCATTCGGGAGCAAGTGGGGTCAACGAGCACCCGCGCAATCTTGATGACGAGACGCTTCGAGAACTCAAGAGGAACGGGGGAGTTGTTCAGCTCGTCTCGCTTGCGGAGTACATCAAGAGGCGTGAAGATTCGCCGGAGCGACTGGCAGCCCTGACGGAGTTGCGGAAAGAGTTTGGCCTCCCCGAGGGGCGCGGTCTGGGTATGCGCCGGGCGATGCAAACGTTGAGCCAGGAGCAAATTGCGAAGCTGCGGGAGAAGATGCGAGAGATCGACGTCAAATTCCCTCGCACCCCGGTGACGGTGCAGGATATGGTCAACCATATCGATCACATTGTGAAGGTCATCAGCATTGACCACGTCGGTATTGGCTCCGACTTTGACGGTGGCGGCGGTTTGACAGGGTGGGGCGACGCGAGTGAAAGTCTGAACATCACCGTAGAGCTTGTGCGACGAGGATATTCGGAAAACGATATCAAGAAGATCTGGGGAGAGAATCTTCTTCGTGTCTGGAGAGAAGTTGAGCGTGTATCAGAAAACATGAAGTGAAAATGATAAGTCCTCTGAACCTTCGGAAGGTTCAACACCGTATCAATCCGCTTCGTCCCTGCCTTTCTTCGCTCGATAGCCGTTCGGCGTTTCCCACCGCCGCCTGACGATTCCACATTTGTCTTGACCTCTCTCTTGAGAATATTGTAAGTGTCTTGGGTGAGTTTCGTCTCTTGATCAGAATCCACTTCCGCCGTAGGTATCGATCCGTATTCGGACTCTGGAGAAATGACATGAACCGCTTTTCGGCGTTGCTGATCCGTGCCTTGATTCCGTGTCTCGTTCTGCTTACGGCGTCCTGCCAGAAGGAGAGGACGGCGTCATATACCCTTCAACCAGTTGCGCAATCGTACGAGCTCTGGACGGGCGTGGCCGTGTCGAAGGAGGGACGCATCTTTGTCAGCTACCCGCGCTGGTCGGGAGCGGAGACGACGTCGGTTGCAGAAATCGTCAACGCGAACTTCCTGCGACCCTATCCGGGCGAGACGTGGAACATGTGGGACACCTCGCTCTCGCCGAGAGAGCATTTTGTGTGTGTTCAGAGCGTTTACATCGATGATGAGGGTTATCTCTGGATTCTTGATGCGGCCAATCCGAAGCTTACCGGTGTCGTGGATGGGGGTGCAAAGCTCGTGAAGGTGGATCTTCGCACCGATCAGGTTGTTCACAAGATTACCTTCGACGAATCAATCGTTCCGGAACGATGCTATCTCAACGATGTGCGTATCGACACCCGGCGGAGGTTTGCGTACATAACGGACTCCGGCGAAGGGGCGATCGTCGTTGTGAATCTGACAACGGGGCGAGCCCGGCGAGTGCTGCGCACTCATCCTTCGACGAAAGCAGAGGATACGACCTTTGTGGTTGAAGGCGTCACAATTGGTGTGAAGATCCACAGCGACGGTCTCGCACTGGATCCGAACGGTGACTATCTGTACTACCAAGCGCTCACCGGCCGCAGCCTGTATCGGATCAAAACCGCGTGGCTGCAGGATTCATCGCTTTCCGAGCAGGAGCTCGGGAACAGAGTAGAGTTTGTAGCGAAAACGGGAGTCGCTGACGGGATCGAATTTGGAAAAGATGGGAAT
The DNA here is from genome assembly GCA_016873755.1 of Ignavibacteria bacterium. Classification (GTDB taxonomy): domain Bacteria; phylum Bacteroidota; class Ignavibacteria; order UBA10030; family UBA10030; genus VGWB01. The sequence continues at coordinate 35,056 of VGWB01000005.1, read as the reverse complement.
CTGTACCTAACATCGTTGGAGTACAACGCGCTTCGAAGGTTCACGCCGGAAGGGACGCTTGAAACTGTAGTCCAGGACGCGGCTCTCAAGTGGCCTGACAGCATATCGATTGTGCCAGATGGAGACATCTATGTTACGACCTCGCAGCTCCATCTTGGGCCGAATCGCGTCGATCCTTACCGAATATACCGGGTGAGAGCGGACTAGAGACCTATCCGAAAAGCATCGCCACGAAGACACAAAGGCACAAAGTTGTTCAAAGTGGGACGAAAACCAAAATTCTTTCTTCGTGTCTTGGTGACTTCGTGGCAAATAATAGGTTTTCGGCTGAGTTTCTAGGCAGAGCGGAGGGCAAACGGAAGGTTCACGCGGCAAATCAGATCAAACCGAAAGGGCTGTCCTAAAAGAGGAAACGTCGTTCTGAGCGCAGCGAAGAATCTGCTAGTTTTTTTCAGATTCTTCGGTCGACTGAGAAGCGTCTTCCCTCAGAATGACTTTTGGGACAGCCCCTTTCCATTGGGAGTCTCGAAGAGCGAAGAGATTGCTACAGCAATCCCCTCTTCTTCAACAACGGCTCGATCGTCGGCTTCTTTCCTCTAAACTTCACATAGAGGGTCATCGCATCATCTGTACCAGTTCGCTCGAGAACGTTCTCGCGGAACGCCTTCGCGGTCGCCTGGTCGAATAACCCGTTCTCCTTGAACGCCTCGAAGGCATCAGTATCCAGCACCTCCGCCCATATGTAGCTGTAGTATCCCGCTATGTAGCCGCCCGCGAAGATGTGCGCGAAATACGGACTCCTATAGCGCACGACGATCTCTGGAATAAGCTGAATCTCTTCCATCGATTTCTGTTCGAACACATTGGTCTCGACCGGCTCGGTCGTGGTGAGCATATGCCAGTCCATGTCGAGGAACGCTGCAGCCAGATACTCCACAGTGACGAAGCCCTGGTTGAACTTTCCGCTCTTCTGGATCTTCTCGATCAATTTATCGGGTATCGGTTCGTGTGTCTGGTAATGGAGTGCGTAGGTCTTGAGGACCTCCGGCTCCATCGCCCAATGCTCCATGATTTGCGACGGTAGTTCGATGAAGTCCCGCGGCACCGCAAGGCCTGTATACGTGCGATTTGAGAGCAAGCCGTTGAGTCCGTGGCCAAATTCGTGGAACAGCGTTTCGACCTCCTCGAGACTCAGCAGCGACGGCTTATCCCCGGCCGGTCGTGAGAAATTCCCCACATTATACACAACGGGTGTGATGAACTTCCCGTCTCGCCGCTCCTGCCTCCGATACGAGCCCATCCACGCTCCCGGCCGCTTTCCCGCCCGGGGATAGTAATCGGTGTAAAGGATTCCAAGATGAGACCCGTCCTTATGCTTGACCTCGAAAACCTGCACTTCATCGAGGTACTTGGGAATGTCATGTCTTTCGACGAACTGAATCCCGTACAGCTTGGTCGCAACCTCAAACGCGCCTTTGCGCACATTCTCCATCAGGAAGTACGGACGGAGCTCGGATTCATCCAGATCGTACTTCTCCTTTCTCACTTTCTCCGCGTAGTACCACCAATCCCACGGCTGCAGCTCAAATGTTCCTCCTTCCTTCCTGATCATCGCCTGGAACTCATCCCGTTCCCGTTTCGCAACCTTCAGCGCCGGTTCCCAGATCTGCATCAGAAAATCATATACAGCTTTCGGGGTCTTGGCCATGTTCTCCACAAGCACGTAATCGGCGTAGGTCTTGTATCCGAGCAGGTTCGCCCGCTCGACCCGCAGTGCTGCCAATTTGGAGACGATCCCTTTGTTGTCGAACTCATTGCTGTTGTCGCCCCGGTTGATGTAGGCCTTGAAGATCTTCTCTCGTAATACCCGGTTTGAAGCGTATTGGAGGAATGGAATCATGCTCGGCTTCTGGAGCGTGAAGACCCATTTGCTTTCGAGCCCCGATTTCCTTGCCAGGTCGGCGGCTCCATCGATGACTGTCTGAGGCAACCCCGCGAGGTCTTCCGACTTGTCGATGACAAGCCTAAAGTTGTTCGTCTCCTTCAGAACGTTTTGATTGAACTTCAGCGAGAGCATCGAGAGCTCTTCATTGATTTCTCGCAATCGCTTTTTCTTCTCGGCGGAAAGGTCGGCTCCACTGCGGACAAAACCCTTGTAGGTATCTTGCAGAAGCTTCGTCTGCTCGCCATCCAACTTCAGTGTTTTCTGCTTGTCGTACACCGCTTTCACCCGTTGGAAGAGTTTCTCGTTCAAATTGATGTCATTCCGGTGTTTGGTCAGCAGGGGCGTGACTTCGTTGGCGATTTTGTCAAGGTCGTCGTTCGTGTTGGCACTGCGCAGGCTCCCGAACACGCTGTTCACCCTCTCGAGCAGGTCACCGCTTCGATCGAGCGCTTCGATCGTGTTCTGGAATGTCGGGGCTTCAACATTGTTGACGACCGCATCAATCTCCTGTTTCTGTTGCTCCATGCCCTTGCGAAACGCCGGCATGTAGTGTTCGATCTTAATCAGCTGAAATGGCGGGGTTTCGAACGGGGTGTTGTACTTGGCGAAGAATGGATTGCCGTCGGTATTCTTCGTGCCCGTTTGCTGGGCCAGCACGAGGCCAATTGAGCACGAGCAGACACAGGTTAGTAGAAGTAGTTTCGTCATAACGAGCCTTCCTTTCTCTTGTCGTTCGAGGGTGCCGTAGCGATGATCCGACCGTAGCAGCCGATCACTCCGGCTGCCCACCGTAGCTCTCGTTTGAGGTGCGTAAACCTTCAGGTTGCATCATCTCGAGATATGGAGCTACTACGATTGAAACGTGCTCCACGGTTGCGGCCGCATCGGACGTTCAATTTATGAACTTCGATGAGATGATGCAACAATCACCGGTGGTCTCACGTGCCGAATCTGAGTCAGTTTTCGGAATACATGAATTCCTCATTCTGCAACCACCCGCCGCACGTCCAGACCGTTTGGCGAATCCCTTTTGATTCCCCCGAACATTCTCGGAAACTTCTCGTAAATGCTCATGCACTGTGCTGGCGCACGGCAACGCCGAATGCCGGTGAGAACGATCCACTCCACGGTCATTCCTACTGCGCGGTGTAGCATCATCTTGTCCGCCCGGGCTTCAATGGTCCAACATTCAACAGCTGCAAACCTGCAACTTGGGTCACGTTTCGAGCTGGCGTTTTGCCAATTCCACCGCACGCTCTATCCTACCAGACTCTACTACATTCGGAGGTTCATATGAGCAAAATGATGTCCGTGCTGTTGGCTCTTGTTCTGTTGTCTTGGTGTGTCGTTGCGCAGGACAAGCCCGATGTCGAGAAAGACAAAGCTGCCGTCAAGCAGGCTGCTCACGACTATGCGGAAGGATACTATGAAGGAAGCGCTGAGCGCATGGAGCGAGCGCTGCATCCGCTGCTTGTCAAACGGGGCCTCGTTCCATCAAGTCAGCCCGGCTCGACATTCCTGGTGCAAATGAATTCGGTCATGCTCGTGGAAGTGACGCGATCAGGAAGGGGAAAGCTTGCTCCGGAGGAGCGCGGTATTTCCTACGAGCTCCTCGATCTCACGGAGAACACGGCATCCGCGAAGATCTTCACTGCCCGTTTCAACGACTTCCTGCACCTGGCGAAGCAGAATGGGCAATGGCGCATCGTGAACGTGCTCTGGCGGCCGCCTGCTCAGCAGCCCTCTGGCGATGCGCAGCAGGAGACAGATGCAATCAAGAAGGTAATGACTGTCCTACGCGACGGAACCCTGGCCAAGGACGCAGAAGCGGTTCAGCGTGTCCTTCACCCTGAGATTGCGAGGAGAGCTTTCGTTCAGTACGGTCCTGGCGGCAACATGGTTGTGCAAGAAGCGAACGGTGAAGTTCTGCTCGAGGTCGTTCGCAGCGGCCGAGCTGCACAGCAGCTGGGGCAGATCGAGCCCGAGGTTACGGTTCTGGAAGTGTATGAGGATATCGGTTCTGTGAAGATTACCACGCCTCGATCGGTCGACTACGTACATCTCGCGAAGCAAGACGGGCAGTGGCGCGTCGTGAACGGCCTCCTGGCCATGCAAGCAGCGCCATCGCAGCCGTCGAAGTGACACGTGACGTGACTGTCGCAAGGATCTTTCAGACACTGCCACGACCGGCTTTGACCATTTGGAGCGAAGTTGTGCTGCCGCAGAATTTGGCAGAAGGCGGTGCTCTGGGAGTCGAATGTGGAGAGATTGACGAGTATGTGGTTTTTGTTGTTTGAAAACGGAGGAATGACTATGCAAAAGGAGGCTCACAATGAACGCAGTTCCCGTCGAACGTGCGATCGCTCTCGTTTCAGTTCTTCTCCTTCTGGTTCAAACCGCCGCCGTCAGTCAGACGGACAGCGTTCACTTCCGGTCTGGCCGGTGGGAATTAAGAAACGCGGAGGTTGTGGAGCATCTGGGAAGAACCTGCCTGATGGGGATCGCGTTCCTGAAGGACGTTCAGTTCGGGAACGGCGTCATCGAGTTTGACTTCGCCGTCGATGCAGCCGGTGGAAGACGTTCCTACCCGGGTATTCTCTTTCGGATGCAGTCGGAGGACGACTATGAGCGGGTCTACGTACGGCCTCACCGCGCGGGATGGTATCCGGATGCCATCCAGTATGTCCCGGCCTTCAACGGCGTCGACAGCTGGCAACTGTATAACGGCGATGGATGCACTGCGGGGGCAACCATCCCGAACAACCAATGGATTCGCTTCAAGATCGAGGTCATGGGAACGCAGGCCCGGGTCTTCATTGGAGATGCTCCCCAACCCTCGTTGTTCATCAAGGACCTGAAGCATGGCGTCAGCAGTGGAATGCTCGGCTTATCGGGAACGCGGGATAAGACCGCGTACTTCTCGAACTTCCGCTACAGGATCGACAACAGCCTGCAGTTCCCACCTGCTGCAGCACTAGATCCCGCGCCGGGTATCGTGGGGGAATGGCTCATCTCACAACCCTTCAAAAATGCTCACATTGACCTCGAACAATACCCACGAGACCAGGAGTTGAGCGATCTTCGGTGGCAGAAGGTCCGCACCGAACCCTCGGGCTTGCTCGATATTGCGAGGTACGCCAAGCCGTACGCCGGAGAACCAACCTGCATCTTCGCGAAGACCACCATTCACGCCAAGAAGGACGAGACAAAGCAGTATGCCTTTGGCTACAGTGATTTCGTGACTCTCTTTCTCAACGGAAAGGTCATCTTCAGCGGCAACAGTGCCTATCGCCAGCGGGACCCATCGTTTCTCGGCATTGTCGGACTGAACGACTATCTCTATCTGCCCCTCAAGAAAGGTGAGAATGAACTCATGATGCTGGTCGCGGAATCGTTTGGCGGATGGGGATTGATGCTCCAGGACGCCAAGGCTGTCGAGCAGCACAAGAGCCTTACCAAAGTCTGGGAGCTGTCACGAAAACTCCGGTTCCCTGAGTCCGTAGTGTACGATCGGAAGAGGGATATTCTCTACGTATCGAACTACCTGAACGCGGGGAAGGAGTTCATTTCCAGGGTCAAGCTCAACGGAGAGGTGGAGACGATGGAGTGGATTCCCGGTCTGGTCAGGCCGACAGGGATGTGCATTTGGAAGGACAAACTGTATGTTGTCGAGCGAGCCAATCTGGTTGAAATCGATCTAGAATCCGGTAAGATCCACAACAAGTATCCCATTCCCGAAGCCAGGTTTCCAAACGACATCGCCATCGATGCCGATGGAAACATGTACATAACCGACAGTCAGCGAAGCATCGTGTTCAAGTTCAAGGATGGCCAATTTGAGGTCTGGCTGCAAGGTAGCGAGATCGGTAATGCGAACGGGCTGCTCGTCGACAGTAACCGGCTACTGGTGGGTGCATCATCAGACGGAACCATCAAGTCGGTCGACCTGAAGGACAAGAAAATCTCGACGGTGGTAAGCCTGGGACCCGGATCGATCATGGACGGCATCAAGGCGGACGGAAAGGGGAACCTGCTCATCTCGGACTACAACGGGCGAGTCTTCAGAGTGTCCACGTCTGGCGAGAGGACGCTGCTTCTGAACACGACGGTGCCCAAGTACTTCTGTGCGGACTTTGAGTACATTCCTGAAAAGAACTTGTTGGTGATTCCTACTCTGTTCGACAACCGACTGATGGCGTTTACCTTCAAGAGATGATCTGTTGCCTGGGTGCAATCGATTAGCAGAGGGTCCTCTATGCGATGAAGGTCTTCGCTGCAGCGAACGCAGAGGCCGAGGGGACTGCGATATTCTGGTCTGGCTCGACCCGGATAACGTCATTGTGAACGAGCCTCGTGAGTTCTTCTTGCCCCGAGGTGTGAATCTGGCCTACCGGCCGGTGATGCACAAGCTCATCGGCTCGCGCTACAGCGAGCCGCCGGATGAGTTCTGGTCGCGACTCTATGAAAAGCTGGCGGTCCCGCAGAGCAACATCTTCCCTATGGTGACTCCCGTGGATCAGGAAACCATACGCGCGTACTTCAACGCCGGCATCCTCGTTGTGCATCCTGAGCGGGGGCTCTTGAGAAGATGGCCACCCTGCTTCGAGGTGCTGTGTTGTGATTCGGTGTTGAAGGAAATGTCCGTAAGAGACAGGAGGAAGCAGATCTTCCTGCATCAAGCTGCACTGACCGGTGCGATTCTGACACACCTCGACCGCTCAGAAATGATGGAGCTGCCGGAGGTGTACAACTATCCTCTTTTCCTTCATCAGCAAATGCCTGCTAGACTGAGGCCAGTGTCGCTTGACAGTCTCGTCACACTGCGGTATGATATTCTGTTTGCGGACCCGTCGTGGGGAGAAGAGCTGCGGGATTCATCTCAAATCCTGCAATGGTTCAAGCAGCGCTTTCCCGCTAAGCGATAGGAACATTGGGTTCCCCCTTGCCCGTGGTTCGATGGGCAGTCCTTTGTATTCCTCGGGCTTGGTATCGATCTTCATGCGGCACGATTCGAAATAGTATGGTAACGAAGATCAGCATCCAGACAAGAAATTCAAAGCTCATTTAGTACCCTGACGTCGTTAGCAGTTGAAACAATTGCACCGAGGTCGCCATGCTCGAGCCTATGAAGCCTCTCCTTGAAATCCTGAAGCTCAACAGCAGGTTGTTCATCAATTGCCTGGACGGCGTGGATGACGAGGCTGCCTGCAGGCGCATGAGCGAGAGAGTTAACAACATCGCCTTCTCGTCAGGAGAAACGTATGACGCCGCACCGAGTTGATTTCAACGAGATACTGTGGGAATCGCCGATGAAAGGGCTTCGCTTCAAGGCCCTCCGTCAGTCTGGCCGTCAGTTGCGGCTTGTCGAATACACGCCTGAAATGGAGCCGCACTGGTGCGAAAAGGGTCATATCGGCTACGTGCTGACGGGGCAGTTCGAGATTCGATTCCCTGGAGATGTACAGATATTCAAGGAGGGCGACGGGGTTTTCATCCCCGCCGGCCCTGAGCACAAGCACATGGGAAGGGCACTCACGGACGTCGTGAGAGCAGTCTTCGTCGAGGATGTGTGAAACGGATTTCTGGCGGCTTTAGAGTGTTCGGCAGTTGTACCCCGCGGTCACCGAGAGTGTAAAACCTGAACTCCCACGCGCATCAATCCCGCTTCAAGTACTTCTTTGGAATCGGCTTGTCGGGAATCTCGTCCTGCCACGCAAGGGAGGCAATCCACCACCGGTTTTCTTTGAAGAAGAGCTGCAGGCTGTTGATCCCGCGGGTGGGTTTTCCGGCGTCGGCGAGGTTCGCGCGTTTCTCGTAAGAGCTGAACACCTGGGCCAGGCCCCCGTAGACTTCTGCTGTCCGACCGATCTCTTTCTCCACAAAGCTCTTCAGGGTTCCCTTCTTGATTCGACCATCGAAGAACGCGATGAAGCTTTCCCGGTCCATGATCGAGATGCTGTCGGTCGTCATTCGGACGCAGGGGCTAGTTGCCGATGAGAAGAGACTGCGGAAACGGTCCCAGTCGGGACCCTTTCCCTCCGGGAACGAAAGAGATTCATAGAATGTCTTGATGACTTCGTCGATGGAACGAGGTGCGGACTGGGTTGAGCTGGTGCTCTGTGTGCCAGAAGCAGCATTGTCTGCATGCCAAGGCTGGGACATACCGGGAGAAGAAATGAAGACCGACAGGGCCATGAAGAGCGAGAGGAGACGGAGTGACTGCAAGCCAATACGGCGTTGAAAATTCATTTCTGCTACCTCCATTTCTGTGATGAATCGAGTGAATCGTTTCAAGCCATTCACTGCTTCAAGGCGGGTTCTGTCGGAAATGACAATCGGCAGTCATGCAATATTAAGGACTTTGTGGTGGTGAAGCAACGGGAAGTCGTTGAAGCTTTTGAGGTCTTGTTCCATCCTTGACAGAGGTTGCTTTCCGGTGTACATTCCTGCCATCTGAAAGGAACGAGTGGAACCACCCCGAATGGAAGCACCCCAGTTCAGTTACGTCGGACCCCTGCTGGTCGCTGTCGGCCTGGTGCTCTTCGGCCTGACTGTAGTTGCTGCCATCGTCTCGGTCAAAGAGGGGGAGCGCCGCGCTGCAAGCAGGATGCTCCTTATGGGCCTCCTGCTGTTAGTGCCGTACGTGGCCGCCGGGTTCATCAGGTTTCCTGGTCAAGAAATCGCCGCCATACTTTTGCTTGCCCTTCCGCTCTTGGCGGTACTCGCCTTTCTCGTGCCGCTAGGTCAGCGCTCCATCGCTGAAGACGATACTCCGCGACACCAAATCGATGAGCGCGATATCATGTTCGCCCGGTATCACCTGGTACCGGGAACGGAGCGGTTCGACGAGTACTATCGAAGGAATCCCGAAAAACGAGCACCCGACGACCGGTTCAGGTCAAAGCCGGGGCTGCTCGGCAAGGGAGCAGCCTACTTTGAACCATGCCAGTTTGCGGCGGCCCAGGCCAGTTTTGACGCCGTCGCAGCGTTCCATGGCATCCTGGATCATGAACCCTCTTCAGAAAAGATCTATGCTGATCCGGCGAAAATGTCGCGGTTCGTCAAAATGTGGGCTCACAAGCTCGGGGCTGTCTCCGTCGGGATCACAGGACTGAGGGATTATCATCTCTACTCTCATATTGGTCGAAATGAGCCGTACGGACAACCGATCGACCTGAAGCACAAGTACGCCATAGCGCTGACCGTTGAGATGGAGAAAGAAGCTATCGACCACGCCCCGTACGGCCCCACAGTGATGGAATCCGCACAGCAGTATCTTGCGGCAGGCGCAATTGCAGTTCAGATTGCTGAGTTCATTCGGAAACTCGGCTATCCTGCACGCGCTCACATTGACGGCAATTATCGTATCGTCTGTCCGCTTGTCGCCCGCGATGCGGGGCTCGGCGAGATCGGCAGGATGGGGTTGCTAATGACGCCCGGTCTGGGACCCCGCGTTCGTCTTTCCGTCGTTACGACCGATCTGCCGCTTGTCACTGACACCAGGACGCGGGATTATTCTGTGATTGACTTTTGCAGGCAGTGCACCAAGTGCGCAGTCGTTTGTCCGAGCAAAGCGATTCCATCAGGTGACCGATGCGAGATCGACGGCGTTCGGCGATGGCAGATAGACTCTGAGGCATGTTTCACATTCTGGTGTTCTTCCGGGACGGATTGTGCGCGCTGCGTGCGTGTGTGCCCATATTCACATCCTGACAACCTGTTTCACAATATCATACGGTTCGGAGTCCGCAACTCGGCGTTGTTTCGGGTCTTCGCACGCAAGATGGATGATCTCGTCTATGGACGAAAGCCGCTGCCGGTGGCTGTACCAGAGTGGATGAGGATGGGCCGCCCCTCCACAGTGTCAATAGCCCAGGGGTCCAGTGACAAGAAGAGGATATTGTGATCAAAACGTGACGGGACGTTGATTCTGGCGTTGTTCTTGGCTAGCTTTCCTCAAGCACCGTTTGCGTTATCACGGAGATTTCCACACAAATCCCGCGGATGAAGGGCTCTCAATAGTCTGATGTGAGTCGAGGCCCAATACTCGCCTGCGGGAGAGGAGGTATACTATGTATCGATACCTGCTGTTGCTCACACTAGCGACGGGAATCATGGTGAGCCTCGTCTGCGGGCAAACAAAATTCGAGTCAGATACACTCAAGTCTCGCGACGGTAACGTCATCATGACATTTCTCGGCCACGGTTCCTTGATCTTTGAGTTCAAGGGAAAGATCGTCTACGTAGATCCTGTCAGCCGATACGCTGACTTCACGCAGATGCCCAAGGCAGATCTCATCCTCGTCACCCACGAGCATGGGGACCACCTCGACGTCGCGGCGATTGAAAAAATCCGTACTGAGAAGACTCAACTTGCGTACACCCAGGCCTGCGCAAACAGCGTGCGCGGGGGGCTTGTACTTAAGAACGGGGATGAACGGGTGATCCAGGGGATAGAGGTCGAAGCGGTCCCCGCGTACAATATCGTGCATATGCGAAGTGAGGGTGTCCCATTCCACTCCAAGGGCTCAGGCAACGGTTACGTGATGACATTCGGCGAGATGAGGATCTATGTGGCGGGTGATACGGAGAACATCCCGGAGATGTCAGCCCTCGCCAAGATCGATTGTGCATTTTTGCCGATGAACCTTCCGTATACGATGACGCCCGAGATGGTGGCAGAAGCGGCGAAGAGGATCAAACCAAAGATCCTCTACCCGTACCACTACGGGAACACGAATACCGCTCAGCTGGTCGAACTTCTCAAGGACCACAAGGGGATCGAAGTACGGATCAGGAAGCTGCAATAGGCCTACTCTCCGCACTATCCGGAGGGTTCTTGCAGCAGACAATCAGGTGAACGGATGTGGTTCGTGCGATGGCGGACGTGACACGCAACCGGTGGAGAACATGCTGGTTCTGGTGAGAATTGTCCATTCGATTTTTGGGCTCATTTCTCTTGCGAGTATCGCGGTAATCTACTATTGCGGGATCGTCGGGGAACCTCACCCCCTTCTCTTGCCGGCGTGCATCGCCATTCTCCTTGAGGGGCTGGCAATGGTTGTTAGCGGCTTTCGTTGTCCGTTGGAGCCATTCCACAGGAAATACGGCGACGATAAGGGCTTCTTTGGATTGTTTCTTCCGAAAGCACTGGTGCCCTATGCTGTGCCGTTCCTGTCCGTGGCGACCGTGATTGGCTTTCTGCTGCTGCTCCGGATTGAGTGAAATGCTTCTCCAATCTGACGCCGTACCTGCGCTTTATTCAGCCAACGTTTTCGTGTTCATTTTCGACAGCTAAACCTGACCACAGAGAGAAGACGCAGTGAAAGTAGGCTGGTCCAATGGAGAGAGTTGCTCTATACCTGATGTCGGCGCTTCTGCTGCTTTTTGCCGCCTTCGTCACCTTCCGGGTCATTGTCCGGCGTGATTACGAGCGGTTGGGTCGCTTGAGACCGTTCACAGGCTTCCTGGAGCTTCTGGTCTGGTCGGTGTTCGTGTGCATCCCTTCGATTTACGATCCACCGGACTGGTGGTGGCCTTGGACTGCTGATGACAGGTGGGATAGTTGTCGCGGCTGTTGCGATGGCGGGGCTTGGAATGTCAAAGACATTTGGACAAGAAGCGGAAGGTCTAGTGCAAGTGGGATTGTATCGTGCAAGCCGGAATCCCCAGATCGTGGGTGGAGCACTCATGGTTGTCGGCGTCGGATTGCTGTGGCCGTCGTGGTTCGCATTGGGATGGGTAGTGCTCTATGGATGTATTGGTCACATGATGGTGGTTTCGGAAGAGGAACATCTGCGAAGAGTTCACGGTGAAGCATATGAGAGGTACTGCGAACGAGTACCAAGGTATGTAGGATTCTCCTCGCGGACCAAGAAGGCCGTCGCCTGACACAAGGCCGGCAGAACTTGGCTCTGAAGTATCCGGATCCGAGAGCGGTCCAGGTCTGAGCGCCCAAAATCATCACAGATGGAAAGGGAACACGGATGCCTCTCGTCGACAAGTATCATGTGTGGTTCTACGGCAGATCAGCCAGTGCGAAGGGAGTTCCGGCCAAAGTTGCCCTGTACGAGGGGTCGAGTCTTGTCGGTCATATACACTTTCATGATACAGGGATGACAATTCCGACCGACAGCCAGACAACGTCAGGGGAAATCACTATGCATCTACCGATAGCGATGCTCCCATACGTTGTCGACATCCTCAGGAATGAAAAGCCCATTACGTACGATTTCGCAGGTGGGAAAGCCGTCCTGGGGACAGCTGCTCCCGAACCTGTGGGTGAAGGGGAGTAGCAATATTGTCGGAGCAGTTTCGTGGTGAAGGTAGCCGCTTGGAGTTGGACCGAGTCACTTCACGGGGCCGTACATACTGCAAGCCATCTTAAACGCCGACGTCACGCGACAGAAGGGAGGTTCTCGTATGATCAAGGAAATCACGGCTCAGGAACTTAACAGCGAATCCTTCATCGACTGGAAGGTGAAAGAGATCAGCGCCACGGTTGGCGAGGGGATGGCCATCAACGCCCTCTCCGGCGGTATTGATTCGTCCACCGTCACAATGCTCGGACATCGGGCTCTCGGAGATCGGCTTAAGACCGTTTTCATCGAAAACGGTCTGATGCGGGAGGGGGAACCCGCCCAGGTCGTCGCTCTCTTCAAGAAGCTTGGTGTGACCGTGGAGCTCGTCGACGCGCGCAAGGAATTCTTCGAAGCGCTCAGAGGAATAACCGACCCGGAAGAGAAGCGTGAAGCGATTACGCAAACCTTCTACCGATATGTCTTCGGGCGCATCGTCAGAGAGAGCGGGGCGAAGTTCCTCCTCCAGGGAACGATTCTGACGGACGTCGATGAGACCGTCGCAGGCATCAAAAGGCAGCACAACGTCTTCGAGCAGCTCGGGATTGATCCACAGCAGGCGTTCGGCTACCGCATCATCGAGCCGCTCATTCAGCTCCGGAAGGACGGCGTGCGCAAGCTCGGGAGAGCGCTCGGGCTTCCGCCGGAGACATTCGACCGGATCCCCTTCCCGGGACCCGCGCTCTCCGCCCGTGTCATCGGTGAGGCGACGCCCGATCGTATTGACACGGTTCGAAAAGCAACCGCCATCATTGAGCGGCTGCTGAAGGGGTCGGGAGCGTTCCAGTACATGGCAATTCTCCATGCCGATCGCGTCACCGGAATGCGCAACGGGAAACGCGATTTCGGCCAGCAGATTGAAATCCGTTGCTGGGACAGCGTTGATGCACGGACCGCGACGCCGACACGCCTCTCGTTTGAGATGCTCGAACAGCTCGCGACCGAGATCATCGGCGAGATGCCGTCGGTCGTTAGCGTAACGTACAACATTGCGCCCAAGCCCCCTTCGACAATTGAAGCAATCTGACGCGGACGTGCCCGGGCGAATCTGCGAGAGGACGTAATCGCATGTAACATGATCGGCTGTAGTGTCCTGTGTTTGTTTTCGCCAGCCGAGTTGTGTCCTGCCCATCCACACTGCAGGAGGGATATCGATGACCGCGGTCGATCTGAGCCATATCATAGTGCCCAATATGCCCGTCTATCCCGGCACCGAGCCACCCTTGTTCACTGCTGCATGCTCAATTGAAGAGGAAGGTTTTGTTGAAAAGAAGATCACGATCTATTCTCACACAGGCACTCACATCGACGCGCCTGCTCATATTATCGCTGGAGCAAAAACACTGGATCAACTCCCAATAGACCACTTCATCGGCCCCGCAGCGCTGCTCGACTTGACGTCTATTAGCAAGCAGACTATCGATGTGCCTGATGTCGGACCGTATCGCGGTCTTCTAAAGGATATTGCGTTTGTTCTGCTGCGCACCGGCTGGAGCGAACGGTGGGGGACTGAAAGCTACTATACCGGATATCCTGTCTTGTCTCGCGAGGCAGCTTCATGGCTCGGCGGGTTCAAACTGAAGGGTGTAGGGATCGATGCCATCTCGTTCGATGAGCCCGACTCCAAGGATTTTCCGATCCACAAGATCCTCTTGGCAGGGAGCATGATCCTTATCGAGAATCTGACGAACTTGCGCATGTTGCCGGAGGACAAGTTCACGCTTTGCTGTTTTCCTCTTAAAATCGACCACGCAGACGGTTCACCCGTGAGAGCAATCGCTCTACTTCCATCCGATCGTTCATATTGACGGTCTGCATGCATTCATTATGAGACTGCAAAGGAGGCACTCATGAGAACGAGGATTCGCTGGCTAAGGGTCACAATTGTCACCCTCTTGTTCCTCACTTCTTTCCCATTGCCCAAGTCCGTTTCCCAGGAATTGCGCCAGCCAGACCCGCGATGGAACATGTCGGTCGATCTGGCCCGGGGGCTGATCAATCAAGCCCATCCGGGGAGAGACCTCACGCCGGAATCGTGGCCTGGCGGAAAGCGCGTAGCTGTGGCCTTGACATTTGACCTTGATGCGGAACTCGTCTGGCTGCGATACCCGGAGACAGCTTCGCCATCGAAAGTTTCTCGCGGTCACTACGGAGCCCGTGCGGCTCTCGCGCGAATTCTTGCTCTTCTGGAAAAGCGGCAGATCCCGGCCACGTTCTTTTTTCCCGCGATGATCCTCAAGCTGCATCCCGACGCGGTGGCGTCGATCCGGCGTAGCAAGCTGCACGAGATCGGCTACCATGGATACGCGCATGAGGCTGTCGGGACATTGACCGAAGCCCAGGAGCGTGACGCGATGACCAGAGGACTGCAGCTCTTCAGGGAAGCCGGGATCCAGCCGAAGGTCTACCGTTCCCCCTCCTGGGATTTCAGCCCGGCAACGCTGCGACTCCTGAAGGAATTTGGCTTTCGCTTCGACAGCAGTCTGATGGCCGATGACCGGCCGTATGAGATCCTCGAGCACGGGACCCCCAGCGGCGTTATCGAATTGCCGGTGGACTGGTCGAAGGACGACTGGCCGTACTTCCAGCTAGAGTGGGAAGCTCCTCTCCCGGGACTCCGATCCCCTGGCGAGGTATTCGAAATCTGGAGAGAGGAGTTTGAAGGTATCCGTTCAGAGGGAGGCCTCTTTATCCTGACGATGCATCCTCAGGTCATCGGTCACTGGAATCGACTGCGCATGCTCGAACGGCTCCTCGACCATCTTGACGCGAGCGGCGATGCCTGGTATGCTACTCTCGGCAGTATCGGCGAGCACCTTCAAAAACCCTGACGTATGGTGAGCGATATACCGGACTCCATACTCGTCGAGATGATTACAATCAGAAGAGAACAAGCAGGCGACGAAGCGCAGATTCGAACGGTCACTACGCGTGCTTTCGGTCAAACGGCAGAAGCCGACATCATCGATACCTTGCGGAAATCCTGCCCTGAGGGTGTCTCCTTGGCTGCGGTTCGCGAAGACAAGATCGTGGGACACATACTCTTTACTCCTGCCGTGATCGACGGTCAAGATCGCCGATTGCAGGGAATGGGGCTGGCGCCGATGGCCGTGTTGCCTGAATTCCAACGGCAGGGTATCGGTTCGAGGCTGGTCGAAGCGGGTCTGCAGGAAATGCGAAGCGCTCATCAACCGTACGTCATTGTGTTGGGTCACCCTAACTATTACCCTCGTTTTGGATTTCTTCGGGCATCGCAGTACGGCATCATCAGTGAGTATGATGGCGTGCCGGATGAGGCATTCATGATCCTCGTCCTCGACGAACCTGCTTTGAAAGGCATCTCAGGAGTCGCGAAGTATCGGCCGGAGTTTTCGGCAGCTGTGTAAAAGCGAGCGAGCACAAAGCTAGCGGCGCCGCGAGTGCGAGATAGGCCGTCGTGAAGGTACCTCGTTCTCCAGCATCCACCAAATCCGACTTTCCTGTAGAACCGCTCCTCTCATAGATACCCGCGTCACCGTCAAGCGATGGTGGCATCTCTGCCTGCAGAGTTGTGATTCTGGTCATTTGTAGAACTTGTCGGAGAGATCGCCGCGCTTTGCGGTTACGGAAATTTTGACATACGGCAAGACCGCAAAAACCCAGTGACCGTGCGAACTTCTTGCTGCGCCGGTGTCGATTGGAGGCGATGAACTGGCACGCCCTTTGACCCCTACATGGTTAACTTGCGGTCCCGTTCTTGGGGGGACAAACAACTAAGGGGGAATTATTATGCTGATCAAGGGACCTACGCAGAGAAACCCGCAAATAACCACAAGGTCTGCTTCGAGGATTCCCAAGCCTTCTCGTCCGTTTGTGCAAATCCTCGTGGTAGAGGACGATATTCCTGTGCGCGTGGCACTTGAGCATGTTCTCGCGCGCGCTCAGTACAGAGTAGTATCGGCCAAGACAGCGGAAGAAGCAGTGAGATTGCTCCGTCAAAGCTCGTTCGATCTTCTCCTCACCGACGTCAAGCTGCCGGGGATTGATGGGATTGAGCTCGCACGTCAAGCGAAGGCGTACAACCCCCGCCTGCCCATCCTGGTGTTCAGCGGCATGCCCGATCCAGGGTTGGAAACTCGGGCACTTGGAGCCGGGGCAACGCTGTTTCTTCGAAAGCCTCTCGGTGCTCAGGAACTGAGCGGAACAGTAGCAGCAATTCTTGAGCGGAGGGACCGAGTTCTCTAATCACGAATCGGAGCAGAGCTGAGGCGAATGGAAGCGGTGGTGCGAACCGCGGCGGTTGCCTCAGCATATCAACGCGAATTCTCTTTTTCTGAAGTGTCTCCTGCTCATCACGAGCAGAGGTGCGTCCGCGCGTCGAGTCTGGCCGTCAGCCGGGAGTGAAAGACTCGGCCGAGGATCGCCGGAGATTGCTCATCCACCGCTGCGTCGTCCTGTCTGTAATCTTTCACGTTCTCAAATCTGCAAAAGAGCTTCAGGACCCATCGCGTCAATTTGAATGGTGACGAGAGAATTTCTCAGCAAAACCTTTTACATTTCGCCGTCAAGCTTTCGACCGGTTTCTCGCTTCGATTTCGACGGAGGTTGTTATGGCAAATATTCTGACCGACACGCAAGAGATTGTAATGAAGCCGAAGGAGGTCATCTTTCGGCGCAAGGCTGAGCACGTGGTGGAAAATCTGAAGAAACGAAACATCAGCGCGCTGTATTGCACAACAAGCAGGGATGCAATCAGTGAGATTCGCAAGATGATTCCGGAGGGATCGACCGTCGCTCTCGGCGGCTCGGTGAGCGTGATCCAATCGGGACTGCTGGATACGCTGAGGACCATGAAGATCAAGTTACTTGATCGATACCGTGAAGGAATAACGAATGACGAAGTCGAGGAGATTCTCAAGCAAGGGGTAAGCGCTGATGTCCTGGTGACAAGCAGCGGCGCGGTCACGGCGGAGGGTAAACTCGTGAACGAGGATGGCCGTGGGAACCGGGTG
This sequence comes from Ignavibacteria bacterium, assembly GCA_016873755.1. Taxonomy (GTDB): domain Bacteria; phylum Bacteroidota; class Ignavibacteria; order UBA10030; family UBA10030; genus VGWB01. The sequence continues at coordinate 17,762 of VGWB01000005.1, read as the reverse complement.
GCGGGTATGATTTTTGGTCCGAAGAAGGTCATTTTCATGGTCGGAATGAACAAAGTCGTCGCGACGGTCGATGAAGGGCTGAGCCGGATCAAGAATGTTGCGGCGCCGCTGAACTGCATTCGGCTCGGAATTGACACGCCGTGCGCTCGGACGGGGTTCTGTGATGACGCTTCCTGTCATGCACCGCAAAGGATCTGCAGCCAGATCGTCATCATCGAATCGAACCGGGTGAAGGACCGGCTGACCGTCGTACTGGTCGGCCAAGAGCTGGGGTACTAGGACATCTCCTCAGACATCTACGTTTTGCACAGGGAACGAATTCGCCCAGTCAACCTACAATCGCGTGAGGCAAGAAATGAAAAAGATCAACTACCCGATCAGTTTGTTCCTCATACTTCTTCTTTCCCTCGTTTTCAGCAGTCCTCTTCTCTATGATAAAGAAAACAGCGAGAACGCCGAATATGATGCTTGTACGAGCATCATCGTCGGGAAAGCTGCTTCCACCGATGGCTCGACGATGACGTCACATTCTTGTGATTCCCGGACCGACAGAACGTGGATCAATATTGTTCCGCACAAGAAGCACAAAGCGGGTGACATGGCGCCAATCTATATGAATCCCAAAGAAACAAAAGGACCGGAGGACACCGACGTCATTTCTGTGGGTGAGGTTCCCCAGGTGCCGGAGACGTATGCATACATCAATTCAGCGTACCCTGTGATGAACGAACACCAACTCGCGATCGGAGAGACGACGTTTGGCGGCAAGAGAGAACTGAAAAGCGACGAAGGTCTGTTTGATTGTCCCGAGCTCTACCGGATGGCTCTGGAACGGGCCACGACCGCAAGAGAAGCGATCAAGCTTATCGACCAGCTTACCAAGAAGCATGGGTATAATGATTACGGCGAGTGTTTCACCTTCGCTGATCCAAAGGAAACCTGGCACTTCGAGATCCTGGGGCCGGGGGCCGGCAAGACCGGGGCCGTCTGGGCTGCGGTACGGATTCCTGACGACCACGTCGGCGTGTCGGCGAATGCATCGAGGATTCGCCGGATTGATTTGAATGATCCCGACAACTACATGGCTTCAGAAAATGTCTTTTCACTTGCGCAGCAGATGGGCTGGTGGAATCCTGAAAGCGGTGAGGCGTTCGAATTCTGTTATGCGTACGCGAGCAGAAACAGCATGAACAGCAGAAGGAGAGAATGGCGCGTACTCAGCAGTGTGGCCCCTTCACTGAAGCTTGATCCCAACGCGGAAAACTACCCCATGTCCGTGAAGGCCGAGAAGAAGCTCTCCGTGAAAGACGTTCTGGAAATATTCCGTGACTACTACCAGGGCACTGACTTCGATATGACGAACGGAATCAATTCCAAAGACAAAGAGGGGAAAGTCATAAAAAGTCCGGTCGCCAATCCTTTCATGAACAGCGATTACAAAGAACTCTTCAACGTGAAGAACGAAAGGACCATCGCGTGTAACCGGGCGACTTATGTGCACGTGACACAGTCAAGAAGCTGGTTGCCGAATGCTGTCGGAGGCGTTGTCTGGTTAGGGTATGACAATCCTGTCACCACTCCACACACTCCCTTCTATTGCGGGATGGAGACTATGCCAAAGAGCTACGTGGTTGACGGACGTGCAAAGTTCAGAAGAGACTGCGCCTGGTGGGCTTTCAGATATGTGAGCCAGTTGTGCTATCTGAGATTTCAGGAGATGGCGAAGGATGTCGAAATGGTATGGCAGGATATTGAGACGAAAGCCTTTGAGGGTCAGACGGAATTGGAGAAGAAGGTTGTCGAGATTCATAAAACCGATCCTGCACGGGCAAAGAAGATGCTCACTGATTACAGCCACAAGCTTGCAAACGATGCTGTTGCTCGCTATTGGCAGCTCGGCGATGAGCTCTGGACGAAATACACGTACAAGTTCTGAGCTCAGAGATTTGGTGAACAGTCTACTGAATCTCGCGGAATTACCGGATTTCGGAATCTCTCCGGTCAACTGGGAGCTTCAGAGCGGGAAAATTGTGAATAAAGACCAGTACCTAGGCGGCACAATATTTGTCATATTTTCAAGACATACCAACCGAACAGGATAGTCGATATGGCACAAGCCGTTGAGCAGTCGAAGAAAGCAGCCGGAAGCGTGATCATCATTGCGGAACGATGCAAGGGGTGCGGCTTTTGCGTGGAGTTTTGCCCTCCGGAAATCCTTGAGCTGTCGAGCGAGTACAACGCGAAGGGATATCACCCGCCCGTGCTTACGGTCCGAGACCTCTGCACCGGGTGCAACATTTGCGGTATGGTGTGTCCGGATTTCGCCATTTACGGCTACATCACCAAGAAGAAAACGAAGGAGACATAGACGTGCACGCGGATCCAACTGGTGTTCTTGCGGGTGCTCATTTCATGGACGGTGACCACGCCTGCAGTGAAGGGGCGATGGCCGCGGGCTGCCGATTTGTTGCCGGTTACCCGATCACTCCGTCGACAGAGGTGGTGGAGCGGATTGCCGAGCGTTTTCCATATATCGGCGGCATCTTCATTCAAATGGAGGACGAGATTGCGTCATCCATAGCGATTCAGGGTGCGGCCTGGGGCGGCATAAAGGCGATGACGGTGACGTCGGGTCCCGGCTTCTCTCTGATGATGGAACACATCGGTCTTGCAGCGATCACCGAGACGCCATGCGTTTTCGTGGATGTGCAGCGTGCGGGTCCTTCGACGGGGCTTCCCACGATGCCGGCACAGGGCGATATGATGCAGGCCCGCTGGGGCTCGCACGGTGACTACGAGATCATCGCGCTCTCCCCGAATTCTCCACAGGAATGCTTTGACCTGACCATTCAAGCCTTTAACCTGTCAGAGAAGTATCGAGTCCCTGTCCTTTTTATGATGGATGAATGTGTCGGACACATGATCGAGCGGGTCGTTATTCCGCCTGCTGAGGAAATTGAGATCGTGGAGCGGCGGATGTATGGAGGGCCAAAGGAGGGTTACCAGCCGTTTGAGGCGGGAAGGGATCTTGTCCCTCTGATGGTGAAGGCCGGGGATGGGTATCGTATCCACGTCACCGGACTGACGCACGATGAACGGGGATATCCGAACATGTCTGTCGGCGCGCAAGCGAAGCTGGTGCAGCGGCTTGTGGACAAGATCCGCCTCCATGCCGACGAGATTGTTCAGTTCCAGGAGCACGATGTGGATGACGCTGACGTTGTTGTTGTAACCTATGGCATTACCTCTCGCACCGCGATTCCTGCTATTGAGCAGGCGAGAGCGAAGGGGATGAAGGTGGGTCATCTTCGGCTTGTGGTTGTCTGGCCATTCCCCGAGAAGCGCATCCGTGCATTGGCGGACCGCGTCAAGGCCTTCGTTGTGCCTGAGATAAATTTGGGTCAGATGGTCTATGAGGTCGAGCGGTGCGCGGCGGGGAAATCAAAGGTGATCCTGGTTCCCCACGGCGGAGGAACCGTTCATCAGCCAAAGGATATCTATACAGCGATCGAGAAATCTCTACGAGGGAAATAGCGATGGCAGAGGAACTCTACGATATTGAGGTGGCGGTACCCGAGAACCCGATTGAATCATTTCTCCGGATGGACCGGATGCCGCATATCTGGTGTCCGGGATGCGGCATCGGGACAACGGTCAATTGCTTCGCGCGGGCGCTCGAGACCAGTGGACTTGATCTCGACAAGGTGGCAATCGTTTCCGGCATCGGTTGCACCGGACGAGTTGCGGGCTATGTGAGGCTCGATTCGTTCCACACCACTCACGGTCGCGCCATCCCGTTTGCATCTGGTTTGAAACTGGCGAATCCCAGTTTGAAGGTCGTCGTTTACAGCGGCGACGGGGATCTCACAGCCATTGGGGGAAACCACTTCATCCATGCTGCGCGCCGCAATCTTGATATGACGGTCATCCTCATAAACAACTTCATCTATGGTATGACCGGTGGGCAGGTGGCTCCCACAACGCCGATCGGTGCCAGTGCCTCGACAGCACCACATGGCAGCTTTGAGGAGGCTTTTAACCTGCCTTTTCTTGCCGAGTCGTGCGGTGCGGTGTACGTCGCCCGGTGGACTGCATATCATGTCCGCCACTTGACAAAAGCCATCAAGGAGGCGTTGCTGAAGAAGGGGTTCTCGTTTGTCGAAATCCTCGCGCCGTGTCCAACACTCTACAGCCGCAGAAATAAACTTGGTGACGGCCTGGATCAGATGGTCTACTACAAGAATAGCAGCGAAATCAAGAACGGCGCAGAAACGAAATCAGTAGCCCTCGACCTCCAGGGAAAGATTATTGTGGGGAAGTTCGTCGACAAAGAGCGACCCACCTACATTGATGCGATGAATGAGCACTTTCGCAAGCGGCTTGGCGACCGCTACATTCCATCCGATGAAAACAAGGAGCCTAATCCATGCCTAGAACGGAAGTCAAGATCGGCGGCTTCGGCGGGCAGGGCGTCATTTTAAGCGGTTACATTTTGGGGAAAGCTGCATCGATCTACGACAGCAAACACGCAACGATGATTCAATCCTTTGGCCCAGAAGCGAGGGGGAGTGCATGCAGTGCACAACTCATCATATCGAATGAACCGATCAGCTATCCCTACATCGTCTCCCCCAACGTCATGATTCTCATGTCGCAGGAAGCATATTCAAAGTTCTCACCTGAACTTGCCTCCGGGGGTACGCTACTAACGGAGGAAGACCTGGTCGTAACCCGCAATCTGCGCAAGGATGTGCTGCACTACTCGATTCCCGCAACCCGGTTCGCCGAGGAGCTCGGAAAGCGGCTGGTCCTGAACATCGTCATGCTCGGTTTCACTGCCGCGATTACCAATATTGTGGCTGCGGATGCTGCGCGAAATGCAGTGAAGGTCTCTGTCCCGAAGGGGACCGAGGAACTCAATTTGGCGGCTTTTAACAAAGGATTTGAGTACGGGCTGCAGCTTCTGAAGAAAGAGCCGGTCGCCGCCGCCTGAGGGTAGTCAGAGGACGACAAGAAAATCGGGCCCAAGGACTTTCCACCTTGGGCTTTTTGCTACGGCCCTTGATTCGTCAGCGTTTGGAGGATCTCCTGCGGGCGAGGAACTCCTCGATTCTCCCACCAACTTCCAATCCGGCGTGAATGCCTGTTTCCTGGAAGACTATTGATCCGTTTCTCTTTCGCATCACCACTTCGATCGAGGCCGTCAGGGAAAGATCAAGAACAGACACCCCTTCCGTTCCCCTCTCTCCGACACCCTGGCCATCGCACAGAGGGGACTGTTCGAGCGCACGTCGTAGAACTTCACATCCCCTCGCGTGGGAGGGATGTGGGGTGTGAGAGGGTCGTCAGACTCCGAGGAGTCTGTCGGACTCTTCGAGATTCTCTCGAACAGACTCCATCGAGGAACGAGGGGTGTGTACCTTTCGCCGTTGACCTGATGAATCCCAGCGCCGTGATGTCGAATTGTTCAAGGTTACTCTGAGACATAGCAGTAGGTCCTGCATCAGATGCACAATCGACCCAACACCGCGCAGGGGGAAAAGTTCACATGAGCCATCCCAGAGACGTTGCTTCCGGCCGTTTCTTTGAATATCATTGATCAACGCAAGGGGATATCGATGGGTGATGTTCGAGTCGACTGGCACGACTATTTCATGAAGATTGCCGAACAGGTGGCGACGCGCAGTACCTGCGATCGAAAACACGTTGGTGCCGTGATCGTCCGGGACAAGACGATCCTTTCCACCGGATATAACGGCAGCCTACGAGGCGCACCGCACTGCGACGATGCGGGGCACGATTTGGAGAACGGGCACTGTGTCAGGACGGTTCATGCCGAGGCCAATGCGGTTGCGCAGGCAGCGAAGAACGGTGTTAGAATCGATGATTCGGAGATCTACGTCACGGCATCCCCCTGCCTCACATGCTTCAAGCTCATAGCAAATGCAGGGGTCCGAGTCGTTTACTACAAAGAGTTCTATCGGGATGAGCGGATCACGCAGTACGCTAAGCAGTCCGGGGTCCAGCTCATCTATATGGGCAAAAGCTCGTAGACGTCCGTCATCTATCCGCGCCGCCTTTTGTTGCGAGATGACGGCAAACTCACCCGAACGAGGGAGGTAAATCGCCATGTCTCGAACTCTGTGTTTCTGGCTCTTCGCGGCCAGTCTTCTGCTGCTCTCTTCTTGTGCCGAGAGAACGGGCGACATCGTTTTGAGGAACGGAAAAATCTACACGATGGATGAACGGAAGCCATGGGCCTCCGCCGTCGTTATCGTCGGGAACAAGATTACGGCCGTGTTGACCGACGACAAGGATGCCGACGGGTATATCGGTACAACGACGCGGGTCATAGACCTGAGAGGCCGTTTCGCAGTCCCCGGATTCATCGACGCGCACGTTCATTTTGCAGGTGCCGGTGCGATGCTCAACAACGCCAATCTCCTGACGGTTTCGGACGCTGAAGGCTTGCGGAAAGAGATGAGCCGCGTCGCTGGACTGCTTGAAGGGGGAGAATGGATCAGCGGCGGCAACTGGGGTGCCTATGAGCAGTGGGCGCAGGGGGCGGAGAAGGCCGGCAGGCGGGCGGGGAAGAGGTGGGAGCCAAACCGGTGGATGATCGACTCCATCACATCCAAGAATCCGTGTTTGCTCAGCAGCTTCGACGGTGCCCTGTTCCTTGCTAATACAGCTGCGTTGAGAGCCGCGGGAGTGGAGACCGCAAAACTCCCCGGCATGAAAGTCGATGCAAGAGGACGCGCGACCGGTCTTATCGACCGTGGTTCGGAAGCGTTGCCGATACTCCGGAAGGAGCTTCAGAAGCATCCGAAGTCCGAGGCTCGCCTTCTTAACGAGAGTAGAGCTGCATTGAAGATGCTGGCTGAGTACGGAATTGTGGAAGTCCACGATATCACAGACGATGCCCAGATGAAACGGTACGCCAAGCTTCAAGAGCTGGGCGAACTGACCGCGCGCGTCTGGATGCGGGCTGATCTATCGCGGGCCGGCGAGTTTGTGGAAAAGGGTATCAAAATGGGGACGCATCCTGTGACAGGCGAGCAAGATTACTACTTGCGATGGGGTGCCTTCAAGGGATACATCGACGGCATTATGGGGAATCACACCGCACTCTTCTTCGAGCCGTACGACGATCAACCGAACAACTACGGGCGCTACCGCCTCCATACGAGCGACGACCCGGAATTCAAAACGGGGAACATGGAGAAGATGTACGGCTACCTGAAAACGGCGCATCAGGGGAAATTTGTAGCGAACGTGCATGCGATCGGCGACAAGGGCGTTGCTTTAATGCTCGACACCTACGAACGGCTGATGAAAGACATCGGAGAATCACTTGAGGGATACCGCGTCATCCATGCGCAGGTGATCCGACCGGAGGATTTTACCCGCTTCAAGCGGCTTGGTGTGATTGCCGAGGTCAACCCCTATCACGTCGCTGATGACATGCGCTGGATGGAGGAGCGCATCGGCCATGAACGCTGCAAGGGTGCCTACGCATTCAAGTCGTTGCTCGACAACGGAGCTACCTTGACCTTCGGGTCGGACTGGGCCGGAAGCGGTGCTGCAGATTACTACAACCATCCGCGATACCTGCTTCACGCGGCGGTGACGCGGACCACCATTAATCGTACACCGGAAGGTGGGTGGTTCCCCGAGCAGAAGATCTCGATGCATGAGGCACTCAAGGCCTATACCATTAATGCAGCGTATGCGACATTCGAGCAAGATGTCAAAGGATCGATTACGGAAGGAAAGCTCGCTGATCTGACTGTCCTCGACCTAAACCTGATGGAGATCGATCCAACGGACATCCTCAAGACGAACGTCGAGATGACGATCGTCGACGGCAGGATCGTGTTTGAGAAGTAGCTGCTCGTGGGTCGTTGGCGGCCCTCCGGCATAGGTATTTGCCTGGTCTCATTTTTTCCTGTCTACGAATGAATCGCGAGCGATCTAGACCAGCCAATTCCAAATCAGAACCATTTTGCCCGTACTTCGTATAGGATTGGAGAGCTCATTCCAGTGCAGTCTCCCGCAAGTCCTTTGAATAAGCGTTGCAGAGGGGTGTGTGCTCCGTGCCCGCCTGCCTTGTTGAACTCTCAGGCAGGTCTCCGCGATGAGAAAGAGAACATTATTTGTTAGAGCCAGCACTAGCTCATTTGTGATTCACCATGATTCGTTCTAACTCAGATTCGCCTCGCTCAGTTCATACCACAATCAGCTTCCAGGGATTGACCGCTCTGCTTCTCCTCTCCTTTAGTGTCTGGGGTTCAGCGCGCGGGCAGCAGAGCAGCATTGCCTTCGAGCGAATCTCGCTGCAGCAAGGACTCTCACAAAGTATCGTCTCGAGCATTGTTCAGGATAAGAGGGGATTTCTCTGGTTCGCAACGGAGGATGGGCTGAACCTGTATGATGGTTACGTGTTTACGGTGATGAGAAACAGTTCGACCGATCCGTACAGTCTCAGTCAGAATGAGGCCACTGTATTGTGCGAAGATCGTTCAGGAACGCTGTGGGTGGGGACCTTCGCCGGTGGCCTCAACCGGTATCTTCCGGGCACTCAAAGGTTTATTCGTTACCGGCACTCGCCATTTGATTCGACCACCATCAGCAACGACATCATCTATTCGATCTACCAGGACCGATCCGGTACACTCTGGGTTGGCACCGCCGTCGGATTGAACAAAGTTGTGTTGAATAATGGCGACGACACCTCTGCAACCTTTGTCCGATTCTATCACGACCCTAAGAATCCGGGCGCGCTGAGCAATGACGCCATAACCTGCCTTTTTCAGGACCGTGAGGGGACGCTCTGGATCGGGACTGGACGCGGTCTCAATTGTCTCACGCCTGATGAGCTCACGAAGCCGACTCCTCGTTTCGCGCACTACCGGCATAACAAGCGCAATCCGAGAAGCCTGAGCAACGATCGTGTCCGTGCGATCTATGAGGACAGGTCGGGCACACTCTGGATTGGAACCGACGGTGGTCTCAACAGGGTGATCCGCCGGCCCGGCAGCCCGGGAGCTCTGGCATTTCAGCGTTACGTTCACAATCCGCGAAATCCCCGGAGCATCAGGAGCAACGAAGTCTACGCAATTCTAGAGGATTCTTCGGGAGCGTTCTGGGTTGGCACCAACGGAGGAGGCTTGAACGCGTTCGACCGGACAACGGAGACATTTGTTACTTATCAGAGAGATCCGCGCGATGCCACGAGCATCAGCGACAATCAAATCCGATGCCTGTTCCAGGATCGCTCTGAGGTCATCTGGGTCGGAACGTATGGGGGAGGCGCCAACAAGGTCGACGTCAGGAAGAGACAGTTCGTGCACTATCAGGCCGAGCCGGACAAGCCGACGAGCCTGACTGTCGATATCATTTGGAGCATCTACGAGGATCGCAAAGGAACCTTGTGGTTGGGGACGCACGGCGGCGGACTGAGCAGGTTCGACAGGAGGCGCAATCGCTTCACGTATTTCAGATCAGATCCTCGCAATCCGAACAGCCTGAGCCACAACGTTGTCCGCCTCGTCGTCGGTGACCCCTCTGGAGACCTGTGGATCGGTACGAACGGCGGCGGTGTCTGCCGATTCAATCCGGAAACGGAGCGTTTCACACGCTTCATTCATAATCCTAGAGACACCACGAGTCTCAGCCATGACGAGATCCGGGCATTCTTGCTGGATCGCCAGGGTGCCTTGTGGATCGGAACGTACGGTGGAGGGCTCAACAGGCTGGAGCCGCGCACTGGCAGCGGAAGGCAAACTCGGTTTACCCACTATCGTCACGATCCGAACAATCCAAACAGCATCGGGAGCGACTACATTCGGGCTATCCACGAAGATCGCTCCGGGATACTCTGGATCGGAACGCACGGGGCGGGGTTAGATCGGTTCGATCGGGCTACCGGGACAATCAAGCATTTCAGGTCTGATCCCCGCGATCCGCAGAGTCTCAGCAACGACTACATATTCCACATCCATGAAGACAAGTTTGGAGTTCTCTGGCTTACCACCTGGGGCGGCGGACTGATTCGATTCGACCCTGCGACCAGCAAGTGCACAATCCTTACTGAGGAAGATGGTCTCCCGGGCAATGCTGTCTACGGCATACTGGAAGACCGAAAAGGTAACTTTTGGCTGAGCACGAACAACGGCCTATCGAGGTTCAACCCGGAGAAACGGCATTTCAAGAACTACACTCCGCGTGACGGGCTTCAGGCAAGAGAGTTCAACGCGGGATCATTTTTCAAGAGCCCACGCGGTGAGATGTTCTTCGGCGGGATAAACGGCTTCAACTCGTTTTTCCCCGAGAAGATCAAGGACAACCCGTACATTCCCCCGGTTGTTCTCACGGCGTTCAGCAAACTCAATGAGCCTGTCGATTTCGGGAAGCCTCTGACTGAGGTTGGCGAAATCAAGCTGTCGCACAAGGATTATTTCTTTGAGTTTGAGTTCGCTGCTCTCGACTACACAGCACCGGAAGAGAATCTCTACGCGTACAAGATGGAGGGGCTTGACGAGGAGTGGATCCGGACAACTGCAGCCAAGCGATATGCGAGCTACACAACGCTGTCTCCCGGTGCTTACACGTTTCGGGTGATAGGATCGAACAGCGACGGCGTTTGGAACAAAACCGGTGTTTCAATCAACGTCATGATTGCACCTCCATTCTGGAAGACGTGGTGGTTTATCTTGATCTGCTTAGTCGTCGCCGTCGCGTTGCTTTTCCTGGCATACCATCGCCGGCTAAGGACGGTACGGATGTCGGCGGAGCTTCGGGCAGCTCACGACGCGCAGATGTCGATCATGCCGCACGATGACCCAAAAGTGAACGGATACGACATTTCGGGTACCTGCTTGCCGGCAAACGAGGTCGGTGGCGACTTCTTCGATTACTTCTGGTTTGATGAGAAGCAGAAGATGTTCGGCGTAGTGCTGGGTGATGTTTCCGGAAAGGCCATGAAGGCAGCCATGACGGCTGTCATGGCAAGCGGGATGATCAGCGCGGAAATCGCTGACGGATCGCCAATCACTGAGGTGCTCAGAAAGGCGAACCGCCTCCTCTATCCAAAGACCGACAGGGAGATCTTCACCGCTGTCTGCCTGTGTGCGCTTGACACGCGGCGGAAACGATTGACGTTTGCCAATGCAGGCCTGAACAAACCCCTTCTCAAGTCGCAGAAAGGCGTTACCTCGCTCGAAGCTGTCGGCTCGACTCACCCGCTCGGAATCTTGAGAGAAAGCAAACACCGGGAGCGTGTGGTGCAGCTTCGCCAGGGAGATGTCATCATTCTCCAGACTGATGGGATCGTAGAGGCGCAGGATCGGGATCGAAATCAATACAGTGAGGAGCGGCTCAAGCGACTCCTCGAGGCACTCGATACGCGGTTGCATTCTGCCCAGTCAATCCGGGATACTATCGTTCGTGATGTCCAGCGCTTCTCTGCTTCAGCCCCGCAGCACGACGACATGGCGCTCGTGGTGATCAAAGTGCTGTAGGTGCTGACGATCCTGTCTTCACCACCGGCCTGCCCACCCAACGTTGTTTCTCTTCTCCGGATTGAACTGGTCGCGGCCGCATCCAGCGCTACTGTGAGCTCCTCGCCAGCGCATCCACTTCCTGCTTTGCCAGGCCCTTCCACGCAGCGATCTGCTCAATGATGGCTCCGCGTACCGTGTCGCGCAAGCGGGAGACGTCGCGCATGGTCATTCCCGTCGTCTCCAACGGCGCAAACACTCTCATCCGGACCTCTGCAGGGCTTCCAAACACCCAGCTCCGTTTTGGGAGGCATTGGTATGAGCCCTCCACAGCAACCGGCAGTACCGACACATTCGCTTTGATGGCCAGATAGAATGCGCTGTCAGTGAATGGCCTCACGGTTCCGTCCGGCGTACGAGTGCCCTCGGGAAAGAACATGACAGGGCAGCCGTTGTTCAGATACTTCAGAGCCGATCTTATCATCCTCGCTCCGCTGCGGGAATCCTTGCGGTCGAGAGGGATATCCCCTGCCATCGACATAAGCCAGCCGATGATCGGTGTCCTGAACAGCTCTTTCTTTCCCACCCATTTCATCTCCCATTTCAGATTTGAAATCAGGGGAATATCCGCCATGGATTGATGGTTGCTGACGACTACGTATGCACGCGATTCCGGCAACGTATCGCTCCCGGTGATCTTCAGCTTCCAGAAAGGATTGGTTTTGGTCAGTGCCCGGCCGAGCCTGCGGAACCAAAGCCCCGTGCGCATCACATTCTTGTCACGGTCGAACAGGCGGATGACCGCCAGGAACGGCACCCAGAGCAAAATGAGGGATATGCTCGCGATCCAGACGCGAAGGGAGCGAAGGATGGAAGGGAGGGAAGTGTTCATAGGACAAGATACGTACTCTTTGTTCCGCCCGCATTAGGGATCTTCAATTCGAGGGGGCTACAGCGCTATTTCGCCTAACTGGGACCTAGTGTCGCGTCTCACATGTTCTTTGAACAAGTCGTGCGGTTGAACCGATCGCATCACACGCTGGATCACAATATGTGATTTTTCTTGAAATCTGAGCAAGAGAGCAACACACACCCCCTCCATCTCCTCTCCCCAAGACGCGTGCTCACGCACAGAGGGGTGTGTGCCCTTTCCCCGGAAGCTTGAGTTGATGTGGGCAAAACTCTTTGCGTGGCGCAGCTGACTTTTTCAAAGTTCTTCCAAGTCGGCACACTGACAGGCGGCTCAGAAAGGCGTACGAAAAGAAGACCGCGACATTTGCATCAAATCGCACGTTTAGACGGAGTCTACCCCGGCGAATGCCGGGGCTCAACGTGACAGCGTTTTTGTTTCTGAGCAGTCTGCCAAAATGCGTACCTTGCTGCAGGAGGGAACGTTTTTCGCCGTTCTCAGGTTGGATAAGAAGCAGGGTGAAACCGGTCCTCCGGTTTGTCTCCCACTTGAGGGCAATATGGAAGAGTCGAGTTCACCATCCGTCGTCGCGGAATCATCCGCTAAGATTCACAACCGCCGGGTCGTTCGATGGACCCTGTGGTTTGCCGGTACAGTCTTTGTTGGAATTGGCATCCTTGGGATCTTTCTGCCCCTTCTACCGACGACGGTCTTCTTCCTGATGGCGGCTTGGTGCTATGCGCGAAGTTCGCATAAGTTCTATCTCTGGATGCATCAGAACAAGTACTTCGGCAAGTACGTCAAAGACTATCGGGAGGGAAGAGGGGTAACACGGACATCGAAAGCCGTCAGCATCATCATCCTCTGGACGACCATTCTCTCGTCTGCACTCTTTGCGACTGATTCCCTTGCCGTGCGCATCGTTCTTGTAGTTATTGCAGTCGGTGTCACAATCCATCTCATTCTCGTCCCCACGGCGAAATCCAGCTGAGTGCTAGCCCCTCACCGGCTCAGCCCGCCTGCTCTCGTTCGAGGCCAGGGCAGCGGCAAAGACTTTGTGACTCAAAACTGCCTCGTCGGGCGTAACGCACCCGAACCTTCCCTCGAGTATGCCCGCGCGTTCTGCGACGAAAGCTCCCCACATTTGCAGGAAGCAGTCGGGAAACCCGGCTTCGAAGATGCCGCCCGTGACTGTCGGAAACACCGACGCGTGTCCCACATCGATCTTCTTCCATATCTGTTCCTTCCCGCGTTCGAAGATCCAGAGCGTCTTCGGCTTCTTCGTGCTGAAGCGGGCTCCACCATCGACCCCAAGGATTTCGATGAACCAGGTGTTCGTCTCTCCGGGAGCCAGCCGCTTCATTTCGAATCGCATCGGCACTTCGGCGCCATCTGAGTCGAATTCGGTATGCAGCATGGCATTGTCCCACGTATCGCAAGGGGCCATGCCTCCTTTCCCATCGGGACGCTGTGAGTAGACCTTCTGAAGCTGAGCGTAGACGCGCTTTGGCTTCCATCCCATCCGGAACGGGATATGCATCACGTGCATGCCGAGGTCGGCCATTACACCCGCTTCGCCGCACGTTGCGACCTGGCGCTTCCAGTTGACGGGCTTGGTGGGATCGAGGTCGCTCGCGTGCCAGAATCCTGAACGCACTTCAATCAGCTTTCCCAGCGCTCCGCTTTTGACGAACTGAATCACTCTCTGCGCCCCCGGAAGAAAAGGGAGTTCGGAGCTGATGCGCACAAATCGTGCGGACACGTCAACGACGCGGGCGATGTTGAGGGCCGCAGAAAGGTCAATTCCGAACGGCTTCTCGGCGAACAGGTCCTTGCCCGCACTGAGGACGTCGATGTAGATCTGTTCGTGGAGATGGTGCGGGACAGCAACGTACACCACGTCGATCCCGGGCTCGTGAATGAGTTCCTTGTAGTCAGCCGTGATCAGCTTGACGGTTGGAACCTGGCGGAACCACTCGCGGACTTTCTCCGCGATGTCGCACACGGCTACAAGCTCAGCCTTGATGGGAAAGCCATCCAGAGCGAACCAGCGACCCAGCGCGCTGGCAGTCTCGCGGCCCATCAATCCTCCGCCGATGACGCCGATGGAAACCGGCTTGCTCATGCCGGCCTCCTGATCAAGCTATATGCTTGATCCGCGTTGACCTTTTCGTGCACGACAGCCATGAGGGCCTTCGTCATGCCGGCAGGATCGTGATGCTGAATGATGTTCCGGCCATAAACGATCCCGGCTACCCCTTGCTTCATCAATAGTTCCGTCCGCTGCAGCACCTCCTTGTCGGGAGCCTTGCCGCCACCGCGTACGAGCACCGGAACACGGGCAATCTCGACGACGCGGTGGTACTCATTGACATCGTCGGTCGGATCGGCTTTGATGACATCTGCGCCGAGCTCGACAGCCTGGCGAACGAGAGGGAGTATCTTCTCGATGTCCCCATCGACCATGTAGCCTCCGGCCTTTTCATTCGGACGAAAAACCAGGGGCTCGATCATCAGCGGCATGCCGTACCGCTCACACTCCGGCTTGAGCTTGAGGATGTTCTGGATGCACTGCTCCGTCACCTCCGGTGCGTTCGGGATGCGGAGGAGGTTGACAACTACGCAGACAGCATCGAGCCGCAAGGCCTGCTCGACCGCCTGCTCGATGATCCTGCTGAACATGACCCGCGGCAGCTCCGTGCCGTACACGTTTGCGACATCCGTGCGCAGAACAAGTGCCGGTTTGTTCTTGCCCGGGATCGACTGGAGGATCGGCGCCTGGCCGATCGTCAGTTGTATGGCATCGGGTTGTGCCTCGACCAGTGTCTTGACGGCCTTGGCTATATCCTCAATACCTGTCAGGAATGATCGTTCGTTGAAGAATCCGTGATCGATGGCGACGTCAAGAGCGCAATTTGATTTGGGATTGAAGAGACGATTAAGTCGATAGGTAATCACGTTTGTGCCTCCGGTGCGAGGTGGAAGGGGGACTTTGAAAGAGCGGGAGAACCTGCACTGTAACGTTCGGAAAAGAGATTCGAAGATGCAAGCGGCCGTCGGTTGGGTGGCGTGCTGGTCAAGGCAGATTGACCAGGGGCGCGCAGAGAAAACAAAGGCTCAGGGAACCCCTCCGCCTGCGTGATCAAGACATCGACTTGTCACACTGCGCAAGGGACGGTATAGGTGGCGCAGCCCCGCAGATGGGCCATAGGCGGCAATACGGTGTGCATGAACGGGAACGTATCCACTTCTCCACATTCCGTTGATGTTGACAAGAATGACCGAAAACGGATACACCTGACCACGACTGCGTACACTTGGCAGCGTGTGGAGCTTCTTAACGGCGATGCTTTGGGCGGTTCGTCCTCGGTGTTTCACTCGGTACGTTTTTTGCACCGCCATACTTGCTTTTACCCCCTTGTCCAGGCTTGTTCGGCTCAATATGGAGGATGTCATGAGACAGTCTGGAGTCCTTCGATTCGTTTTGCTCCTGTTTCCTGCCCTGGTGCTAGGCTGCACGAGTATGAAAGTAATCAGCCTAAGTGACCAACCCCTACCGCAGCTTCGCCACTGGACAGAGGTTGACGTGTACCAGGATATCGGGAAGGTTCCCTCCTCATATCAGGAGATCGCCGTTCTCGAGATCTCTTCGGCAGTGACAAAGGAGAAAATGCTGCGCGACAGTCAGTGCCGAGCGGCTGAGTTGGGAGGCAGCGGGATCGTGCTGGAGCGCGTAGGCAAGCACGAAGAAATGAGCCTGATATTCTATGGAGACGGGTTCATTCCGGTCTATGATGAGCGGTGGGATGCTCGTGTCCTGGTCATCCGAGTAAATTGAGCGAGTTCGCGGGGTTTTCTGTAATTGCCTAGCCCGTCATTCAAGCGGGCAAGAAGCGCGACGGTTTCAGGTGGTCAGCGATAACCGCTCAATCGCGTACCCGCCGAACCAGTTCTTCGGGATGTGTCAAGTTCGGCCGCTTATCAGGCGTCCGTTTTCACCTCGTGCTTAGCGGGGTCAGGCTTTCTCGAGAGGCCGCGAGTGGGTCGTACAATGCCCGAGACATCTTCACAATGTAGTCCCCCTTCGATGCCAAGAATGCGGAGACGTTTGTCAGCAGGACGATTGCCGTTCTCGTCGACCGCTCGAAAATGACGGAGCACGAGTAACCCCCGGTTCCACCTGTTGCATCGACGAAATTCCTGCTACCGTTCGTGTACCAGGCCCAACTGAGTCCCGCGGTATTATGCTCGGTGTACTTCATCGTCGGCTTTTGCGTGAGGAAGAAGTACGTCGTGTCGGTCATGTGTGCCCGGATATACTTCGCCATGTCTTCTGCGGTGGATTTGATTCCGCCTCCCCCGGCGAGCACATTCAGTTCCCAGTTCGGAACGACATTCCCTTTGGGATCCCTTCCCTGAACGAGGTGCTGCGTGCGTTCAGTATCAAGCGCGACGAATGTGCTGTGCAGGCCCAGCGGTTTGCAGATCGATTCGTCCAAGAGGGCTTCATACGACGTGCCCGTGATGAGTGTCAGGAGATGGCCCAGCAGCCCGCCGCCGAGATTGGAATACTCACGCTTCTCGCCCGGTGTGGATAGCAGTGTCATCCTCCTGGAAAGATAGTCGTATAGCTTCGTTGTGTCATACGTACGGTATGGGCTTCCAGGCATCGCCCAATCTGTGCTCACGTTATCGGGTTCCCTGGGAAGCCCTGAGGTGTGATTGGCGAGATGAAGGAGCGTCACTTCTTTTCCGTTGAGTGAGCTCTGCATCAGTTTGATGGGGAGGAAGGACTTGATCGGCGCGTCAAGACCGATAACGCCGTGATAGACAAGCTTGGCAAGCATTGTTGCCGTGACGGTCTTGGTCACAGAGCCGACCTCGAAAATGCCGGTCCGGTTCTCGACACAGATCACCGAGTCATTGTGCCTCTTGACGCCGATGAACGATGTGGAATCCCCCACGAGAAGGGCAATGGACACCTCAGACTCGTTGGGGAAGTGCTGCATGTAGTTGAAGACCGACTGGATCTGGGCGGAATCCAACGGACAGGCGGCGTTGCTCCTCATTGCGTTCACCAGCCTCTGCGGATGCGGTGGCGAACAGGAGAGGAGCGAGGCCAGAATGAGCCATGAACTGACGCGAGTGACCCAGTTTGTGAACGTCAGCAGTGTGTTCGTTCTTCGATCCATGTTCTCATGACTTCCAGTGCGAGTCCGATATTCCCCGTCTGACAATGGTTCTGGGCATGCTCTTGTCTGGTGAACATTCGCCCGGTTACGGTTCGCGCGCGGACAAGGGCCGCCATCTGCATCTCGTGCATCTTCCGGGGGATGAAGTGATCCTCTCTG
>VGWB01000004.1 GCA_016873755.1 Ignavibacteria bacterium | reverse complement strand
CAGAATGCCCAGGGCCTCTCAATATCGGTCGTCAATGCTGAAGAGGTCATTACGATGGATGACTCTCCGACGGCCGCGCTGAAGCAAAAGAAGGGCTCATCGCTTGCCGTCGGGATGCAGCTCCACAAAGAAGGCAAGGCAGACGCGTTCGCGAGCGCCGGGAATACGGGCGCAGTCCTTTCTGCTTCAACTCTCATTCTTGGTCGGATTAAAGGAGTCAGCAGGCCCACCATTGGCGCTTTTTTCCCTTCAGAGACGGGCGTTTGCCTGCTGGTTGATGCCGGCACAAACGTCGATTGCCGCGCGCAACACCTCTATGAGTTTGCCATTATGGGGAGCACATATGCCAGGCGGGTTTTCAACTATGAGAATCCCAAGGTGGGGCTCCTGAACATCGGTGAGGAAAAGCTCAAAGGGACGGAGGTCGTGCAGGAAGCATACGTGATGCTCGAATCCAGTAGTCTGAATTTCATTGGAAATGTGGAGGGGCGTGACATTCTGAAAGGCAAGGCCCAGGTTGTTGTCTGCGACGGCTTTGTGGGGAATGTCATTCTCAAGTTTGGAGAGAGTGTTCCTGGATTTCTCAAGTCGAAACTCAGGCAGTACGCGGGTGCGAGTCTCTGGCGCAAGCTTTTGATCGGGATGGCACGCGGATCGTTGCGAGCTTCCCTTCGGGACATGGATTATGAAGAGTTTGGTGGCGTTCCGGTGCTCGGCGTGAATGGGGTTTCCATCATCGGCCACGGCAGTTCGAGTCCTAAAGCCTTTAAGAACATGATCCTCACAGCCGTGCGGGTTGCCAGGTCACAGCTCAACAAGTATATCGAAGAGGCGATGCAGGGAGCCCACAATCCTGCTTCGGGGGATCCTTTGATGGCACCAGTATCGTAGAGGCAGCGTATGAGCAAGCGCAGAGCAACAATCACGGCGGTTGGCCACTACGTTCCTGAGAGGGTACTGACCAACGCCGATCTCGAAAAGATGGTCGACACGAGCGATGAGTGGATCGTTACGCGCACCGGGATCCGGGAGCGCCGTATCCTGCAGCAAGGTGCCTCGTCGGATCTTGCCGCCGGGGCAATCGAAAACCTCCTTGTGCGCAGAAAGATGGAGGCGACGGAAATCGAGATGATTATTGTTGCCACCGTCACTCCCGACATGCTTTTCCCTCCGACCGCGTGTGTTGTGCAGGACAAGATTGGCGCGAGCAACGCATGGGGCTTCGATATTTCCGCAGCGTGCTCGGGATTTCTCTATGCTCTTGCCGCAGGGGCTCAATTCGTTGAAAGCGGTGCGGCTTCCAAGGTGGTCGTTGTCGGTGCAGACAAGATGAGCAGCATTACCGACTATTCCGATCGCAATTTGTGCATTCTCTTCGGTGATGCTGGCGCAGCCGTCCTATTGGAGCCGTCGGACGATCCACAGTACGGATTGTTGGACTATCGGATGTATTGCGACGGTTCGGGGGGCGCTTTTCTTTACATGAAGGGTGGAGGGAGCTTGAACCCGGCGACGCATGAGACGGTTGACAGGCGAATGCACTACATCTACCAGGACGGCAAAGCGGTCTTCAAGGTCGCTGTCAAGGGAATGGCTGATGTTTCCGCCGAGATCATGCAGCGCAACAACCTCACCGGTGACGACGTTGCGTGGTTGGTGCCGCATCAGGCAAATCTGCGCATTATCGATGCGACGGCCGAAAGAATGGGTCTTGATCGGTCGAAGGTCATGATCAACATCGACAAGTACGGCAACACGACCGCTGCAACGATTCCTCTGTGCCTTTCGGAGTGGTGGGAGACCGGCAAGCTCAAGCGTGGACAGAACATCGTGCTGGCTAGTTTCGGAGCGGGCTACACCTGGGGCGCTGTGCTTATGAAGTGGTCGCTGGAGAATCCGGCAAAGTGATGGGCGCGGCATGCGAAAAACCGCTTTTCTCTTTCCGGGTCAGGGTTCGCAGTACGTAGGGATGGGGAAGGACCTCTACGAGGAGGATGGCGAAGCGAAAGCGATCTTCGAGCAAGCAGACGCGTTGATCGGATTTCCACTCAGCAGACTTTGCTTCGATGGACCCGAGGAAGAACTGAGGCAAACACGGAACACGCAGCCGGCAATCTTTTTGCACAGCATCGTTCTTTCAACGTTGTACCGTGGCGAACCCGCCGCGATGGCTGCCGGTCATTCGCTTGGTGAATACTCGGCACTGGTATATGCCGACGCGCTCACGTTCGAGGATGGCTTGAGACTCGTTCGGCTGCGCGGCGAGCTGATGCAAAAGGCGGGAATCGAACGACCGGGGACGATGGCCGCGGTGGTGGGTCTTGATGCGAATACCGTCGGGGAAGTGTGTTGTGAAGCGTGGCCCGTGGGCATCGTGCAAGCAGCGAATTTCAACTCTCCGGGGCAGATCGTGATTTCCGGCGCAGTTGCCGGTGTGCGAAAGGCAATGGAGTTGGCGAAAGCGCGCGGTGCGAAGATGGTCAAAGAGCTCCCTGTGAGCGGAGCTTTCCACTCACCTTTGATGGAGTCGGCCCGAACAGGTCTCAAGGCGGCCCTCGACACAACGATGATTCGGGATGCCTCGATCCCCATCTACGCGAATGTGACGGCCACGCCCGTGCAGAAAGCCGAAGAGATCCGTGAGCTGCTCTATCAGCAGCTCACGAGTCCCGTCCGTTGGGAGGAGACGATCGTCAACATGATGGCCGACGGAGCGACGGCATTCGTCGAGATCGGTCCCGGCAAGGTTCTGCAAGGCCTCGTCAAGAGGATCAGCGGAAGTGTTGCGGCGGTCGGCATTGAGAGAATGAGCGATCTCGGCACGTAGAGACCTCATTCGCACTTTGATTGGTGGTTGACAGATGGGGTGGGTTGCAGACAAGACTGCATTGATTACGGGTGCATCCCGGGGGATCGGAAGGGCGATCGCGTTGTTGCTGGCAGAGGAGGGAGCGAACATCGCGTTCACGTATAAATCTGCTGCATCTTCTGCCCAGGAAACGGTCAACGCGATCGGCTCAAAAGGGGTGAGGGCGTTTGCTTTGCAGGCGGATGCAAAAGACCTCCTATCGACTCAGGCGGTCGTTGACCGCGTCAGCGAAGAGTTCGGACCTATCGACATTCTGGTCAACAACGCTGGCATTACTCGTGATCGGTTGCTGGTGCGTATGACCGAAAGAGATTGGGATGACGTGATCGATACGAATCTGAAGAGCGCGTTCAATTTCTGCAAAGCCGTCTCGCGTTCGATGATCGCGAAGCGGCGGGGGAAAATCGTTAACGTGGCGTCCATCTCCGGTGTCATCGGCAATCCCGGGCAGGCAAATTATGCCGCCGCGAAATCGGGAATGATCGGGCTGACGAAGACGATAGCAAAGGAGCTGGCCACGCGAAACATCCAGGTGAACGCCGTTGCGCCGGGATTCGTGGCAACAGATATGGTCAAGCAACTTGATCTCTCGCAGATGGGAGGATTCTCCGGTCTCTTGCCCATGAAGCTGGTGGCCCAGCCGGAGGAAATCGCAGAGCTGGTACTGTTTTTTGCTTCTCCTGCTTCGGACTACATCACCGGCCAGGTTCTTCCTGGCATGTATGATTGAAGGATACTCCAGATGGGAATCCTCGACAACAAAGTGGCTTGTGTGACCGGCGGCGCACGCGGGATCGGAAAAGCCATCAGCCTCGCCCTCGCGTCTGAGGGTGCCCACATTGTGTTGGTTGACGTTCGGCTCGGCACAGAGGCCGATGAGGTGGTGAACATCATTCGCTCCAAAGGATTGAGAGCGACAGCCCTCCAAGCCGATGTTCGCGATTTCAATGCGGCTCAAGGAGTCATTGACACTATTGTGAAGGAGCATCAACGTCTTGACATTCTGGTGAACAATGCGGGGATCACGCGGGACAACCTGCTCGTGCGGATGTCCGAGGAGGAGTGGGATGCCGTGATCGATACGAATCTGAAGGGAACGTTCAATTTTTGCAAGGCGGCATCGCGGCAGATGGTGGGTCAGCGTCGAGGGACGATCATCAACATCGCATCGGTCGTCGGACTGATTGGCAATGCAGGCCAGGTGAATTATGCCGCTTCGAAGGCAGGCGTTATCGGACTGACGAAAACTCTTGCAAAAGAGCTTGCATCTCGCAATATTCAAGTCAATGCGGTTGCTCCGGGGTATGTGGAGACCGAAATGACGAAGAAACTCAGCGCCCAACAGCGCGAGGCACTCATGAATCTTATTCCAATGAAGAGAACGGCGCAGCCGGAAGAGGTTGCCAGTGTTGTCGTGTTTCTGGTTTCACCCGCCGCCAGTTACATTACAGGACAGGTACTGTGCGTTGACGGGGGAATTGCCATGTAGATTCAACACATCAACCAATCAATCATACCTCGAAAGGGAACCGTGTATGGCAGAAGTCGAGAAAAAGGTAAAAGAGATCATCGTCTCCAAGTTGGGGGTGGATGAGGCACAGATTACACCGGCGGCTTCCTTCACCAACGACTTGGGTGCGGATTCGCTGGATACAGTCGAGCTCGTGATGGAGTTCGAGAAAGCATTCAACATCCAGATTCCGGACGAAGACGCCGAGAAGATCTCCACCGTCGGCGACGCAATCGACTACCTGAAAACAAAGCTCTCATAGCTACTTGCGTGGGAGAACTCGGGGGCGAGGGAGCAGTGCCTTCTATCCTCGAGAATGCTGTGCCACGGTAACCAGGAATGAAGGACGAACACCATGGCGTTTCATGGACCAGAGCGGAGAGTAGTCATCACCGGCATGGGAGTGATCACACCGGTGGGCTTGAATGTCCAGGATTATTGGCAAAGCCTGCTGGTAGGGAAGAGCGGTGCCGGACCGATCACGTACTTCGACGCGTCAATGTATGAGACGAAGTTCGCGTGTGAGGTCAAGGGGTTCGATCCAATGAAGCACATGGATCGGAAGCTCGCTCAGCGGACCGACCTTTTCACTCAGTTTGCACTCGTGGCAACGGAGACGGCGTTGGCAGACTCGCGGCTGAATGTGGAGCAGGAGGATCGTGAGCGCATCGGTGTAATTGTGGGCTCGGGAATTGGCGGTATGTGGACGTACCACAAGCAGCAGGAGACCGTGCTGAAGACTGGCGGCCCGCGTCAGATCAGTCCGTTCTTCATTCCAATGATGATTTCAGACATCGCGCCCGGACGGATTTCCATGCGCTATGGACTGAAGGGCCCAAACTACTCGACCACCTCAGCCTGCGCAACATCGTCGCATGCCATCGGCGATGCCTTCATTTTGATTCAGCGGGGTGATGCCGACGTGATGATAACTGGGGGCGCAGAAGCGGCCATCTGTCCGATGGGCATCGGGGGATTCAACGCCATGAGGGCCCTCTCTACACGCAACGACGCGCCCGAGAAAGCAAGTCGCCCGTTTGACAAGAACCGCGATGGTTTTGTGATGGGTGAGGGATCCGCGATCCTCATCCTCGAAGAGGTGGGTCACGCCATCCGCCGCAATGCGAAGATCTACGCCGAGCTGGGAGGGATCGGCTTCACTGCGGACGCACACCACATTACCGAACCAGCACCCGGTGGTGAAGGTGCGGTCCGTTCCATGCGTCAAGCTATCAAGGATGCCGGGCTGACAGCTGATGATGTGGACTACATCAACACCCACGGGACATCGACACCCGTAGGTGACGTGAGCGAGACTGCCGCGATCAAGGGAGTGTTTGGCGAGCGGGCATACAGGATGGCGGTGAATTCAACGAAGTCGATGATCGGGCACTTGCTCGGTGCAGCGGGGGCCGCTGAGGCGGTAGCGACCATCATGTCGATCTGCGAGAACAAAGTTCATCCGACGATCAATCTGGAAACGCCAGATCCCGAGTGCGACCTCAATTACATACCCAACACCGCGCGGGACTGGAATATCAACGTTGCCATCAGTAACACGTTTGGATTTGGTGGCCATAACGCTTCACTCCTTTTCCGGAGATATCAGGAGTAGCAGCGTCATGGAGTGGTTGGGGCGGAGTCTTGTGTGTTCACGGCACTCGGAAAATTGTTCAACTGGTTACTTCCGCGTCGAAGTCGGTCACGTCTTAGCTTACAGATCGAGGGCCTGACTGCAGGGCTGGAAGGGAAAAGATTCGACTTCGCCCGATTTGAGCGCATCATTGGGTATCACCCCAAGGACTGGACCCTCTTTTTTGAATCCCTCATTCACCGATCGTTCCTGCAATACACCGACGAGCGCTGGAATTCGAACGAACGCCTCGAGTTCCTCGGTGACGCGATTCTCAACTCTCTCGTCGCGGAACACCTCTATCGCTCGTACCCCTTAATGGAAGAGGGGGAGCTTACGAAAATCCGGTCGCGCCTTGTGAATCGGCGGGTTCTTGCGCAGCGCGCAAAAGACCTCCAGTTGCCAGATTTCCTCCTTCTCAGCTCCAGCGCCATTCAGTCCATTGGCAGTGGATCCGAATCCATTCTCTCTGATGCCTTTGAGGCAATTATCGGTGCGATCTACGTCGATGGCGGGCTGGCGGATGCACACGCCTTTGTTCAGAGGACGCTTCTGGCCAACGACGATGTTCTTCATTCAGCCCTGACTGATGACAACCACAAAAGCGCATTGCTGGAGTATTCGCAAGGGCGTTCCCTGGGTGTGCCGCGCTACATGATTGTGCGGGAGGACGGTCCGGACCACGACCGTCGCTTCACCGTTGAGGTTTTCCTTGAGAATGTCAGCTATGGCACAGGCACAGGGCGTAGCAAGAAGGATGCTGAGCAAGCAGCGGCGGCTCAAGCGTTGGACAAAATTGCCGACCATCAATCCGACACCACGCAATCCCAGACCCATGACTAATCCCCATTTTGACGAAAATGATTTCCAGGCGCGGCAGATTGGACCGCGTGAAAGCGATCTCCATGAGATGCTGGGCACCATCGGTGTGAAATCGCTGGATGAACTCATCAGCCAAACGATTCCCGCTTCCATTCGTCTTCGGAAGGGGCTTCGCTTGCCTCCGCCGATCAGCGAGTACAGATTCCTGCGTTCGCTGCGGGAAATTGCCTGGAAGAACAGATTGATGAAATCCTATCTCGGCCAAGGGTACTATGGCTGCATAACGCCGAGCGTCATCCTGCGAAATATCTTCGAGAATCCAGGATGGTACACGCAGTACACGCCCTACCAGCCCGAGATCTCGCAGGGTCGTCTGGAGGCGTTGCTGAACTATCAGACAATGGTCATGGATATGACCGGCATGGACGTGGCAAATGCCTCTCTGCTCGACGAAGGGACCGCGGCTGCGGAAGCGATGACAATGCTACACGGCATTGTCAACAAGCAGACGGATGGCTCGCCGGCGGACAAGTTCTTCGTCTCAGACACGTGCTGGGCTCAAACGATCGATGTGATCAGGACCCGTGCCTCGGCGGTCGGCATCGAGGTTGTTGTGGGTGACCACAACACGGCGACGCTCAATAAGTCCTTCTTTGGGGTGATCTTGCAGTACCCCGGCCAGGACGGTGCTGTCACGGATTGCAGGAAGTTCATCGAGCACGCTCACGGCGTCGGCGCGCTGGTCGTGGTGGCGTCTGATCTTCTCAGCTTGGCGCTGTTGACACCGCCGGGTGAGCTCGGCGCGGACGTCGTGGTGGGCAACTCGCAACGGTTTGGCGTTCCGATGGGGTACGGAGGTCCGCACGCCGGGTTCTTCGCAACCAGAAATGAATACATCCGCCAGATGCCGGGGCGTATCATCGGGGTCTCGATCGACGCGCAAAACGACAAAGCGTATCGGATGACCTTGCAGACTCGTGAGCAGCATATCCGCCGGGAAAAAGCCACGTCGAATATCTGCACGGCACAGGCACTGTTGGCCATCATGGCAGGTATGTACGCCGTTTACCACGGGCCTGGCGGGATCAGAAGAATTGCCGCGCGTGTCCACGTGCTGGCCAAGATACTTGAAGCGGAATTGAACGAGCTTGGCTACAAGCAACACAACGGCTTGTATTTCGATACGCTCAAAATCGTTGCTCCAGACGGCAACGCGGCAGCGAAGATCAACCTGCTTGCGCTTGAGGCAGGCTACAATCTGAGAACTATCGATGAGAAGTTCATCGGCATATCCCTCGATGAGACAACCGACCTCGATGATATTACCAATCTCATAACTGTTTTTGCAGAAGCGAAAGGACGCGCCCGCCAGGTTGTCGACCTCGGAAACAAGTATGCCGGTCTGCAGCCAGCATTGCCCGCGCCCTTCGCCCGGAAGAGCGCGTTTCTTCAACACCCGATCTTCAATACGTGTCATTCCGAAACGGAGATGATGCGGTATATCAAGAGCCTTGAGAACCGGGATCTCTCGCTGATGTATTCCATGATTCCTCTGGGCTCGTGTACCATGAAGCTGAATGCGGCAACCGAGTTGATGCCGGTGACCTGGCCGGAGTTTTCAAGTCTCCATCCGTTCATTCCGCTGGAACAGTGCCAGGGGTATCAAGAGATCTTCAGGGAACTTGGGGATGCGCTGTGTGAAATCACGGGCTTTGCGGCTGCATCGCTCCAGCCGAACTCGGGAGCTCAGGGGGAGTTCACCGGCTTGATGGTTGTTCGCGCGTACCTACGCGATCAAGGCCAGGGTCACCGTGATGTCGTGCTGATACCGTCGTCGGCCCACGGCACAAATCCTGCCAGTGCTGTCATGGCAGGGCTGAAGGTAGTTGTGGTGAATTGTGACGACAGGGGGAATATCGATGTAGGGGATCTCCGCTCGAAGGCTAGTGCATACAAAGACGTTCTCGCGTCGCTGATGGTGACATATCCTTCTACCCATGGGGTTTTTGAGGAAGAAATTCGCGAGATCTGTGAAATCGTTCACCAAAACGGTGGTCAGGTTTACATGGATGGGGCCAACTTGAATGCCCAGGTCGGTCTGACGAGTCCTGGTCTGATCGGCGCAGATGTCTGCCACATCAATTTGCATAAGACATTCGGCATTCCGCACGGTGGTGGCGGCCCTGGAATGGGTCCTATCTGTGTTGCCTCGCACCTGGCTCCGTATCTCCCGGGACATCCTGTGGTCAAGGTGGGAGGGAGCAAGGCAATTCGTGCGGTTGCGTCTGCACCTTGGGGGAGCCCCAGCATTCTTCTCATTTCGTATGCCTACATCAAGATGCTCGGTTCAGAGGGGTTGACAGAGGCAACGAGGTACGCGATTCTGAACGCGAACTACCTGAAGTCGCGGCTCGAGAAACACTATCCGGTTCTCTATCAAGGGGTGAATGGAAGGATCGGCCACGAGTTCATTCTCAACACGAGGGGATTCAAGGAATCGGCACACGTCGAGGTTGAGGACATTGCCAAGCGATTGATGGACTACGGATTCCACGCTCCGACGGTTTCGTTTCCGGTGCCGGGCACACTGATGATTGAGCCGACTGAAAGTGAGCCGAAAGCCGAGCTCGACCGGTTTGCTGATGCGCTCATCGCGATACGACATGAGATTGAAGAAATCATCGACGGGAAAGCGGACAAGGCAGACAATGTTCTAAAAAATGCCCCCCACACTGCCCGCGAAACGATGAAGGATGAATGGAAGCACCCGTATACGAGGGCAAAGGCGGCGTTTCCGCTTCCGTTTCTGCGCGACCGCAAGTTCTGGCCGGCTGTCGGCCGCATCAACAGCACGTATGGCGACCGCAATCTCGTCTGCTCATGTCCCCCGATTGAGTCATACGCAGACGCCGAGAGCAAGGCGGATTGAACGCAATGCCGATTGAGGACGACGATACGCTTCGAACGATTCTACGGCGGACGCGGACGATTGCCGTGGTGGGCGCGTCGCCGAAACCGGGCCGCGACAGCGGACAGATTGCACGGTTCCTCGTTGTTGCGGTCATTGCTGACGAAGCGGTGGCTATCGGCGCGAAGACGATCTGGATGCAACTTGGTGTCGTGAATCAGGAGGCTGCCGCGCGCGCGGAGCAGGCTGGACTTCAGGTTATCATGGATCATTGCATCAAGATCGAGTATCGACGCCTGATGAAGTAAGCATATAGCAAAAGCTCTGTATACCCCTTCCCTTCTTGCGGACGGGGTTTTGCGTGTACCAGGGGATCTTGGCGGAGATGAGGAACATAGCGATGGATCGTTTCTGGCTGGCGGGGTTTTTCTTCTTCTGCTGTTCGGCAGCGGTAGCAGCACAGGCGTTGCCGGATTCGGCTCTTGTCGTGAACGAGATCGTCCTCGTGGGCAACGAGACCACGAAGGATTACGTGATACTCCGCGAAATGTCGATCAAGGTTGGAGGACCTCTGACGGCTGAGCTCATCGACCATGATAAAAACCGCATTTATGGCCTGGGACTTTTCAACCGCGTTGACATCGACTATACCTCTGAAGGTAACGAGGCCACAGTGTTTGTTCGGGTGTCGGAGCGGTGGTACATCTTCCCGGTTCCAGTGATTGGTTTCAAGTATCGCGACATAAAGAAACTGTACTATGGCTTGGGGATCATCCATCAGAATTTCCGGGGGCGCAATGAGAAGGTGGTCGCGTCATTTGCGCTAGGCTTTGATCGATGGGTCAGCCTCTCGTATCAGAATCCGAAGATCACAGCCGACGACATTTTTTTCGCCGGTAAGGCAAGCTACAGCCATGTGCAAAACCTCAATGTTAACCAAGGACTGTACAACCAGCGTGTCTCCGCTCTGAGTACAACGCTTGGCAAGCGCTTTGGTCTGTACACAACTGTTCTTGGATCCTTCGGTTATGACCGGTGGAATATCACCGACCCCCTGGAGGGGCGGACGGCCTCGCGAACAGGCACCGACGAGTTCTTCTCCATCGGCTTTCGTTACCTGCACGACACGCGCGACGTTTGGGAGTATGCAACGAAGGGCGAGGTTCTCTCGCTCTCGGTGACGAAGTTTGGAATGGGTAAGTCGGAGGTGGATCTCCTGCGGTACAAAATAGACCTCCGAGGCTACCGGCCGTTCGACGGCGGTCCGTCTTTCTGTGCAAGGGCTTTTGGATCGTTTCTTGGCGGGGGTGTGGCGCCCCCGTATCTTCACACCTATTTCGGTTACGACGAGAGGCTTCGCGGCTACTTCAACACCGTGTTCGAAGGCGAACACAGGGTGGGGAGCAGCGTCGAGGTCCGAATTCCGGTCCTCACGCCGCGCTACCTGCAGCTTAGCACAGCCTATTTGCCGCCGGAGTTCAGCGTGTGGCGTTACGGTCTGTACATCGGGCTCTTTGCTGATGTGGGCAAGATCTGGTATCGGACGGAGTCGTTCAGCCACATGCCATGGCGGTCGGGGTACGGGGCGGGTCTGCACTTCCTCCTTCCCTACAGCATTGTCGTGCGGACCGAGTATGCGCTGAACAACAAGGGCAGGGGTGACTTCGTCCTGGATTTTGGAGCTTCGTTTTGATCTATGGACAACTTCTACGTGGATCCGAAGGACGTTTGCGATCAGACAGTCGTTATTCGCGGCGAGGAGTATCGGCATCTCGCTCGCGTCCTCCGGAAGAAAGCAGGTGATCACATTCTTGTCACGGATGGTTGTGACAATTCATATGAGGTTGTGATCCGGCTGATCGATCGCGTCCACGCTGAATGCAGCATCATTGAAACGAAGCATCGCTTGAATGAAACGAAGCTGGACATCGCCCTCGCTGTTTCGCTCCTCCGCAACCCCGCTCGGTTCGATTTCCTTGTGGAGAAAGCGACAGAGCTGGGCGTCCGGACGTTCATCCCGACGATCTGCGAACGGACCGTGCCGAAACGCGAGAAGCACGCTCGTCTCGAGAAAGTTGCTATCTCTGCGATGAAACAGTGTGGTCGATCATACCTCCCGCGGATTGTCGAGTTGACGGCGTTTGCGGGTCTTGTGGGCCACGCCCGCAGCTACAGTCTCCGCTTGATTCCGCATGAGACGACAGAGCACTCTCAGTTCATCGGATCGGTGTTGAAGCACCACACGCAAGCGTCGTCGGTGTTGCTTGCCATCGGTCCGGAGGGCGGATTTACCGAAGGGGAGTTAGCGGCGGCAATACATCATGGATTCATTCCGATTTCGTTGGGGCCAAGGAGGCTGCGCTCCGAGACAGCTGCACTCTCCGCGCTAAGTTGGGTGGTCGGCGGCTGGTAGGGGGAAATGACTTGGAATAGGTAGCAGCCGCGCGCACGGTTCTACCTTGCTAGACAGTCACAAGAAAGGGAATTTCTGCAGTGAAGATACTCATAGTCGGTGCGGGGGCGGTGGGATCTCACCTGGCGAAGATCCTCTCTCAGGAAAAGCATGACATTACAGTCATCGACGTCAGCGACGAGCAGCTGGCGCGTGTGAGCGAGTCTCTGGACGTGATGACCCTCGAAGGGGGCGGGAGTCAGATCAGCACCCTGCAGCGGGCCGGGGCTGCCGAGGCGGATATGCTCATTTCCGTTACCTCAAAAGATGAAGTGAATCTTACGTCGTGCTTCATTGCGGATAAGCTGGGCACGAAGAAGAAGATTATCCGGGTCAATGATCCGGAATTCCTCGTCTCCGACAGCCCAATCCAGCTAAAGGATTTTGGCGTCGATCTTGTGATTTATCCTGATGGCCTGGCAGCGCAAGAGATCGTTCGCTTGATTCGCCGCTCGGCAGCGACAGATGTGCTCGATTTCGCGGATGGACGAATCCAGCTCATCGGCCTGCGCATTGACGAAGGAAGTATCCTTATCAACCGGCGTTTGAAGAATCTGATAGCCGACCATGAAGAGCTTGAGTTTCGTGCGGTTGCCATCCATCGAGGAATGCGCACAATTATCCCGTCGGGAGATGATGTGTTCAAGAAGGGGGATCAGGTCTTTGTTATTTGCGTGACAGAACACGTTCCGGAGATGTTGAGGTTAGCCGGCAAGGACACGGCGACGTTCGAGAAGATCATGATCCTCGGCGGGGGCAACATTGGCCGGCACGTTGCCGAAGCGCTCCAAGCCGAAGTCTCCGTTAAGCTTATTGAATCTGTCAAGGAGACCTCAGTGCGGCTTGCTGACGAACTGCCAAAGACGATGGTGATTCAAGGAGAAGGCAAAGATATCGACTTACTGGCGACGGAGGGCATTCAGGATATGGATGCATACGTTGCCGTCACACGCGATGAAGAAGACAACATCATCTCATGCCTCATGGCAAAGCACCTCGGTGTGAAAAAGGCAATCGCGCATGTGGAAAAACTCGACTACATCCCCCTGGCAAACACGATCGGCATCGATGCCCTCATCAGCAAGAAGCTTTCGGCCGCGACGGCGATCTTGAAGTTTGTGCGAAGAGGGGAGATTGTTTCCGTCGCCACCCTGCACGGCGTTGAAGCCGAGATCATCGAGATGGTCGCCCAGAAAGGATCACCGGTCACCAAGAAGCCGCTCCGGGATCTCAATTTCCCCGACGGAGCGATTGTTGGGTGTGTGATCCACAATGGAAGCGCAACGATTCCTGTGGGGTCGACACGCATCAGCCCGCAGGATCGGGTGGTCG
This sequence comes from Ignavibacteria bacterium, assembly GCA_016873755.1. Taxonomy (GTDB): domain Bacteria; phylum Bacteroidota; class Ignavibacteria; order UBA10030; family UBA10030; genus VGWB01. The sequence continues at coordinate 29,489 of VGWB01000004.1, read as the reverse complement.
TGTTTTGCTTGCCAAAGGCCATCAAGGAAGTAGAGAGGTTCTTCAGCTAGACTATGCGGCTACAGCCCGTTCTCAGTGTTCTGGGATTCCTTCTGGTATCGGTCGGCGTTCTGATGCTGACCGCGCTTCCCGTTTCCCTGTGCTATGGCGACGCAACTGCTCAACCAATCGTTTTCTCTTCTCTCATAACGATCGTGGTGGGCTTGCTCCTGTGGCTGAAGTATCGGAGAGGGGGTGACGAGCTCAGAGCTCGAGAAGGGTTTGCGATCGTCACGCTCGGCTGGGTTGTAGCATCGCTGTTCGGAAGCCTGCCATTCCTCCTCTCTGGTGCTATCCCATCATTTACCGATGCGTATTTTGAAACGGTCTCTGGTTTCACCACGACCGGGGCAACCGTTCTAACCAACACCGAAGATCTCCCGCGCGGTCTTCTGTTCTGGCGAAGTCTCACTCAATGGATCGGCGGCATGGGAATCATCGTCCTCTCAGTGGCTATTCTACCCCTCCTCGGAGTGGGCGGGATGCAGTTGTTCAAGGCAGAAGCTCCAGGCCTGACGGTGGACAAACTCACACCGCGGATCAGTGAAACGGCGAAGGTACTTTGGGGAGTGTATGTCCTGTTCACGGCTGCAGAAACTGGCCTGCTCTGGTATGGGGGCATGCCTCTATTTGATGCGGTGTGCCATTCCTTCTCCACTCTTGCCACGGGGGGATTCTCGACGCAGACAGCGAGTATCGCGAGCTACAATTCGCCTTTCCTTGAGTACGTCATTATCGTCTTCATGTTCCTAGCTGCAACAAGCTTCACGCTTCACTTTCGGGCATTAAGGGGGAGCGTCAGTGCTCATTTGCGGGACGATGAATTCCTCTTCTTCCTGGCTATCGTCCTTGGTTGTACTGCTCTCGTTGCCTTTTTCATCCCGTCAGAAATCGCCGGGTCAGTCGAAGCACGTTTCCGCGCCTCGCTGTTTCAAGTTGTCTCGATCGTCACAACCACGGGTTTCGTGACGGCAGACTATGAACTCTGGCTGCCCGGAGCCCAGGTTCTCCTGTTGCTGTTGATGTTCATCGGTGGTTGTGCCGGATCCACCGGCGGCGGAATGAAGAACGTTCGCATTCTCTTGCTCTTAAGGAACGGTGTCGTCGAAATCAAGAAGCTCGTACACCCGAAAGTGGTTCTTCCCGTTCGTTTCAACGGGCGCGGAGTGTCAACCGATATCATCAGCGAGATTCTCGCCTTCCTTGGCCTGTATGTCGCCATTTTTGTACTCGCATCAGTCTTCGTCGCAGCGACCGGGCTCGATGTGCTCAGCTCGGCAGGGGCAGTTGCCGCGACATTGGGGAACGTGGGGCCGGGCTTCGGATCTGTGGGAGCTGTCGATAACTACGCTCACATCTCGGGCATCGCAAAATGGATCCTCTCGTTCTGTATGCTTGCCGGTCGACTTGAAGTGTTCACAGTCTTAGTGCTCTTCAGCGCTACATTCTGGAAGAGATGAAGACAAGAAGAGTGAAGGGTCAGATGCAAGAAGTGAGATGTAAATGGCGCGGGGAGAAAGGAGGAAGTAAGAGGCAGAAAGCGGGCAGCACTTTTCGGAGTGAACCGGATTGACTCTGGGGGGGTCCTTCAATTCTTCAGTTTGAAATCTGAACCCAGAACTCCAAACGGGAAACGGCTCCGCTGCCTAGACATTATCCTATCGCTGAATTGACAAGTGCAAGCGTCTCAGCCGCAAGCTCTTCAACCCTCCCGGAAATCACCTTCATTCTTTCGATCGTTCCTCCGACGAACACCTCGTCTTTGAGTGCCACAAGATTGATCCGGACGTTGAGGCCTGCGCCAGCGCAAGCAGCCTGAAGCATCAAAGCCGCAACCCCCGCGTCTGACACAGAGTTCTTGTTCCCTTTCTCCGCAACAACTTTTGCGAGTATCAGCGCGCGCTCACAGAGCTCCATGACGTTGAGCGGCACAAGCGTGGCACGCTGCGTTGCCTCTTGAATCGCTGAAGTACGTTGGAGCTGTTCTTCCTCGGTGTTCTTCGGCATCCCGAATGCCGCCATAACACTGTTGAAGGCCTCTGTGTCCTGATCGATCATCTCTGTGAGGTCCCGCCGGAGCTTTTCCGATTGCGCCAATACCGACTGAATTTCATCCTGTACACCGGCGTATTTCTTCTTACCGATCGTCAGGTTGCAGACCATCGAAGTGAGAGCTGAGCCGATCGCACCTGCGAGAGCGGCAACGCTTCCTCCTCCGGGTGCAGGCGAGCTGGAGGCGAGCTCATCAAGGAACTGTGAAAGCGAGTTGGATGTGAGCATGAGGTCTCCGCTATCAGGTGGTCCGGTGCCAGGGGCCGCGGATTCGCGATCCGAAGCACGGGTCGACACTCCTACAGCATGTAGTCAATTACTTTCTTCGTCGGGTCGAACGGCTCAAGCTGGCTTAATCCCAGATGTCGTGTCGCCAAGGCGACCAGCGAATCCTCCGAGAGTGATTCTGGTTGACCTTCTCTCTCTGCGTAGAACCGTCCAGCCATCAGCAGGGCCGAAAGAGGTGTGAGCCCGACAATCTCACTCCCCGTGGCATCAATTCCAAGAGTAGCTGCCTGCTTCTTCACTTCTTCAAAGGCAACGTGTGGGGGGGTTGTTTCGAAGTCTACCAGATTAATCGAGACTTGGGCAATGTCGAAGCGTTCGAGATACACACCCATAGCCTTGACGGCTTTGAGCGTGCCGGGGATCTTGATCGTTTCGCCCTTCTCGTCTTTGACGACTTCCCCGTTGGAACTCTTCATCGGCCGCCCGCTCTCACGGATTCTGAGGGCGACTTCCTGGGCCAGTTCGGCTTTCGGCGTGCTGAGATTCACGTTATACGCTATCAGGAACTTCCGTGCACCAGCTACCGTAGCTCCGGATCTTTCGTTGAAATCTGTCGATCCGTAATCCGGCTTCCACGCGGGATCGGCAAGCTTGACCCGCAATCCTTCATACTCACCTTTGCGGATTGTTGCCAGGTTTCTCCGTTCCGGTCGGGTCGCGGCAAATTCGTAAAGGTAGACTGGAATATGCAGATCGCGGGCAACCCGCGCTCCGTACAAGTTGGCCAGTCTGATACAATCCTCCATCGTCACGCCGGAGATCGGTACGAATGGGACGACATCGACCGCGCCGACTCGCGGGTGCTCCCCCTTGTGCGTTCGCATATCGATTCGCTCCGAAGCGACTTTCGTGGCCTGGAAGGCTGCTTCCTCAACCGCGTGAGGCTCGCCGACGAACGTCACAACAGTCCGATTGTAGTCTTTGTCAGGCTCCACGCTGAGCAGCTTTACGTTGTCGACTGTGCGAATGCTCGATGAGATCGTGTCGATGATCTCGACGTTTCTTCCTTCACTGAAATTTGGAACGCACTCGACGAGAGGTCTCATGATGAACTGCTCAGTCGCCCGTTATGAGAATTCAAGGATTGTCCCCTTCTTGATGACGGTCGCCACGAGGTTGGTGCCGAAATGGTAAGCCAGGTACCGGTAGTCTGGGATATCGTAGAGGATGATATCCGCTTGCTTGCCAACCTCGATGCTCCCGAGAATGCTTGACAAGCCGAGCGCCGCAGCGCCGTTGAGCGTCGCAGCACAGATCGCCTCCTCGGGGGTTAAAGACATCTGTGTACACGCAATGGTCATCATCAGCGGCATGGAGAATGCCATGCAGGAGCCCGGATTGAAATCCGAGGCAATCGCAACGGGGATCTCCGCGTCGATGAGCGCGCGGGCTGGCGCGTACGGGTTACGAAGGAAGAACGAGACACCGGGAAGAACCACCGCTATGGTTTCCCTTCCCCTCAGTGCTTTGATCCCCTCGGCTTGAATATGCTCGAGGTGGTCGACGGAGAGAGCGCCAAGCTCAGCAGCGAGCCGCGTGCCACCGATGGCGTTGAACTCGTCGGCGTGAATCTTCAATTGAAGTCCCAACGATTTTGCCCGCTCCAGGATGCGTCTCGATTCCTCAAGCGTGAAATAGCCCTGTTCGCAAAACACGTCGCAGAATCTTGCCAGATTCTTTCTGGCGACATACGGGAGCATGTGTTCGCAGACAAGCTCGACATACGCATCTTTATTCTGTGCGTATTCGGAGGGAACGGCATGAGCTCCTAAGAAGGTCGGGGCAATCGTCATGAAATGCTCATCTGCAAGCTCCTTGATCGCCTCCAGCATCTTGACTTCGGTATCGGGATCGAGACCGTAGCCGGACTTGATTTCCACGGTTGTCGTTCCATGCTTCATCATGGAGTCGAGCCGTTTGCTCGTCAGTTTCTTCAATTCCTTTTTGGAGGTTGCTCGTGTTGAGGCGACCGTGCTCGCGATTCCTCCCCCTTCCGCGGCGATCTCCTGATAAGTCTTTCCCTCGGCTCGCATCGCGAACTCCCGCTCCCGGCTGCCCGCGAAGAGCGCGTGGGTGTGTGAATCGACGAACCCGGGAAGGGCGACCAGCGATGACGCGTCGATGACGTCGGCATCACGGTTCAAGGAGAGCCCAAACGCACCGGTGGAGCCGATCCACCGGATGATGCCGTCCTCGACGAACACGCACACGTCCTTAATGACGCCGAGATCGCGCATCTCCTTGCCGGTCTTGAATGGCCGCCCGCCGCCGTTTACAGTCACGAGTTCTCTAATGTTCTCTATAAGGAGTTGCACGAGCGTGTCTTGTTGGATTTATAGCTTCCTTGCTTCAAGAAAGAAATAGGCCCCGCGTACCAGATGAAGGCGAAGCAACACGCCGTCCATTACATGGAGCAGCCGTGCAACGGAGTATCTCATGCCCTTTGGTAAACGAATTCTGGCTGCGAAGTAGTACCAGAATGGGCAGAACGTCTCATATGCTGTGAGCAGCAAGCGCTTCCTGATTTCGTTCACTATCGATCGCTGCGAGATTTCTTCGAACGGTGACTCATCGTGGAGCGAGGATCCGGATCCATCCTGTAGCGACTGGCGCCTCCGGTTTTCGTCTGCAAGAAAACCCCGGAGCCGGTGGCGCAGGCTCCACTTTGCGCGATACGGTTGGTACGTCGGGACCAGGGCGTACAGTGCAGCGGCGAGTACCTTTCTGATCGCTCCCATGCCGATGAAATCCATGACGAGAAACACCCCGGTCGGCTTGAGGGAACCCCGCACCTCGTCGCACAGACCGCCGATATTGAGAATATGGTGCAGGGCGTCATGTGCAACCACGCTGTCGAACGTCTCGGCGGGCAGCGTGAGAGTGTTGAGATCGCCAACGCGAAAAGTCGTGCAATGGTCGAGACGGAGTCGCTGTGCTCGGGCTTGGGCCCGTTCGATCCGTTCCGGACTCAGGTCGTAGGCCGTCACGTGAAGGCCGCGCTGAGCGAGCTCGATAGAAAGATTGCCTTCACCGCAGCCGAGTTCCAGGACGGCTGGGCCGGCCGCAACAGCTCGCTCGATGAGGCGCCGATAGTGCTTCCCAAAAAAAATCTCAAAGAGCTGTGGATCATGCCAGATCTGAGGGTTCTGGGGATCCGGTCGAACCGCGCTCCAGTGCTTGGCTTCTTTGGCGATGAGTTCTTGATATTGCGAATTCTCGACCACGACTTCTGCGTCGGTCGCAACAGCTTCCTTGAACGGCGGTGCGGAGGTCCCCTTCGATGTCGGCCCAAGAAACGAAGAAGTGGCAAAAGAAGCAAGCTGGCTAGGATGAGCGCTCGTTTTGGGGTGCGGGATCTCGTTCCTCGAAACCCGGACAACGAAGGACCGGCAGGCGGGGATACTTTGGGTAGCTTTGGTCAGCGGCGGAGAGTTCACAGAGGTAGAACCGGCTCTCGTGAGCGCTCGTGATGATCGTCGAGTGTCGGCATCGTTCGCAGAGACCGACATGCGGGAAGGAATCGTTCGTGGTCACGACGACATCGACGTTATGCAGGCACCTGAGGAGAGCGGGAGTTGAGGAATTTCCGGTGGTACGGCAGAAGGGACGTGTAGATCACGCGGTGGATCGGGGTCGGAACGCCGACCTGCTGACCGAGCCGGACAACCGTACCGTTCAGCGCCTCGACCTCAAGAGGCTTCTCGTTCACCAAATCGTAGTACATCGATGAGCGTGTGGCACTATCAAAACGTTTCAGGCCTTTTGTTATCACTGCCTCATCAAGTGGCTCAAGCCGGACCCCAAGTTTCCATGCAATCTGTTGCACTTCGCGCATTGCGTCGAAGACGAGAGAGAGGGTCTGCGGAGAGTCAATGATCTCTCCTTGCGTTAGTCGTGACAAGGCCGTGAAAGAGCCCATCGAAGCGATGAAGACAAATTTGTTCCAGATGTCCTTCAAGATCACGTCAGACAGGTCGCATCTGATTCCTGCGCGCACGAACACATCCCGCAGATCACGAGCTCGGTTGTCGACGGGACCGTCCAGCGGCCCTAACGCGATTTTCTGAAAACCGCCCGTCTCGGTAATCTCTCCCGGCGCAGTGATCCGCGCTGAAATGTATGCTACGCCGCCGTAGACGACTCCACGGGTGATGATGCGCCTTATTTTCTCTTCATTGTCGATGCCATTCTGAAGACAGAGCACAATGGAGCTGTCGTTCAGGATGGGAGCGAGCTGCTTCGCTGCGGCTTCTGTGTCGTACGACTTGACGCAGAAGAGAACGACATCAGCAGCGCCGGAGTCTGCAGCACGGTCGGTCATTTTGCCGGGGGGGATGGCTAAATCACCCGCAGTCGACCTGACGCGCAGCCCTGAGCGTTTCATTGCCTCCAGGTGCTTCCCGCGAGAGACGAACCAGACATCATTACCTGCAAGCGCGAGCCTCGAGCCGAAAAATCCTCCCACGCCGCCGGTACCCAAAATGATGTATTTCATATGTTCTGAACGGGTCCAGATTCGGCTGAGCGTTTCAGGAGGCCTCTGGCGGGGGCTCTAGCTTCCCCTTGATTCCCGAAAGCACCTGAATCACCTTGGTGAGTTCCCGTTATATCTCTTCCAAGACTGTTTCGAGGGCCTCGAACTGGTTGTTTCGAGCACTTTCCTCAATAATGCGGCACAGGTCAGCGAGAGCATTCGCGCCGACGTTGAGGCTTGCACCCTTCAGGGAATGGGCTGCCTGAGAGAGCTTCTTGGCGTTCCTCTCCCTATGTGCCTCGAGAATGGTGTTGAGCTGCGTATTGATCAGAGGGATGTATGACTGGATAAGCTCTCTGATAAAGACGGTGTCTGTTTCGAGGCCGAGCTGGTGAACGCGATCCTGCACCAGCTGCTCTAGCTCCTGATCATGTTCGGCTGAGGTGGACACAGGCTCAGCCGCCTCCTCCTTGCCCACGTTCTGCCCCCAACGATCAAGAACGTCGTGGATATCTGTGATCCGGATGGGCTTACTGATGTAATCATCCATTCCTGCTTCGATGCACTTATCCCGGTCTCCCTGCATCGCGTCCGCTGTCACGGCGATGATGAACGGCCGATCCTCGGATTTCGTACTATTGACGATCCGGCGCGTTGCCTCAAGTCCGTCCATCTCGGGCATGTGGACATCCATGAAGACGAGATCGTATCGTGACGTTTCCACTGCCTTCAGGACTTCCACACCATTGTTGGCCATATCTGCGCTGAACCCGAGTTGCTTCAGCACGCGCAGCAGCAACTTCTGGTTGATTGGGTTGTCTTCTGCAACGAGGATCTTCAGTTCGCCCGGTCGAACCGTGGGTTTGACAAGCTGTGTCTTTGGTTTGGGTGCGATCGGTTTCTTGCCGGACACCACTTCGAGGATGAGATCAAACAACTCCGTTCGCTTCACCGGTTTCGGAAGCGTAGCGGAGAAGAAGTCCCTGATGGCCGGCTCCTCTGCCGGAGTTTTTCCCGTCGATGTGAACAGAATGAACGGAAGTGTCTTGTTTGGTCGGATCTTCCGTGCCTCTCTGGCAAGCTGAATGCCGTCCATCTCAGGCATCAGCATGTCGAAGATCGCAACGTCGAACGGGTCTCCTTTTCCGATCCACTCAAGCGCCTCACGGGGGGATGAGGTGGTGCGCGGGAGCATGCCCCACTGTTCGGTCTGCAGCCTGAGGATGAGGAGATTTGTCGTGTTGTCGTCAACGATGAGGATGCGTTTCCCGGCGAGTTCAGGAGTTTTTCCTCGCAGGTACACCTTGGGGAGATCGGTTTCACCGGGTGCGACGGAGGAACGTATCGTGAAGAAGAAGGTTGAGCCTCTGTTCTCCTCGCTTTCGGCCCATATCTTTCCACCCATGAGTTGAACAAGTCTCGTACAGATTGCCAGGCCCAAACCGGTGCCCCCGTAGCGGCGCGTTGTTGATGAGTCCACCTGGGAGAACGGCTTGAACAGGCGGTCGAGCTTCTCGGGCGGTATGCCAATGCCGGTGTCCTTGACAGAGAACTGGAGCTCGAGGTTTGAGCCGAGTCTCCACGAGAGGCTAGCTCTGATGTAGACCTCTCCGCGGTCGGTGAACTTGACGGCGTTCCCCGCGAGGTTAATCAGGATCTGACGGAGACGAAGAGGATCGCCAATGATGTATGGAGGAATCTGCGGATCGACCCAATAGAGAAGGTCAAGTCCTTTCTCCATGGTTTTCGGCGCGAGAAGATCGAGGACCTCCTCGATGCAGCTTTTCAGTTCGCATGGGCGTTCCTCGAGTTCAATCTTCCCGGATTCGATCTTTGAAAAGTCGAGAATGTCATTGATAATGCTGAGAAGTGATTCGCCGCCGGTTCTGATAGTTTCGGCATAGTCACGCTGCTCGTCCGTCAGAGAAGATTCGAGGAGGAGATCGGTCATGCCGATCACGCTGTTCATCGGTGTCCTGATCTCGTGGCTCATCATCGCCAGAAACTCGGATTTTGCACGCGTCGCGGCTTCCGCTTGCTCCTTGGCATTCTTGAGTTCCTCTTCGGCTCGCTTCCGTTCCGTGATGTCGCGGTACGCGCTGAGGAACATGCGGCGGTTCCAGACGTTCAGCAGAGCTGTTGTTGCAAGGATGGTCTTGCGCTCGCCGGACTTCGTGCGGATGGTTGACTCCGTTTCTACCGATTTCCCTTCCTCGAGAAGGACCTTGAGTCCGTCAAGGGCGCGTTGACGGAGGTCGGGGTCGGGATAGAGAATGCGTGAGAAATCACCGGACTGATTCACTTCGGCCATCGTGTAACCGGTGAGTCGCTCCATCGCGGAATTGAAGATCTCAAAATGTCCGTTCTCGTCGCTGAGCGTGATTCCCTCCTCAACAGTTTCAATGACCTGCTGGAGGCGGCGCTCGCTTTGCTCGAGCATCTCTTCTGCCGCCTTTCGCACGGAGATGTCGCGCGAGACGGTAATTACCTCCAGAACCATCTGGGTTGTTTTGTCGCGAACGGTTCTACTGGTCGACTCGAACCAGATGAACGTCCCATCCTTCTTCCGAACCCGGTAGACATTGGTGAAGGATTCCGGGAGATCCTTGATCTTTGGTCGATCGAGCGTGGCCCTCAGGAGATCATCGGGGTGGAAGAACTCGAACACAGAACGGCCGACGAGATCCTCGGCTTCATATCCCAGCAAGGTCTTGCAGGCAGGCGATACGTAGAGGAACACACCCTCAGGGGAGTGACGAGCGATCAAATCGGTCGAATTCTCGGCCAGGATGCGATAGCGGCTTTCGCTTTCAGCAAGGTCCTCCTGGATCTTCTTCCGCTCAGTGATGTCTCTTCCGACGGCATAGATCAATTGCTGATGAGCAAAGGGCGTCGCAGTCCACTCCGTCCATTTGTAGGAGCCATCTTTGCAGCGGAAGCGCGTTTCGAAGGAGAGCAGATTGGTACCCTGTGTGACGCGCAAGAGCTGTTCGTACGTGCTCAGCCGGTCGTCCGGATGGACAAAGTTCGTAAAAGGCTCGGCCATCAGTTCTCCGTTTGTGAAGCCGAGCAGCTTCTGCCAGGAGGGATTCAAGAGCCTGAAAAATCCGTCGAAACCGGTAATGCAAAGCAGGTCAAGAGAGAGGGTGAAGAACCGGTCGCGCTCTTCCTCTGCTTTCCTCCGAGCCGTTATGTCGCGAGCAACGGCCTGGAAACCGACAATCCGATCGCCTTCCTTCAGAAGCTGCACGTTCTGTCCGAGCCACACGACGGACCCGCTCTTTGTAACAGCGGGAAATTCGCGATAGGTGTTGGGAGTCTGCATAAAAGCCTGGCGTCTGTAAAAACGCTCCAGCTCTTCGCGAGACGCCTCTTCGATAATCTCAAGATATCGTCGTCCCATCACCTCATCTTCAGCATACCCCATGAGGCGCAATCCGACAGGATTCACATAGGTGAATCGGCCTTGATCGTCTGTGCGATAGATGACGTCGCTTGCGCTCTCGACGAGTTCGCGGTAGCTTTCTTCGCTTTTGCGCAAAGCTTCCTCGGCCCACCGACGCCGGTTGACCTCACGGGTCAACAGGATGAACACGACGACCAGAAGCCCGAATCCGGAGAGGTACCCAACCGCGAGAATCAACACTGCCTGGCTAAGCGTGGATGAGACCTCGCTGTCGCGTGTGAGGAGGAGGGCTTGCTCGACACCCTTCATAACCGCGACAACCGTTTCAACACTGTCCATCAGTTCCTCCCCCCGGCCGGACTGGACGATCTTGGCCGCTTCGCTCATGCCTCTGCCGGATCGAGCATCGATCGCCTCTTGGAGCACATCAAGCTTGCGCCGGACCAGTGGCTCGAGGGCATCGAGTGAACGCTGTTGCGAAGGATTGTCGGCTGTCAGCTCCCGCAGGTGCTCGAGCTGATGGGCGAGCGAATCCGCTGCCAGCCTCTGGAAGTGTGGATGCTGCGATTGGGCATTCAGAACATACCCGCGGGAGTCAGACTCGACTCTCGTGAGGATGTAGAGCAAATGATCAAGGCCCGCGACAATTGCGTGTGAACGCCCCAGCAACGAGGTGCTCTCGACGAGCTGCCGTGTGCTCTGGTATGACACGATGGCCATGGCGATCAGAATCACGAGGGTCACGCCAAAACCAAGTGCCAGTTTGCGTCTCATCGACAGGCCTGTGCGAATGAGTGGTGGAAAGGGAAGACCAAATCGCGTGTGTAGATGTGTGGGGGAGCTGGCTAAGGCATCATTGGTACCTTCAGCCCCCGAAGCTTCGCATTCTTGATCGCACGCTCGTATCCGGCATCGCTGTGGCGCATGATCCCCAGGCCCGGATCGTAGGTGAGCACTCGCTGCAGGCGTTCTTCAGCATCCTTGCTTCCGTCACACACAACCACCATGCCCGCATGAATCGAGAGTCCGATGCCAACGCCGCCGCCGTGATGCACACTTACCCAGCTTGCACCGCCCACGGCATTGAGCAGAGCGTTCAGAATCGGCCAGTCGGCAATGGCGTCGCTCCCGTCCCTCATGTTCTCGGTCTCGCGGTTCGGAGAGGCGACGCTGCCGCAATCGAGATGGTCTCGACCGATTACAATGGGAGCTTTTAGTTCACCGTTTGCCACAAGATCGTTGAACATCTTGCCCATCTTTGCACGTTCCCCGTAGCCGAGCCAGCAGATGCGCGCGGGCAGGCCTTGGAAAGCCACCTGTTTCTGTGCTTTTTCGATCCAATTGCAGAGCTGTCTGTTTTCGGGGAAGGTCTCCATGACCGCTCGGTCCGTTCGGTAGATATCGTCAGGATCTCCGGAGAGCGCAGCCCATCGGAATGGACCTTTACCGTCGCAAAAAAGGGGTCGAATGTACTCAGGAACGAATCCCGGTATCGCAAAGGCATTCTTCACACCGCTGGCCAACGCCTCGCCGCGAATGTTGTTGCCGTAGTCGAACACGATCGCGCCTTTCTTCTGAAGCTTCAGCAGCCCTTTGACATGTGCGACGATCGACGCTTTCGCCATTTGGACATACTTCTGCGGATTGCTCTTGCGCAGATCCAGTGCTTTGGCGTAGGGAATGCCTGCAGGGACATATCCGTTGAGCGTATCATGTGCTGAGGTTTGGTCCGTGACGATATCGGGCAGAAACTTGCCGTTGGCTATCTTTGGGATGACGTCGGCGGCGTTGCCGAGCAAACCCACGGAGAGGGGGAGCTTCTTCTCTTTCGCGGCGCGAATTTGAATGAGCGCATCATCAAGGTTATCCGCCACTGTATCGAGGTAGCTCGTTTTGAGGCGACGCTGGATTCGCTCGGGGTCGACTTCAACAACGAGGCACGCCGCACCGTTCATCGTGGCGGCGAGCGGTTGAGCTCCTCCCATGCCACCGAGGCCCGCTGTGAGCAGAAATCGTCCCGCCAGACTTCCCCGGAAGTGCCGCGCTGCGCAAGCAGCAAAGGTTTCATAGGTCCCTTGTAGGATTCCCTGGGTGCCAATGTAAATCCAGCTGCCCGCCGTCATCTGACCGTACATCGTGAGGCCGAGTCCCTCGAGGCGCCGGAACTCATCCCACGTTGCCCATCGTGGTACAATCATGGCGTTGCTGATGAGGACGCGCGGCGCGCTGGGGTGCGTCGTGAATATCCCCACGGGTTTCCCCGATTGAACAAGAAGCGTTTCGTCGTTCTCCAGGTTCCTGAGGGATGAAACGATGGCTTCGTAGCAGTCCCAGCTGCGCGCTGCCTTGCCTGTACCGCCATAGACAATCAGCTCCTGTGGTTTCTCCGCGACTTCCGGATCGAGATTGTTCATAAGCATCCGCAGGGCGGCTTCCTGTAGCCAGCCTTTGCAGTGAAGCGTTGTGCCCTTGTGAGCACGAACGGCAACATGGGGGGAGGGTCTATTCTCTCGTTTCATAGGACACCCCTGTTCACAGAAGTTTTCTAACGTGCCTTGCAGGCTACTGTAGTGATCTCGATTCTCGCGTTCCGCGGTAGGTTGGAAACCTCGACCGTCGTACGTGTAGGAAAACGACCTTGCGTGAAATAGCTTCCGTAGATCTGATTCATGTTGGCGAAGTCATTCATGTCTTTGAGGTAGACAGTGCACTGAACGACGTCCGAGAGGTCGTAACCAGCTTTGTTGAGGATGGCCTTGATGTTCTCGAAAACCTGTCGGGTCTGGCTCTCAATATCGTCGGCCGCCAGCTCTGCTGTGCCTGGTTTCATGGCGATCTGGCCTGAAACATACAGGAAATCCCCCACCTTCACTGCAGGTGTGTAAGGTCCAATCACCCGGGCATCTGTGATGTAGGTACGGCTGGGCGCACAGCCGATGAGTACGCCCGCCGCGAGGAGAATCGCGCAAGATGATTTCATATCGTGTCTCTGTTGATGTGTCTCGTTGAGTGACTTCTGATGGGAAAAATGATCGTCTCGCTTCCGTTGCTCAAAGTTTGTAGCCGATCTTTCTCAAGAACTCCTTCCGGGTCTTGATGTCGCCTTCCGTTTCGATCCCTTTTGTTTTCACTCCGTCGATGACTCCGAGTATCCCGCGCCCCTGCTCGGTCTCGGCGACGATGACCTCGACGGGATTTGCGGTTGCGCAAAATATGGCACAGACTTCAGGAATGTTCTTGATGGCGTTAAGGATGTTGACCGGAAAGCCGCTCTCCATGAAGAGAATGAAGCAGTGACCACAGGAAAGCGCTAAGGCACTTTTCTGGGCGAGTTCGATCAGATTCGAGTCATTGCCCGTCCAGCGAACGAGCGCAGGACCCGAGGACTCGCAGAAACCGAGGCCGAATTTGATGCTGGAATTGGTCTGGACGACCGCCTCGTGAATGTCTTCGACGGTCTTGATGAAGTGTGACTGCCCGAGTATGAAGTTCGTCGTTTCGGGCTTCTCGATCTTGACGGTTCTCAAATCCATGGTTCTTCTCCTCGCAGTGCGTTAGGGCTCTCATCCAATCTTACGATGATTATGGCATTGAATCAACTGCTCGCCCAAGGAGGTCTCGACACTCTCTCGGTGAAGACAATTGTAGCCGTGATACGACGAACGGTCAGTTTCCTGTGAGTCAATTCTGGCAGTTCTTTCGAGCTCGGGCAAGACGTGGGTGCGCAACGCGGTGCCTGAGGGGCGAAAGCCGTTGTTGGCCAGGTGGGTAGGCAGCGATCAAGCGGAGTCGGTCGATCCGATAGCTGCTTGCATCTGCTGTGTGGTGAGGAGCCATCGTAGGATGGCCTTTCCCTGCTCCACCGGTGCGGGCGCGTCCAGGCACGCCAGGCTCGCCTTTTTCATTTCCACGCATGGTGCTCCGCTGCCGGAGATGAGCAGAGAAATGGCCTTGCTCAGATGGGGCTCGTGACCCACGAGCAACAGGTTGGATATATTGAGTCGAGCAAGGTGCTCCAGAATCTGCCGGGGTTCGCTTGAGGCTGTAAGGTATTCTGTGGCGGAGGTAGAGACCTCGCCGATCTCTTGCTTCACTGCGGCCGCCATCTGCTGAGCTCTGACAAGCGGGCTGACGAGGATCATGCTGATGCTGACGTTCAGCGAGCGAAGGAAGCGTCCTGCGGTGATGCCCTGACGACGGCCCACTTCACTCAGCGGGCGTTCGCTGTCGTGGAGAGCGGGATTCTCGACTGCATCCCCATGGCGCAGGACAAAGATGGTCATTGATCTAGGACGATGTGAGGCGGTAACAGCTTCAGACGCCCCGGAGGATTTTCACTCTCGGGTGAGATTGTATTGTTGAATCTTTGTGTAGAGGGTCTTCAGGCTGATCCCGAGGATTTTTGCAGCGATGTTCTTGCTCCAATTGACGGATTTCAAGACGCCGTCGATGTGCACCTTCTCGATCTCCGACACCGAGAAGGCGCCGCCGAGGCGGACGCCCCCGGATTCCTGAGCTAGGGAATCAACCATCGATCGAGTTCCGATGGGAAGTGCAAGGTCATCGACACGGATGAAATCGTCCCGTGAGAGAATAGCCGCCCGTTCAATGACATTCTCGAGCTCGCGAACATTGCCGGGCCAATCATATTTCATCAGGAGTTCCAGCGCTCGTGCGTCGATTCGCTTGGGTTCTTTTGCGCGCACCCTGGTCTTCAGAAAGTGTTCAACGAGGAGTGGTATGTCCTCTTTTCGTTCACGAAGTGTTGGAAGCTGTAGAGTGATGACGTTGAGTCGATAGAGCAGATCTTCACGGAAGCGCCCGGCTGCGACTTCCCGGCGAAGATCTTTGTTTGTCGCGGAAATGATCCGCACATCCGATTTCAGGTTCTTGTTGCTGCCCACGCGGCGGTACTCACCCGTCTGGAGAAAGCGGAGCAGCTTCGGCTGCATCATCATCGAGATCTCAGCGACTTCGTCGAGGAACAATGTCCCCCCGTTGGCGATTTCCACAAGTCCCTGCTTTGTCGATGTTGCGTCGGTGAACGCACCCTTCTCGTGGCCGAAAAGCTCGCTTTCGATAAGCGTCTCGGGAATGGAGGCGCAGTTCAGCGCCATCAGCGGCTGCTCTTTCCGGGCGCTGTTACTGTGCAGGAAGTTGGCAACCAGCTCCTTGCCCGTTCCACTCGCGCCTTGGATAAGTACGGTCGTGTCCGTCGGGGCGACGCGGGAGGCGAGACTGAGAACCTCAACAAACTGCCTGCTCTGGCCTATCATGAAGGGAGAGAGTGCATGCCGCGCAAGCTCTGATCTCAGTGCCTTGTTCTGGATCAAGAGCCGCTTGCGCTCAAGAGCCCGATCAATGACTGCCAGGAGCTCGCTTCTCGAGTACGGTTTAGCAAGATAGTCGTAAGCCCCCAGCTGCATGCATTCCACCGCGATCTTCACATCGCTGACGCCGGTGAGCATGACAACCTGCGTGTCAAGGTAGCGCTCCCTGACGAATCGCAGAACTTCGATACCGTCGACGCGCGGCATCTTGACATCCAGCAAAATGAGATCGAAGGGGACCGTTTGCAGGACGTTGATGGCGGCGATCCCATCCGTTGCTGTTTGTACGAAGTACTCTTCCTCTTCCAGTACGCTTCTCAACACGTTGAGGAAGGATTCTTCGTCGTCAACGGCAAGAATCGAGATGGGTTGCTTTGGCATGTGTCGTGATATGCAGATTGGCTAACGGACGGGAAGCGCAAACGAGAATGTCGCTCCCTTGTCCGGTTCGGATTCGACCCAGATTTTTCCGTTATGGGCTTCCACAATGCGCTGGCAGACAATCAGCCCGAGGTTTGTCGTCTTGTTACTCTCCTTCGCTGAGGTCACGTTTCGATATCGATCGAAAATCAGAGGGAGCTCTTCCTTTGGTATGCCAGGACCGCTGTTGAACACGGAGACCATCACGAAATCGGACGGCTGTTGTCCTTCCTCCAGCACCATGGCTACCTTGCGAGCCTCAACGGAGGCAGTTCCCTGCTGGGGAGTATGTGCGACGGCGTTGCTGAGGAAGTTCTGCACCACTTGCTCGATCTTCTGTCGGTCGAATTCGATGGCGGGCAGATCGGGCTCGGCATGGACGTCCAACGTGACTTTGTTCAACTGCAGCGGCACGCGGAATTCCTGCACAACCTCCTGAATCAGATCGGCAAGATTGCTAATCCCCTTGTTGAGGCGGACCCGACCGGCCTCGAGCTTTGTCAGATCCATCATATCATTCAAGAGGCCGATGACCCTGTCGATAGAATTGGTCATATAACCCAGCAGCTCCTTCTGGTGATCGCTGATGGTTCCCGCCATCCCTTTTGTCAGATACTCAATGCTCTGCCGGAGACCTGAGATCGGGTTGTGCAAATCATAAAGCAGACGCGCCGTGTGTTCAGCCTGGAGCTGACGGATACGCTCTTCGGCATCGCGCGTTCGGATGAGCGTGCGCAACTGCGGCACGAGCTGCTCCATATCCACCGGCTTGGTTAGATACTCTCTTGACCCGAGCTTCATTGCCTCGACGGCCATGCTCACGTCGCTCATGCCTGTCATCATCACGACCTCTGTCGCGACGGAATTCTTCTTGATATAGCGCAGCACTTCCAGGCCGTTCGCGCCCGGCATCTTGATGTCCAACAACGCGATATCGAAGTCTTTGGATTGGACCAGCTTGATGGCGTCAAGGCCGTTCGCGGCCTGTTCCACGTCGAAGCCTTCGTCGCTGAGCCATGCAGAGACCGTTGACCTTAACGCGTCCTCATCGTCAGCAACGAGCACACGGATCTTTTGCTGGTCCATAGAGGTGGATTGCTGAGACTGATCCCGTCTCCCGCTCGGTACACGGCAGAGGAAACAATCGAAGCGGCGACCGGAGTACCCCGTCAGACGGTGGGAGAAAAAGAACGCCGCACTGAAGTGGAATCTCTTGCCTCCGAAGCGGGATCTCGAAATTCGTGCGCATAATAGCGAGATTCGCATGAAAAGTCAATCATCCATATCACATTCGAAACCGTAGTTGAATTTCAGGAAAGGCCGAGCTAAATTGCTCACAAATTCGGCAGGATTCCCGCTCGCGTATGCAACACGAATGAGATCCTGTTCGCTTTACGACGGATGGCTCCCTATCGAAGTCGTGAGCCACATCGTCGATCACGCTCAACCTAGGGTTCTCCCGCGCAGCGCCGCATCAGTTTCGCGCACACTATCGTTGAATTGTGGATGGAGCCCAGGCAAGTTGGACCAGGTGAAGAGACCACGCGCCGGTTTGTTCAATGATAGATCGAGCACGTGGAACAGGAATTCACGCAGATATTCAAACGACTCTTCCGAGCGTTCTTGATATTCGAATGCGGGCAGATGCCGAGCGGGCCATTAAGGAACTGACCTGACAGAGGGAAGAAAGGAGATCGATGAAACTCAGCCGAGAGCTTGTTCGCAAATTGCCAAAGGTACTTCTACACGACCACCTAGACGGTGGTGTCCGACCACAAACGGTGATTGAGCTTGCGAAGGAACATCGGTACAAGAAGCTGCCGACAGAGGATCCTGTGGAACTCCAGAATTGGTTCCATCGAGGTGCGACGCGCGGGAGTTTGCCGCTGTTCCTGGAAGGATTTGAGCACACATGCGGCGTGACGCAATCGGAAGAGGCCTTGGAACGGGTGGCTTACGAGATGATGGAGGATATGAAGGCCGATGGTGTGGTGTATGTCGAAACAAGATTCGCTCCAATTTTTCACACAGATAAAGGGCTGCATTCTGAGACCGTGGTGCGATCGGTTCTCCGCGGACTTGACCGCGGGAGAAAAGACTTCGGTGTGGCTTACGGTGTGATCCTGTGCGCCATGCGGAACATGAAGCCACAGCTGTCGGAAGAAATTGCCGAGCTCGCGGTGGATTTTCGCGATCATGGAGTCGTCGGGTTCGATCTGGCGGGAGAGGAGGGGGGATATCCTCCGAAGAAACACGTCGAGGCATTTCACTACATCCAGCGGGAGAACTTCAACATTACGATCCATGCGGGGGAAGCCTTCGGCAAGGAATCCATCTGGCAGGCGATCCAATGGTGCGGTGCACATCGCATCGGTCATGCAACCCGGCTCATCGAGGATATGAAGGTGAAAGATGGCGAAGTGTTGAGCATGGGGACCCTCGCCCAGTATGTGCTGGACAAGCGCTTGCCCCTCGAGATCTGTCTCACAAGCAATGTTCACACGGGCTCGGTCAAATCGCTGAAAGAGCACCCGTTCGGTGTCTATTTCCGTTACCGTTTCCGTGTTACGCTCAACACCGATGACCGTTTAATGAGCAGAATCACGCTGACAGATGAGTACCTCACTGCTGCGGAGGTCTTCAACCTGAGTCTGTCAGATCTCGAGAAACTGACGATCAATGCGATGAAGAGCGCATTCATGCCATACAAAGAGCGGATCGCGTGGATCTACGACGTTATCAAGCCCGGATTCGCTGCGGCGAGGGCGCGGGCGGAAGCGGAGGCTGCGTAGGTGAGGCGCTGCCCGACATTTACGCTCCTCAGCGACTGGTCCTCGACTTGTGTACCATCGCCGTATGTCGTACTTCGTGCCTGATCGCGCAGCGATCAGCGAAAGGAGGCTCTATGAACCATCAACACATCCACTGGCTGGGTCACGCGTCCTTCCGGATTGAAGATGGTGCGACGCAGATCTACATCGATCCCTGGAAGCTTCCGACGGACGCACCCAAAGCGGACGTCATATTCATTACGCACGCCCACTATGATCACTTCGCCACGGAAGATATCGCTAAGATCAGGAAGGACGGAACGGCATTCTTTGCCCCGAAAGACGTCGCGTATCAGATCAAGGGGACAACCATTGCCGTTACACCGGGTGAGATCTACAATGTCGGTGAGCTCAAGATCAAGACCATCCCTGCCTACAACATCGGCAAACAGTTCCATCCTAAAGCGAACAATTGGGTGGGCTATGTCATCGCGCTCTCGACGGAACAGAAGATCTATCACGCGGGAGACACCGACTTCACTCCGGAGATGCGCTCCGTCGTGACAGATTTCGCTCTCCTGCCCTGCGGTGGAACCTATACGATGAACGGTAAAGAGGCGGCGGATGCCGCCAACCAGTTCAAGCCGCACACGGTGATCCCGATGCACTGGGGCGACATCGTTGGATCGGTCAAAGATGCCGAAGAACTGAAGAAGATCTTCACGGGCGAGACGGTGATTAAATCTCCTGAGAGGTAAGGAATGAGACTCGGGTGGTTGGCTCTTGCCGCGCCGCTCGTCCTTTCATCTTGCGCAAGCACCTATCCGTACCTCGTTACGACGGATGGATGCAACTGTGAGCAATACATCGTCACCGACCAACGGTGGAAATTTGAAGTGGAGTTTTCCGCTTTCTATCGGGTGACAGATCACGTCGAATCCACCATCAACATCATCTTCCATAACAAAGGTCGGGACACGCTCAGCCTTCGGCAAGCGTACATCAGAGGTGCGTCCTCAAACGTTCGCTATCAGTTCAATGACAAGTTCCAACCAATGCCGTACGTTGCCATACCCCCTGGAGCGAGCTATCGGATGGCCCTGCAAGGGAACGATACCGAGACGGTCGATGAGCCGTGGTACAAGATCGCGGGCGAGCGCGTGACGGTGGAGATCAGGGGCATGCTCTACGGTCTGTCCGTTGTTCCCCCCATCGTTGTGACCTTCGTGCCCTTCAACCCGAAGCTCTTGTCCTGAAAGCGCTCAGAGGATCCTCGCGACGGTGGATTTGCATCAGGGAACTCACGGTCGCTCAATCATCGCGGCAAGGCGCTCCCGGTCCTTTCGCTTGACTCTCATGCGCAGAATGACCTGGTTATCCTCGTATACTCGTTCGAGGACTTCGCCGGCAGCGTGAAGGCGCGAAATGAGCTTCTGGTTTTCCTGTCGTAAGCGGAAGGTCTCCTCGACGAACTCCTTCTCGAGCAGAACCAAGACCTCCTCTTTCAATCCCAGCAAGTTGATCCCCCGGGTCGCTGAGATGAACACACGATGTTGGTACTGTTTCGCCAGCGAGTGGAGGGGCGTACGGTCGGTGAGACGATCGATCTTGTTGAAAACCATGAGCGTCGGTTTGTTATCGGCATAGAGTTCGGCGAGCGTGTCGTTCGCGATGGAGATCTGTTCTTCGAGATATGGGCTCGAGACATCGACAATGTGAAGCAGGAGGTCGGCCTCGGTGATTTCTTCAAGAGTGCTCTTGAACGAAGCGACGAGGTGGTGAGGAAGCTTTCTGATGAATCCGACCGTGTCCGTCATGAGAATCTGAACGGCAGCGCTCAGGTGAACGACCCGCGTTGTTGGATCGAGCGTCGCAAAGAGGCGGTTCTCGACGAAGACGTCGGAGCCGGAGAGCAGATTCAACAGCGTTGACTTCCCCGCGTTGGTGTAGCCGACCAGCGCTGCCCTGGTATGGAGCGACCGTGACTTGCGCTGTGTGACGCGCTGCCGGGAGATCCGGTCCAGCTTTTCCTTCAAATGACCGATCCGGGCACGGATCATTCGACGGTCGGTTTCAATCTGGGTCTCGCCCGGCCCCTTCGTGCCGATGCCGCCGTACTGCTTCGAGAGGTGAGTCCACTGGCGAGTGAGACGGGGCAGGAGGTACTGCAGCTGAGCGAGTTCAACCTGCGTCTTGGCCTCGTTGGTCTTGGCGCGTGAGGCGAAGATGTCGAGAATGAGGGCGCTTCGATCGAGCACCTTGCATTCGAGCGAGCGTTCGAGATTTCTCACCTGTACGGCGGAGAGATCATCGTCGAAGATCACCAGTGGAATCTTCTGCGCTTCGACGAGCGCGCGGATCTCCTCGACCTTCCCCTTGCCGATGAAGGTTGCAGGATCAATGCGATCGCGGTCTTGCGTTAACCGCGCCACAATTTCTGCTCCTGCCGTATCGGCGAGGAGAGCGAGCTCGTCCAGGTATTCCTCTGTTTCAGTCCGCCCAACCGAACGAGTGGAAACGCCAACGATAATGCAGCGTTCTTTTCCTGCCTGAGCAAGTTCTATCATCCTAGCGGGACTCCAACGTCTCCTTTTTTCCCGTTCGTGCTACCATCATCTCCATCAACGCGAGTATCAAAGCGGCCACCAGAAAGTGTCTCCACAATTCTGAGCCGAATCGTGATGTGCGAACGGTCTGCACCAGATCCTGCACTTGCTGCACATATCGTACTGCCGAGCGCTCTATCCCGATCTGCCGCAAGGACGCGTCGATCTCCTTTGTTGATGCTCTGAGAAGTTTCGACTCCTGAGGATTCAGGTTCACCGCGAACCGCTGAAGCAGCGCGTCGTGAGCGTAGACGGAGTAGACCCCTACCTGATCGGTGTCCGAGAACCGCAGTGTCTGCAACCAGCCGGAGGAAGAAGGGGCATATGTTCTCTCAATCCGCGCAGGATCTCGGATAGTCCAGGGCACCACAGAACGAGTTGTGCTGTTCAGGAGTACGTCGTCGCCTGCGAGAGTCTCGAGCGCCGGGGCCTGATGCTGGCTCACGTACGACACGGATCGATGCACCAGCGGTACGAAAAGACCTTTGCGGGGAAGGTCCGACCACTCGAGGACCGGTGCAACTGCATAGAGAAGTACCTTTCCGCTTCCGACTCTGTGCTCGACGAGGAACGCTGATCCGTTTGAGAGCGTAATGATGGGGGTAGATTGAGGCGTCAATGCGTAGCGGGCGGCTGATCTCACCCGCGGGGATTCGATGGAACGCACTGGTCTGGGCGCCGCGCGCGAAGACTGCTCGGGCGTTCTTAACTGCTGATCCTCGAACATCCCCCGGAAAATCGGATGCCGAAGGTCGACCTGATCGAATTCCATGAACGACTCACCCTGTCCGTTCACCGATGGGGCAGGCCCCCTGTCGATGCCGCTCATCGGGGGAGTTCCGATCGGACGTGCAAATGCAGAGTCAAACCAGGACGGGGAAAGGGAAGGCTCCGGAAAGAAGACCATTCCGTGGCCGTTCCTCACAAATGAAGCAAGCTGGCCCGTCTGTGTCGGAGATAGTCCCTGGCTTCCCACCAGAACGACAACGTCCGACTGCTCGATATTCGAGGAGCTCAGTTGTGGCGTTGTGATCTCCTTGACATCGAAAGCTGTCGCTCCTGTCGAAAGCTCCGTTGCCAGCGCAAGACCGAGATAGCGGGTGTCGGATGGACGTCCGATCAGCAGGACTTGAATGCGTTCAGGAATCTGAACGACAAAGTAGCGCCGATTGTCATGTTCGAAATCGTCGTCTTCGAGTTCTACGAATCCTTCGATGAAACCGACGGAATTCGGAACAGCGGAAAACTCAACGTCAACGGTTCCCTCGCTTTGAAGATCAACTCCTCGCTGCGCGACGCGGCTCCCGTCCAAGAAGAGGCTTACAACCAGATCCCGCACACCTGTTCTGGAGTTGTTGCGGAATCGCGCGTTGACAGTGAAAGGCTTATTCTTCTCGAAGATGGTCATAGGTATGGCGATGGATTCCACGCTCACATTCCGGGCCTCACGCTCTCCGACGGGAGCGAGAAAAAAGCGGGCATCAGAGGGAAAGAGATCCTCTTTCGGAGTTGGTGGGGAGGGATCCGCAAAAACGCCGCGCTGGAAATCCGAGAAAAGATAGACCTCTTTGTTGAAGTCGGGTGAGCTGGATAGAAGCTTTGCTGCGTAGCGCAGGGCTGATTCAGCAGTTCTGTGGACCGCTGTAGACCGAATGTCTCCGATTTCTTGCCTGAGGAGGGACAAGTCCCGAATTGTCGTTGGCTGGATGTCGGGTGCCCCGCGGGCGACGTCCGAGAATCTGACAAGCGTGACTTCGTCCCCCTCCTGAAAGAGATCAACCACCGCTGAGGCCATCTGTTTCGCTTGCTTCAAGAGCTCGCCCTGCTCATCGTCCAGTGTCATGCTGTACGAGTCGTCGATGATCAGAGCCGCCGTTATCTTGGCGTGGGAGCCGATATTTCCTGCCAGGGTCCCTTTGAGCGTGGGTCGCGAAAATGCAAGCACGAGCATGATGACAACGAGTGTTCGGAGGACCAGCAACAGCAATTGTCGGAGCTTGAGGCGGCGAATCCGCGTCCGCTGCAGTTCCTTGAGGAAGGTAAGTGTACTGAACTCAATCCTCCGGAGCTTCCGCAGATTGAGAAGATGCAGCAGTACCGGGATGGCAGCCGCGGCTAGACCGAAGAGGGCAATGGGATTGAGAAATGTCATACTGCTAGAATACCAAGGTGGATTCAGCCGGTCAACAGCGCATCATCATCCCTGCGTGCAAGCGAATGAAGCGTCTGGAGCATTTTCACGATCATAACTTAACCCGAAGATGGCCGAAAATCAAGCGAACGGACGTTGTGCAGAAGAGGAGGATGATGGCGGCTCGACGATGCCGCAGTGCGAGTTGACGCGCTCGCATCGTTGCTATTCCATTCTTTATTCGGTACCTTCGCTGCGAATGCCGTGATAAATCAGGATGGAGCGATGCTTGCGCGATATACTCTTCTTGTGCTGACGATGTGCATTGCGTCACTTACCGCTCCCGCGAGGCAGGCGGGCGCTGGCGAGCACCGATCAGTGGAGGTGATCCGCCCGAGGATTGCGGGATCGACTGACCGAATCCCGAATTTCCTTCCGTATAGCTCCGTTGTGCGACCAAAGGTGGCGCTCGTCCTCAGCGGCGGCGGGGCACGGGGGATAGCTAGTGTCGGGGTCTTAGAAGTGCTGGAGCAAGCGGAAATCCCCATTGACCTCATTGTCGGCACGAGCATGGGGAGTATAATCGGTGGTTTGTATGCCGCCGGTTATTCGACCGAGCAGCTGCGCGACGTGGTTGACACGACAGACTGGACCGAGATATTGAGCTTCAGCGACGAGGCGCGCCGAAGCGACCAGTTTCTTGACCAGAAGCTTGCGGCGGACCGCAGCATCGTGACGGTACGCTTTGACGGATTTGAGCCAATTCTCCCGCAGGCACTCTCGACTGGTCAGAGGCTCACGAACTACCTGAACCTGCTGGTGCTTCAAGGCATCTATCATCCCAACCCCAGCTTTGACGACCTGCGGATCCCGTTTCGTGCCGTCACGACAGACCTCGTATCGGGCGAATCGTTCGTGCTTGACCGCGGTGATCTGACGGAAGCCCTGCGGGCCAGTGTCTCGGTTCCTCTCTTGTTCAGCCCTGTGCCGCGTGATACAACCCGGCTGCTGGATGGCGGGCTGGTCTCCAACATACCCGTGGATATCGCACGATCCTGGGGTGCCGACATTGTTGTTGTCGTTGATGTCACAAGCCCGCTGCGGCCCGCTTCGAAGCTGAACGCCCTTTGGGAGATCGCCGATCAGGTCTTGGGCATCACGATGCAGTCGGCGAAGCGCGACCAACTGGCGAAGGCAGACGTAGTTATCACCCCGAAGATCGGGGCTCATCTGTCAGACGACTTCACCAATCTCGATTCCCTTGTCTTGCAGGGACATGAGGCCGCGCGTGGCGTTGTGGATGAGCTGCGGTCGCTGATCCGGCTGAGGTCATTCGAGACTGAACGGAGCCACACAAGGGATCACGTTTTCGCTAACGCGAGGTTGCAGTTCGATCCGCTGACGCTCGAACAACGATGGCTCACGAAGATGCTCGAGATCGGACGTCAAGCCGATGTCCCCGAGTTCACACTGCAATCGCTCGTGAATGAGATGTATGAGAGCGGCGATTTTGAGTCTGTTGAAATCGAGGTTCGCGGAAACGATGGGAACCATGCTCTGAGCCTGCGGGCCCAACCTAATCCGACGGTGAAGACTGTGGAGATCAGCGGGAGTAGGTACATTGGACTTGACACGTTGAAAGCCGTGTTTGAGCCGCTGATTGGTCGCCGGCTCAATTTCCTTGAGAGCCGCAAAGCAATGGAATCAGTCCTGGCGATCTACAGAGACCGCGGCTATTCGCTCGCTCGAATACGGAATGCAGAGCTGGACCGATCGAGTGGTATCGCGAGCCTGGTCATTGACGAAGGTGTGGTATTCCGGCGGGACATACGGGGCACGACAAAGACAAAGGATTATGTTCTCTGGAGGGAGCTGCCGTGGGATCAGGGTGATGTCTTTCAGGTGGCGAGGGTCGCGGAGGGAATTGCGAGACTCTACGGTACGAATCTCTTTGAGCAGGTGTCCGTGAGTGTTCATCAAGAGGGTGAACATCACGAACATCAGATTGTGGTGATCAACATTCGGGAGAGGAAGACGGAGTTGATTCGGTTGGGATTGCGCATCGATAATGAACGCGACATTCAACCCTCGATCGACGTTCGGGACGAGAACCTGTTTGGCATCGGTGCAGAGCTCGGCGTGCATGTGTTCGGCGGGCCGAGAAACATGAGTTATGTAGGGGAGTTCAAGGTTACACGGATCTTCAATTCCTATCTCACCGTTGGCCTCAGCGCGTACTACACATTCCGCGATGTCAACGTCTATGCAGACGAGCCGCTGTCTGATTCCAGGAGATGGAATCGGATCTGGTTGGGAGAATACCGGGAGCTTCGGCGGGGCGGCTCGATCAAGTTCGGAACGCAGCTGGAGCGCCTGGGAACAGTGACGGCGGAAGGCAGGCTTGAGAGCCATCGTGTCTGGAACATCTCTGGACTCTCGCTGCAAACGGAGGATTTCAGGATCGGCTCAATCAAGTTCGGTCTGAAAATCGACAATCAGGATCGTTACCCATTCCCGCGAAAAGGCGTGGTGATGGACTTCTCGTACGAATCGGCCTTTCTCCCGGCAAAGGGTGGCGCAGGATTCACCAAGATGTCATTCAGCTCTGATTGGTACGATACATATTTCCAGCGCCACACGTTGCATCCGCGGATCCGTTTTGGGTTTGCCGATGAAACGCTGCCCATCACGGAACAGTTCAGCCTCGGCGGCCAGCAGAGTTTCTTCGGACTGCGAGAAGACAATAGCCGGGGTCGCCAACTGCTCGTTGCGAGCCTCGAATATCGGTACCACAGCCCATTCAGAATCTTCTTTGATACCTACTTGACCGCGCGGTACGATCTGGGCTCAATTTGGGCTGCCCCTGCGGAAATCCGAGGAAAGGACCTGCGGCACGGAATCGGCGTGGGGCTTGCACTCGACACCCCGGTTGGCCTGGCCGAGTTCTCCGTTGGCCAGAGTTTCTATTTTCGAAAGGAACTCCTGAACAATCCCATCAGTCTTGGCCCGACTCTGGCCTATTTTTCCATCGGATATGCGTTCTAGCCGGCGAAACGAAAATCCTTCTCCCTCGTATTCTAGAAGAAGAGCCTGCACTCACTGCGGAATCCAGCCATGAGAAATCCCATCGAGAAGATGACACCGCGGTCGATCCGCATTCTATACACCATCGCCACGCTTATTGTGCTGAGTGTGACTCTCATCCACGCGCTCGATGTGATGGTATTCCGAGCCACAAGCAACGACCAATGTGGATGGCTCCCGCGCAAGGATGGGAAATCAGGGTTCCTCATTACCGACGTTGTGCCGGGCGGTGTGGCCGACCAGGCAGGGATACGAGACGGTGATATCCTTCTCAGGATTGATGGCAAAGGATTCAAAGATGGCAACCAGGCGATGGTTATCATCAACAGCATCAAGCGAAATGAGTACGCAGAGTACCTGATCGAACGAGACGGGGCGACGTTCGTTACGAACGTCCAGATCCTGAAGGTGTTCGACATCAGGTACCTCGCCGTGTATCTGCTGGGTCTGGGCTTTCTTCTCGTCGGCTACGTTGTCGTCCTCAGCCGTCCCCAGGGAGTGATTCAGAGACTGTTCGCACGCTACGGCCTTTACACGATGTTGTTCTTTGGCTTCTCCCAGCTCAATCTCACCGGCGCACCGCCTTGGAAGCTCTACACGCTGGGGATAGCCTTTGTGCTGGGGTGGAGTCTCGCGCTCCCGAACTTCATCACCTTCTTCTTGCACTTCCCAGTACGCAAGAAGATCCTCAACAGGATGTGGGTGAAGCCCCTGCTCTATGGCTACAGCATTGCGACTGCGGCCTTCTTCCCCCTAAATATTCCAGGACAACTTCCTTTTCCAGTCAATCTTGTTCTCGCCTACACGCCAACTGTATTCTTCGTGGCAGGGTTGGTCATTTTCGGCGTGACCTATTTTCGGAGTGTTGATCGAGTAAGAAGAGCACCTCTCCGGCCGATCCTTATCGGTGCGGCGGTGTGGCTGCTGACCCTTGCGTATGTGTTCGTCATCCAGATGAGAAATCCGTTTACGATTTTCACGCAGCCGGTCCTGCTGATCCCGATGTTCTTCGTCGTGGGCCTTCCGTGCGCCTTCGGGTATTCCATCTTTAAGTACCGATTGATGGATATCGAACTTGTCATCAAACGGAGCCTTCTTTATGCTCTTGTTACCGCGGTCCTGGCGGGCATCTACCTCCTGCTGGTCTTCAGTATCGGCAACACGCTTGCCTACCTGCTCGATATGGAGGAGAGCCAGGTCGTCAGCTTGTTTGCTTTCATCATTATTGCATTCGCGTTTGATCCGTTGAAGCGAAAAGCACAGGAGTGGATCGATCGGGTTTTCTACCAGGAACGATACAACTATCAGAAGGCGCTCCTGGAGTTCAGTCAGGAGCTGCCGCGATTATTGAGCCTCGATGAAGTTCTCTCCTCCATGGTGAATACGATCTCGTCGACGATGCATATTGAGAAGGTTGCCGTCGTGTTGTGTGATGAGCGTGAGGGATGCTCGTGCGTAGCAGTCAATATGGAAGAGGGAGCGTGCGCCTACGGACGAGAGGCCAACGGGCTTATCGCATTGCTGCGCGAAACAAGAGCCCCACAATCCTTCGCCTTGCTGGCAACGGAGCCGGAGTCCTTCAACCTGCATGAACTTGACAGAGAGAAGCTTCTCAGGTCAGGCGTCGTCCTGGCAGTCCCCATGTTCCTCCAGGCAAGACTCATCGGGTTCATCAATGTGGGTCCGAAGCGTTCGGGCAAAGTCTATTCACAGGAAGACATCGACCTTCTCTCGACCGTCGCAGGCCAGGCTGCGATCGCCATCGAAAACTCCCGCCTGCACAAGGAGGAGATTGAAAAGCAGAAGATCGAGGAGGAACTCACGCTTGCCCGCAATATCCAGCAGGGTCTCTTACCGATATCCAATCCGCTGATCGAAGGACTTGATATCGCGGGGGTCTCAATCCCTGCCTTGACGGTGGGCGGAGACTACTTCGACTACATCGAGCTTGGACCTAAGAGGCTGCTGATCGCTGTCGGCGACGTTTCCGGCAAAGGCATGTCGGCGGCGCTGTATATGTCGAAGATCCAGGGCATGATTCAGATCGTCGCTCCGATGTACGAGCATCCGAAGGATATGCTCATCCAGGTCAATCGCCGCATCTATGATGGTATCGAACGGAAATCGTTCATCACCATGATCCTTGCTCTGTTCGACATGGAGAAGAAAGAGGTCCTCATTTGCCGTGCCGGACATAACGAGGCCCTGATTGGGGTGGATGGAAAACTTGAGTACGTCCGGGGCGGCGGAATCGGTCTTGGACTCGAGCGCGGACCCGTTTTCGAAGACCAGTTGGAGGAGATCAGAAGATCTCTCAACAGGGACAACATCTTCGTCTTCTATTCCGACGGGCTGACAGAAGCGATGAACGAGCACAATGCCCAGTTCGGTGAAGAGACCGTCTACGAGATCGTGAAATCCAAGCGTCACTTGAGGGCACAAGAGCTTCAACAGAGCATCCTGACTTCTGTGGAGGATTTCCGGGGTGCCACGGAACAGAATGACGACCTGACGCTCGTCGTCGTGAAATCGACGGAAGTCAAGCTTTGACGTCTGCAGAGTACTATCGGGTTTCCCTTTTTGGTATATGTTTGTATATTTCTCCGCAGAAATTCTCAGCCGGAGAGCAACTCTTCGCCCATACGAGAACCTGAAGCATGACAACCAAACCACCCTCCGCTGTAAGTGAATTCCCACCCGAGAGCATCGAAAAGATTGCCTACAACGCAGTATCAGATATTCCGGCCCAAGAGCCTAACGATGTCAACCGGCTGGGGTACAACGTTTGGGCATGGCTTGTGGACCGGAAGGGAACGCTTGAACAGGCCATCCGGAGTGCAGGCGCCCGCACGCACATTCCACTCCACGAGCTCGTCAAGATCGTCTCG
>VGWB01000003.1 GCA_016873755.1 Ignavibacteria bacterium | reverse complement strand
ATCTCCGTCGGCGGGGTCGGCAAGACGCCGTTCGTGGAGTTGCTCGTGAGGCGGTTGACACAGCGCGGCCGGAAGGTGGCAATCGTGAGCCGGGGCTATCGGCGCAAGAGCACGGGGACCGTTGTCGTCAGCAACGGGGAAGTCAAGTGTGCCGAGGCTGATGCCACGGGAGACGAGCCGGCACAGATGTCTGAAAAGCTGCCCGGCGTCGTGGTTGTCGTCGATGAGCTTCGGGTGCGAGGTGCTCAGTATGCGAGGGAGCATTTCGATGTCGATATCATCGTTCTGGATGACGGATTCCAGCACCGGTACCTGAAGCGTGACCTCGACGTCGCTCTCGTTTCCGCCGACGAAGTGTTCTCTCGTGATTGGCTGCTTCCGGCTGGAAACCGGCGGGAGTCATTGGGAGCGCTGCGGCGCGCCGATCTCCTTGTCGTTTCCCACGTGGCCAATAGAGAACACTGGGTCTCCTTGGAGGGGCCCTTGCACGCTCAGTTTCGCAAGCCGGCTATTGGCGTGCGTGTGCGTGTCCGTGCGTTCAAGAAGGCGGTCTCCGGATTCAGTGTCGACCTGAAGAGCCTGGATGGAAAGCGCGTCGTCGCGTTCTCGGGGATCGGAATCCCGGAAGGATTCGAGGAAACAATGAGATCGCTGCAACTTGAAGTCGTGAAGCATTTCCGTTTTCCAGATCATCATCGCTTCAGCGTGAACGATTTGAAGGAAGTCGAGACAACCTTTCAACACACCGGGGCTGACTACCTGGTAACGACAGAGAAGGATATCGTACGGCTGAAGGGATCCGGGTTGGGCGCGCGGGAATTGACGGAACGAGCGCCGCTTTTCTACGTTGAGATCGAGCACGAGGTCATTGCAGGGGAACAGCATCTCACGGCAGCGCTGGCAAGGATCTAGGGCTTTCGAGAGGAAGGGTCAGCACGATCATGCGGGTCGGCATAACGGACACGATGGAAACAGGCCGGAAATCCGGTCTTTACGCAAGCTGGCTTCATCGGCTCGATCCGTCTGTGGAGATCGTCGTGCTCTCATATCGTGACCGGAATGCGGGTCAGATCAAGGCCGTTGACGCACTGCTGCTCACCGGCGGGGGAGATGTTCATCCTGGATACTACGGTATGCCTGACGCTCTCCCTCGTGCGCGCGGAGTCGATGAACAGCGGGATGAGTTCGAATTCGATCTCATCGAGCGTGCTCTTGACAGCGATCTTCCCATTCTGGGTATCTGCCGCGGCATGCAGGTCATGAACGTCTTCCTGGGCGGCTCGCTCATCGTGGACCTTCCTTCTTCGGATTATGAGAACCACAGCAGCAGAGAAGGGCACGACAGCGAGCATACCGTGCAGATAGCGGCGCAGTCGATGCTCAACGCAGTCACGGGAGCCAGCGAGCTGAGCGTGAACTCTTCTCACCATCAGGCTGTCAGCGGGCTTGGTAACGGGCTGATGATGAGTGCGATGTCTCCGAACGGAGTCATCGAGGCGGCGGAATGGATCCTCAAGGATCGGATGCCGTTCCTCCTGTTGGTGCAATGGCACCCGGAGCGAATGAAGGAGTTCGAGAGCCCGGCGTCGAAGAATGTTGTCAAGCACTTCTTCAAGGAAATTCAGTATTCAAAGAATCAGAAGTCACCATCCACATCTATCATTTCATAGTGATCACCAGAAAGAGAGAAGTCGACCATGGCGAACAGAGCCAAGTACGTCTATTTCTTTGGAAGCGGTAAGGCTGAAGGCACTGCCGAGATGAAGGGCTTGCTCGGCGGCAAGGGAGCGAATCTCGCGGAGATGACCAACATCGGTTTGCCCGTTCCTCCCGGATTCACGATCTCGACAGAAGTCTGCACTTACTTTTACAAGCACGGGAACACCTACCCGAAGACACTGAGGAAAGAAGTAGAGGCGGCGCTTGCGAAAGTGGAGAAAGCCATGGGCGCAAAGCTTGGTGATCCAGCCAATCCCTTGCTT
Organism: Ignavibacteria bacterium; assembly: GCA_016873755.1. GTDB lineage: Bacteria > Bacteroidota > Ignavibacteria > UBA10030 > UBA10030 > VGWB01. Next base: position 44,041 of record VGWB01000003.1, on the reverse strand, counting down.
GTTTCCGTGCGGTCCGGTGCGCGCGCTTCGATGCCCGGAATGATGGATACCGTGCTGAACCTCGGCCTGAACAATCAAACCGTGCAAGGTCTCGTCGAGAGAACCGGCAATGAGCGCTTTGTCTTCGATTCGTATCGCCGCTTTGTTCAGATGTACGGGGATGTCGTGCTGGGGCTGAAGCCGGTCCACAAGGACGACATCGATCCGTTCGAGGCGATTATCGAGCAGAAGAAGAGGGAAAAAGGGGTGCATCTTGACACCGAGCTTGGGGCCGACGATCTGAAAGATCTCATCGAGCGGTTCAAAAAGGCGGTGAAGGAAAAGACTGGCAGGGATTTCCCGGAGGATCCGATGGATCAACTCTGGGGTGCGATCGGGGCAGTGTTTGGCTCATGGATGAACGAGCGGGCAATTGCCTACCGCAAGCTGTATGATATTCCCGAATGGTGGGGCACGGCGGTCAACATTCAGACGATGGTGTTCGGGAACATGGGTGAAGACTCCGGAACAGGCGTCGGATTCACACGCGACCCGGCGACCGGTGAGAATGTCTTCTACGGTGAATACCTGATGAATGCCCAGGGTGAAGATGTCGTCGCCGGCATCCGGACGCCGCTCCCGATCTCTCAGATGAAGCAGCAGAATCCGAAGATCTATGCTGAGCTTGACAAGTTCAGGAAGGTGCTGGAGAAACACTATCGGGAGATGATGGATATCGAGTTTACCATACAGCAGGGCAAGCTCTACATGCTGCAGTGCCGCGTTGGCAAGCGGACAGCATTTGCAGAGATCAGGATCGCCGTTGATATGGTGCAGCAGAAGCTGATTACCGACCGGGAGGCGCTGCGCAGGATTCACCCCGACCAGCTCAATCAACTGCTACGTCCCGTTTTTGATGCAAAGGAGAAAGAGTCGGCTGTCAGGGCGGGACGGCTGCTGGCAAAGGGGCTCAACGCCGGCCCCGGCGCTGCAACCGGACGGGTCGTTTTCAACGCGCATGACGCCGAGGAGTGGGCCAAGCGGGGCGAGTCCGTGATCTTGACACGAATTGAGACCTCTCCAGAGGATATCAAAGGGATGGATGCCGCGGAAGGAATCCTCACGGCCCGCGGCGGCATGACCTCCCACGCGGCTCTGGTCGCCCGCCAAATGGGGAAGGTGTGCGTCGCCGGCTGCAGTACGCTTGAAGTCGATTATTCGACTCACACGATGAAGGTGAGTGGGCAGGTGATCAACGAGGGCGACTGGATTTCCATCGACGGCACTACGGGTGAAGTCATCAACGGAAAGATCGACACAAGGCCATCCGAAGTCTTGCAGGTTCTCATCGAAAAGACGATGGACCCGAAGGACGCCCCGGTGTATCAAGAATTTGAGAAGATCATGAAGTGGGCCGATAAATATCGGCGCTTGAAGATACGGACAAATGCAGATCAGCCGGATCAATCGGCAAACGCCGTCGCGTTTGGCGCTCAGGGGATCGGTTTGTGCCGCACGGAGCATATGTTCTTCGGCGAGGGAAAGATCGGGCCGATGCGTGAAATGATCCTGGCAGACACCGTCGCAGATCGGAAGGCCGCTCTCTCAAAGCTCCTGCCCCTGCAGCGCCAGGACTTTGCAGGCATTTTCGAAGTCATGGACGGTCGGCCGGTGACAATTCGCACGATCGACCCCCCGTTGCACGAATTCGTCCCTCACGAGGAGGCTGCACAGCGTGAGCTTGCGCAGCAGATGGGGGTTCCGTACGAGAAGGTCAAGCAGCGCGTCGATTCGCTGCATGAGTTCAACCCGATGCTCGGCTTCCGCGGGTGCCGTCTGGGCATCATCTATCCCGAGATCACCGAGATGCAGGCGCGGGCAATCTTCGAGGCTGCTGCCGAGGTCAAGAAACGCGGCATCCCAGTCGAGCCGGAAGTGATGATTCCGCTCGTGGGCCACGTCAAGGAGCTCCATCATCAGGCGCAGATCGTGCGTCGGACGGCCGAGGAAGTGATCAGGGAGCAGGGCGTGAGATTCCCCTATCTGGTGGGGACGATGATTGAAATTCCCCGGGGTGCCATTACGGCGGATGAAATTGCCGAGGTCGCTGAGTTCTTCAGTTTCGGTACGAACGACCTCACTCAAACAACGCTTGGGGTCAGTCGTGACGACGCAGGTCGGTTCCTCCTCCCGTACGTCGAAAAGGAAATCTATGCGAAAGACCCGTTTGAAGTGATCGACCGGACCGGTGTTGGTGCGCTGATGAAGATGGCTGTCGAGCGAGGCAGGGACAAGCGACCGGACATCAAGCTGGGTATTTGCGGTGAGCACGGGGGCGATCCTTCAAGCATCGAGTTCTGCCACATCATCGGGCTGAACTACGTCAGCTGCTCGCCGTTCCGCGTTCCGATCGCGCGACTAGCGGCTGCGCGAGCGTCTCTGCTCAACGATAGGCCCACAGCTCGGGGGCGAGCTCGAGCACGGATAGGAAGGGGGGCACGCAAACGCCGACGGTAGTTGCCAGCCGTCGTCGGTCGACGCATGGAGACCCGAGGAACAGGAAGATACAAAGGTCGAGTCAGTGCCATCTTACCACACACGAGAGGTAGAGAGAGATGAAGCTCTCTGATTTCAAATACCCTTTGCCGCGAAACCTGGTGGCAAAGTATCCTGCCAAGCCGCGTGATCACTCGCACTTGATGGTACTCAACCGTGCAGACGAGTCGATTGAAGACCACCGGTTCTACGACATTGTCGACTACCTCGCCAAGGGGGACTGCCTGGTCGTCAATGAAACGAAGGTGTTTCAGGCACGTCTGTTCGGTAAGAAAGAGAAGACGAATGCCAAGATCGAGGTCTTCCTCCTGCGCGAGCTGAACGCGGAGGAGAACATCTGGGATGTCATCGTCGACCCCGCCCGCAAGGTCCGCATCGGCAACAAGATCTTCTTCGACAACGGGAAGTTGTGGTGCGAAGTGATCGATAACACGACCTCCCGCGGACGGACGGTTCGTTTCAATCACAAGGGTGACTTTTTCAAAATCATCGAGCGCATCGGGATCACACCTCTGCCGTACTACATCAAGCGCGACGCAACGGAGAAGGACAAGGAAGCATACCAAACGGTCTACGCGCGCGTGTTGGGGGCGGTCGCCGCACCGACGGCCGGTCTGCATTTCACCAAACAGCTCTTGAGGAAGATCGAGAGCAAGGGGGTCAAGACCGTGCCGGTGTTGCTCCACGTAGGGCTCGGTTCGTTCCGGCCGGTGGAGGTGGAGGACCTGACCAAGCACAAGATGGACTCCGAATACTATGAGATCTCCCCCGAGGCGGCCCAGATCATCAACAAGTCGATCGACACGAAACATAACGTGGTCGTCGTTGGAACAAGCACGGCCCGTGCTCTGGAGTCCAGCGTGACGTCGGATGGCCATCTTAAGTCGTCGAAAGGTTGGACGGACAAGTTCATTTTTCCGCCGTACGATTTCAAGATCGTGGACCGGCTTATCACCAATTTCCATCTCCCTGAATCAACGCTCCTGATGCTGGTCAGCGCGTTTGCAGGTCACGAGTTCATCTTGCGGGCTTACAAGCGCGGGATCAAGGAAAGATATCGGTTTTACAGCTACGGTGACGCGATGCTCATTATGTGAGCGCGGGCTCTCCTGCGCCAGGTTGCCCACGCGCGGGAGGTACGGCCTGTGATCTCTGCAACTATGCCACGAAATCGACCAAAAGTCGTCGTTATCGTCCCAGCGGCGGGTGCCGGCAAGAGACTCGGGGGATCCGTGAAGAAGCAGTTCCTTGAACTGCGAGATCGGCCCATCCTGGTGCACACGCTCCAACGGTTCGAGCATTGCCCTGATGTGGACGAGATCGCGATCGCGGTCCCCGAGCAGTCCATCGCCGAGATGGAAACCCTTGTCTCCCGATATCGGATTCACAAAGTCAGCAAGATTACGGTGGGGGGCGAGAGGCGTCAGGACTCGGTCTATAACGTGCTGAAGCGACTGCCACTTCGACAGTCAGACATCGTCCTTGTGCACGATGGCGTGAGGCCGTTCGTCGATTCGAAGAGGGTTTCCCAACTCGTCAGGGCCTGCAAGGTGTACAACGCGGCAGTGCTCGCTGTTCAACCGAAGGATACCATCCGGCGGTCGGCTGGTGGGGAGTTCTTCGACCAGACTCTGGACCGCAACGCGCTCTGGCTCATTCAGACACCACAAGCCTTCAAGGCTTCTCTTCTGCTGAAGGCTTTCGAAAGAGCACGAAGAGACAGATTCTACTCCACTGACGAAACCGCACTGGTCGAGCGCCTTGGGGTCAAGGCGCGAATCGTCGAAGGGTCGTATGACAATATCAAAATCACCACACCCGAGGATCTGGAGCTGGGCAAGCTGATTCTGGAACGGTGGAGAACCAGGGGGCTGCTCTGATTGTTCCGGGGTGAAGGTAACTGCGTATTGCTTCTCAATGGTGGAAGATGTATCTTGACTTACAAATTCGGATCGACCATCACCAGAGGGCTGTACTGAATGCTTAACCTCGCGATTGTTGTGCTTCTCAGCTACATCATCGGGTCGATTCCGACCAGCATTATGCTCTCGAAGTGGGTCCACGGATTTGACATCCGGACTAAGGGGAGCGGCAATGCAGGCGGGACGAACGTGTTCCGCGTTCTGGGATGGAAATCCGGCCTTTTGGTGACGATCGTTGATGTCGGCAAAGCCGTGGTCGCCACTGTTCTGTTCGCACGGCTGTTCTGGGATCCTACACTTCCCTTTTACAACAGGACGCCGTTCGACGATTTCACCATCATTCAAATGATCTGTGGCGGGGCTGCGATCGTCGGTCACATCTGGACCATGTTTGCCGGTTTCAAAGGCGGGAAGGGCATTGCGACGGGCGCAGGTGTACTGATCGGTATTGCACCGACGGAATTCGCGATCTCGGTCGGCGTGTTTCTGATCGTCTTCTGGGCGTACAAGACCGTATCTCTGAGTTCGATCTCCGCCGCCGTTGCGTTCCCTCTCTCACTCTTCGTGCGTCACAATATCATCGGCGACGAAATTCACAGTTACAAGACACTTATTGTGTTCAGCCTTTCTGTCGTTGTGCTGTTGGTGTACTCTCACCGCCAGAATATCAAGCGCTTGATCGAGGGGACCGAGAAGAAGATCACCGCACTTTCTCGGGAAAAGCTGCACGGCTCCGGCAAGCTCTCCCAGTGAATAGGTTTCGGCTCGCCCCGCTGGACCGTTCCGTAGCGAACAACGAATGGTCCAGGAGGCACCATCTACCCTGAGAGATATTCGCGTGGTTCCATGAAGGTTACCGTTCTTGGCGCAGGAAGTTGGGGAACGACCCTCGCATTGGTTCTGCTCGGCAATGGTCACGACGTGAGCCTGTGGACGTACAAGCCGGAACAAGCGGAGCTGATGCGGGAGCGCCATGAAAATCCCGAATTTCTTCCGGGTATTCCTCTTCCGCCATCTCTAAGAATCGTCGCCGACATCGAGGCGGCATGCGAAGGTCGGGCGATGATCGTCGCAGCTGTCCCGTCTCAGTATCTTCGCCCTGTCATCACGAGAATCGCTCACCTCGATCTCGAGAAGACCATTGTCTGCAATGTCGCCAAGGGTATCGAGAACACGACGCTTATGACGATGTCCGAGGTGCTGCTGGATGTACTCGAGCGCGAGAGGAAGGAAAACCTTGCGATCCTCTCGGGACCGAGTCACTCGGAGGAGGTCTCACGACAGATCCCGACCGCAATTGTAGCAGCGTCGTTCAAGGAGAAGACCGCAAAGACCGTCCAGGAGGCGTTCATGACACGATATTTCAGAGTGTACGTGAACGAGGATATCCGAGGAGTCGAGTTGGGTGGCGCACTGAAGAATGTCATCGCTATCGCTGCCGGGATCAGTGATGGGGCCGGATTTGGCGACAACACCAAGGCCGCCATCATGACGCGGGGCATCTATGAGATAACCCGCCTGGGAGTGAAGCTTGGTGCACAACCCCGAACGTTTGCAGGACTGTCGGGGGTCGGAGATCTCATCGTGACGTGCATGAGCCGTCACAGCCGCAATCGATACGTCGGTGAGCAGGTTGGCAAGGGCAGGAAACTACAGGATGTTTTGAAGGAGATGGTCATGGTCGCGGAAGGAGTTGCCACCGCGAAGTCCGTGCGAGAAATTGAAAAGAAGCATGATATTGAGCTACCGATCATGACGGAAGTCTATCAGGTGCTGTTTGAAGCAAAGGATCCGTACATAGCAACCCAAGACCTCATGACAAGGGATGCCAAGGGGGAATAGAGTCGCCGAGTTTTCTCATTCGCTCGAACAAGATGAAGGGCAGCCAAATCGGTGCTGCCCTTTTTTGTCTCGTCACGGATTCAAGGAAGTCGACTTCTTCAAGGCTCCCTTGCCTTGATTCTGGTGGGCCTTTTCAGTAATTTCTACCTGCGACTTGTGCCGGAAAATCGATAATTTGGCGCCAGCATATGCTCAACCTTCTTGCGGTTTTTCTTGTCGGATATCTGATCGGGTCGATCCCGGCAGGCTATCTGGTTGTGAAGAAGAAACATCATGTTGATGTACTTAGGGAAGGGAGTGGAAAGGGCGGCGGTTTCAACGCCTATTCGGTGACGGGCTCGAAAGCCACCGGCGTGCTCGTGGGGATTCTGGATGCGCTCAAGGGCTTCGTGGCGGTGTATGGAGTCGGCCAGGCGTTCTCGGGTGAGTTCTCCAGCCAGGCAGTTGCCCTTTTCGGGGCCATTGCCGGACACAACTATCCGATTTGGCTGCGGTTCAAGGGTGGGCGAGGCCTCTCTACGACTGCCGGAGGGCTGTTACTGCTGGGATTCAGTTATGCAATTGTCTGGTGCACGGTGTGGTTGGTTGGGAGATTGCTCCGCAGAGATATCCTCACATCGAACCTTATCTCCATTTTCCTCACGCCGGCCATTCTCTGGATCATCCCCTGGAGCTGGGTGGATACATTCATCGCAGTTCAAACGGAATCGGGGATGTTCCTTTTCTTTGTATGCATTTTGAGCATCTTGCTCTTGCTTGCTCACTACGATGTCGTGAGTGCGGTTTGGAAGCAGTCAAAGACCGGATAGTGTGCGGTTGGACCCACAAATTCTTCCTCTGGGATGGACATGAAAAGGCACCCGGTAGCATTTCTGTTGATTGTGCTGATTCCGCTGGCTCTGGGCTTTGGAGTCGGTTACAGCATACGCCCCTCAGCGGCTGCGACCGCGGGAGAAAGCCAGCATGTCTCGTTTGAAAGTGCTCTCCCGTCGTCTGTGAATGTGCCGGATAGGCCTTCGCAGGATCAGATCACCGAGTCGCGGCAGAATGCGATCACGCGGGCCGTGGCGAAAGTGAGTCCCGCCACGGTGGGCATCAATGTGACAGAAATCCGGGAGCAGCCGGGCCTTATCCAGGTTGACCCGATGTTCCGGCGCTTTTTTGGGGACGATTTCTGGCGCCAGTTCGTCGGGCCTCAGCGCTACCAGGTAAGGAACCTTGGATCCGGGGTTGTCATCTCGTCCGACGGTTACATCGTCACGAACTACCACGTTGCAGGGAACGCCTCTGAAATCACAGTGACGTTCGTCGGCGGCGACCGGATGAAAGCTGAGTTGGTCGGATCCGATGCGCTTACCGATATCGCCTTGCTGAAGGTCGATGGCAAGGATCTTCCATACGCGATCCTCGGTCGATCGGATGATGTCATCATTGGTGAGTGGGCGATTGCGCTCGGGAACCCGTTCGGTCTCTTTGAGATCAATGATAAGCCGACGGTCACCGTGGGCGTCATTAGCTCGGTTGGAATGAACCTCGGTCGTCAGGGCAACTCGGTTTACCGCGATATGATCGAGACTGACGCCGCTATCAATCAGGGCAACAGCGGAGGACCGCTGGTCAACAGCAGGGGGGAAGTCGTCGGCATCAACACGATAATCTTTACGGGGGGAGTGAGCCAGGCCTTCGTTGGATATGGCTTCGCGATTCCTGTCAACAAGGTGAAAAAGGTCGTCGCTGAGCTCCGGAAACGTGGCAAGGTGGTGCGGGATATCTGGACCGGCTTTGAATCGCAGCAGGTGGACGCGCGCATCGCGCGCTACTTTGGACTGTCCGAGGTGCGAGGAGTGATTGTGAGCGATATCTATTCGAAGAGTCCTGCCGAACGAGCCGGCATGAAAGTGGGGGACATCATTCTGGAAATAGACGGGGACAAGGTCAATTCGGAAGAGGAGCTGTTTGCCATTCTGAGCGATGCGAATCCCGGCGATGTGTTGAAGCTGAAGGTCTACCGCGAACGCAAATTGCTTGATATCGAGCTTAAGCTCGAACAGAAATCGCCTTAGAATGCACGGATCCGTTATGATTGCTCGATACACACGCCCCGAGATGGGCAGCATATGGGAAGACGAGAACAAATTCCGCATCTGGCTTGAGATAGAGCTCCTCGCGTGCGAGGCCCAGGCACAGCTTGGCGTCATCCCGCGCGAGGCTGTCGACGTCATCCGGTCCAAGGCGAAGTTCGATGTCAATCGTATCCTGGAAATTGAGAGCGAGGTTAAGCATGACGTGATCGCGTTTCTGACGAACGTCGGGGAGCATGTCGGGCCGGAATCGCGGTTCATCCATCTCGGCATGACTTCTTCCGATGTGCTCGACACCGCCCTGGCAATCCAGATGAAACAATCTGCCGAGCTGCTCCTGAAGGACCACGAGGCGTTGCTGGTCGTCCTTGCCAAACGGGCCAAGGAATTCAAGCATACGCCGATGATCGGCCGCACCCACGGGATTCACGCTGAACCGGTCACGCTCGGGCTGAAATTTGCTCTCTGGCACGCCGAGACCGGCCGCAATATCAAGCGCCTCGCGAATGCCCTGGAAACCGTTGCTGTAGGCCAGATTTCCGGTGCCGTCGGGACCTACGCTCATCTGGACCCCTCAGTCGAGCGTTTCGTCTGCCAAAAGCTCGGACTGAAGCCTGCGCCGATTTCCACGCAGGTCCTTCAGCGGGACCGCCATGCAGAGTTTATGAACACGCTCGCCGTGTGCGCCTGTTCTCTTGAGAAGTTCTCCACGGAGATCCGTCATCTGCAGAAAACCGAAGTTCTTGAGGTCGAAGAGTATTTCTCGAAAGGTCAGAAGGGCTCGTCGGCGATGCCGCACAAACGCAATCCCATAACGTGTGAGCGCGTCGCCGGACTCTCGCGCGTACTCCGGGGAAACGCCCTTGCGGCAATGGAAAACGTTGCGCTGTGGCATGAACGGGACATCACCCACTCATCGGTCGAAAGGGTGATCATACCCGACAGCTGCATCCTTATGGACTACATGCTTGGCGAGTTCACCAAGATCGTTGAACAGCTGCTTGTCTATCCTGACCACATGCTCGAGAACATCAACCGAACGGGCGGCCTGATCTTTTCTCAGGATGTGCTTCTGGCTCTGACAAAGAAAGGAATGAAGCGCGAGGATGCCTATCGGGTCGTGCAGGAAGAAGCGATGAAGGTCTGGCAGGAGAGGACGGATTTCAAGGTGTTGTTGGCGAAACGAGAGGATGTCACCCGGCTCCTGTCCAAGGCTGATCTCGACGAACTCTTTGACCCGAAACGAAGCTTGAAACACATTGATTACATTTTTCATCAAGTCGGACTGGACTGAACTAAACGCGAGGTGCCCCATGGCAAAGAAGTTCCAGAACTACATCAACGGCAAATGGGTTGATGCGAAATCAGGAAGAACATTTGAAAACCGAAACCCGGCGAACTGGGATGAGCTTGTCGGGACTTTTCCGCTCTCCAGCAAGGAGGATGTGGAGGAGGCCGTCAAAGCCGCGAGGAAGGCTTTTGATACGTGGCGCCTCGTGCCTGCACCCAGGAGGGGTGATATCATGCGAAAGGTGGGGGACCTTCTGACCTCGCGAAAGGAGGAGGTCGCGCAGCAGATGACGCGCGAGATGGGCAAGGTTCTCCTGGAGACGCGAGGTGATGTCCAGGAGGGCATCGACACCGCGTATTACGCATCTTCGGAGGGGCGAAGACTATTCGGCCACACCGTCCCTTCTGAACTGCCGAGCAAGTTCAACATGGCCATTCGTGTACCGATCGGCGTAGCTGCAATCATCACGCCGTGGAATTTCCCCATGGCCATTCCGACGTGGAAGATATTTCCGGCGCTGCTCTGCGGGAATACCGTGGTGTTCAAGCCTGCTTCCGATACGCCGGCGACGGCAACAACGCTTGTGGAGATTCTGCTCGAGGCGGGGATCCCGCCCGGGGTCATCAATATTGTCCATGGTGGAGGCACCGAGGTTGGTATTGCCTTGGTTGAACATCCCGAGGTCGACCTGGTCAGCTTCACCGGCTCGACCAGTGTTGGAAAGAAAATCTCCGAAATCGCCAGCCGATCCCTGAAGCGTGTCTCCCTCGAGCTTGGGGGAAAGAATGCTCAAATCGTTATGGACGACGCTGACTTTGATTTGGCGCTCGAGGGTGTGCTGTGGGGAGCGTTCGGCACGACGGGACAACGCTGCACGGCGACCAGCAGGCTCATTATCCACGAAAGCGTGTATGACAAGTTCACGTCGATGGTCGTCAGCGCCACGAAGAAGCTCCGGCTAGGCGACGGACTCAAGAGTGGCTCGGATGTCGGTCCATGCGTAAACGAGAAACAGCGGCAAATCGTGGATGAATATGTGAAGATTGGGCAGGCTGAAGGGGCAAAGCTGCTTGCGGGCGGCAAAGACGCCACTGGCGACGGGTTATCGAAAGGATGGTTCTACGAGCCCACCGTGCTTGGCGATGTAACTCGCACGATGCGTGTTGCACGTGAGGAGATCTTCGGTCCGGTATTGTCCGTCATCAAAGCAAAGTCCTTCGAGGAGGCGATTGACATCTGCAATGACACGACGTACGGCCTCTCGTCGTCGATCTACACGCAGGACATCAACAACGCGTATCGCGCAATTCGCGATATCGAGGCAGGAATCACGTACATCAATAGTCCAACCATCGGCGCCGAAGCGCATATGCCCTTCGGTGGAGTGAAGGAAACGGGCAACGGCCATCGCGAGGGGGGCTGGACGGTCTACGATTTCTTCACGGAATGGAAGACGGTGTATGTAGATTACAGCGGCACGCTCCAGCGCGCGCAGATCGATAGCGTTGACAGGTAAGATATGGCCGGGCGTCACTACATTATCTCCTTCTATGAACACCAGGAGTTCTTCTGATGTGGAGGGAAAAATCCGCACGGTTAAAGGACATCTCTCACATCACAGGAAAACTCTCTGGTGACATATGCGTGACATAGCTGGAACAAGTGTAGGACGAATAGTCCCTGCTGCCGCGAAAGACGGTTCGACCAAGAATGAAATGGCCCGAGCGGTCAACAAGCCCACGACAAGGAATCCGGTCAGGATTCTCCCCACGGAAGTCCACGCATCGCTCTCGAAACACATGCTGGTGGACGGATTTGACCTCGTTGTCGATCTGAGAAGAAGTCAGGGCGCCTATCTCTTCGATTCGCGGTACAACAAACGCTATCTGGATTTCTTTACGTTTTATGCTTCAGGGTCGGTTGGACTGAACCACCCGAAGATGACTTCGCCAGCCTTTCTCGAAAAGCTCGGCTCGGTGGCGGTCAATAAGCCGTCTAGCTCGGATGCGTACACCGTTGAAATGGCGGAGTTCGTGGAGACCTTTGCGCGCATCGCGAGGCCGGACTATCTGCCGTACATGTTTTTCATCGACGGGGGCGCGCTGGCGGTGGAGAATGCCCTGAAGACGGCGTTCGACTGGAAGGTCCGAAAGAACTTCATCAAGGGATACACGGAGGAACGCGGACGTCAGGTAATCCATTTCCGCCATGCATTTCACGGGAGGAGCGGCTACACCCTGTCGCTGACGAACACGGATCCGGCAAAAACGAACTACTACCCGAAATTCCGGTGGCCCCGTATCCACAATCCGGCGATCCGATTCCCCTTGAACAATGAGAATCTTGCCCTCGTGCGGAAGGAAGAAGCCGTCGCTCTTCAACAGGTCAAGCAAGCGATCATAAACAATCCCGACGACATTGCGGCTCTGATTATCGAGCCTATCCAGTGCGAGGGGGGCGATAACCACTTCCGAAAGGAGTTCTTCGTCGAGCTGCGGAGCGTCTGCGACGAGAGCGACATCCTTCTCGTCTTCGATGAAGTCCAGACGGGTATCGGGATAACAGGAAAGATATGGGCGCACGAGCATTTCGTGAAACCGGACCTGATGGCGTTCGGCAAGAAGACCCAGGTTTGCGGCTTCATGTGCAGCAATCGAATCGATGATGTGCTGGAGAATGTGTTCCACAAGCCGAGCAGGATCAATTCGACATTCGGCGGGAATCTGGTGGATATGGTCAGGTTTCAGAGGATTCTCGAAATCATCGAGGAGGAGAAGCTTTCCGAGAACGCCCGCAAGGTCGGAGCCTACCTGCTGCATAATCTCGAACTGATCCAACAGGAATTTCCGGGTCTGGTTCTCAATGCACGCGGTCGGGGATTGCTCTGCTCCGTCGATCTGGATTCGGCACAGAGCAGGGACCAGTTGCGGACCAAAGCGTACGATGAGGGCCTGATTCTGATCGGGTGCGGTGACCGTTCGATTCGTTTCCGCCCTCCGCTGAATCTGACCACGGGTGAAGTCGATGAAGGAATCCGGATTATCCGGGCCGCCTTGATGGACATCAGCCGGGGGGACTAGCAACGGTCGCTCTGCATCAGGCCGGGTGCTGCCGTACGTGGGCTTCGTCGGGGCGAGCAAGGATGACCGTACGATCGCGGTGTGCGGGCGATATAGCGCCGGGGAAACTTGGTTGAAAATTAGTGATTTCGCATTCCGGTAACGCATCAGGAGCTAACGTGGAATCGGTGCCGAAAGATCCAAACGGGGGTCTCGAGCTCAATATGGACCTCGTGAAGGAGCTGCTCGTCGGGTTCGTGCGAGACGAGACGCAAAGCGCAGGTTTTCAGAAGGGCGTAGTAGGTGTCTCCGGGGGCGTTGATTCTGCAGTAAGTGCTTGCCTCGCCTCGGAAGCGCTCGGAAAAGAAAATACGCTCGGCGTTATCCTACCCTACAAAACCAGCAGCCCCCAAAGCGTTAAAGATGCCCAGGTGGTGATCGACCGACTCGGCATACGGTCCGAGCTTGTGGACATCTCCCCGATGGTCGACGCCTATTGTGACCGGTGGAAGGTGACGGATCGCGTGCGGCGCGGGAACGTGATGGCGCGCGTGAGAATGATTGTGTTGTACGACATCTCAGCGCGCGAGCAGGCGCTCGTCATCGGTACGAGCAACAAGACGGAACTGTTGGTCGGGTACGGGACGCTCTACGGCGACACGGCTTCCGCGATCAATCCGCTGGGTGACCTTTACAAAACGCAGGTATGGCAGCTGGCGCGGGCACTCGGTGTGCCGCAGTCCATCGTCGAGAAGACACCTACCGCAGATCTCTGGGAAGGGCAGTCAGATGAAGGCGAGTTGGGCCTTGTGTACGCCCGCCTTGATTCGCTGCTTTACCATTTGGTTGACGAGCGCCGGACCGATCAAGAGCTCGTCTCGCTCGGATTCGAGCAGGAGCTTATTGACAAAGTGAAGGGGCTCATCCGCAAGAGCCAATTCAAGCGCCGGTTGCCGCTCATTGCGAAGGTTTCCAACCGAACAATTGATGTCGATTTCCGCTATCTGCGTGATTGGGGGACCTAGCATGACCTTCTGAAGGTTATCAAGGCCAGATCTAATGAGATTTGCGGACGAGGAATACTACCACGTATACAATCGTGGTGCGCACAAGGCCCCGATATTCTTCTCTCCAGCAAATTACACCTACCTTGTGAGTCTGTTCCGAAAGCACGCCCCTCGTCTCGGAGTCAGGGTAGTGGCTTACTGCTTCCTGCCGAACCATTATCACCTCGTGTTGAGGCAAGAACGTCAGGGCTCAATCTCGAAGTTCTTGCAGACCGTATTCAACGCTTTTGTTCAGGCCGCGAATCTCCAGCGGAAGCATTCGGGAACTCTTTTCGAGGCGAGGTCAAAAGCAAAACGTGTTCATTCGGACGAATACGCATTGCAGCTGATACGCTACATCCACATGAATCCCGTCAATGCCCATCTGGTTGAAAGACCCGAGGCTTGGGAGTTCTCGGATTTCTCCGTCTGGTGTGGGCTACGAGAACCTGCGATCACGGATTTGACCCTGAGAAACACCTTTTTCAAAGATGGAGAGGATTATCGGCAATTCGCCCTGGCACACGGGGTTGAAGAGCCTTCCGAAGGTCTGAGCAGAGAGAACCTTCGGAAGGATCAAGCTGATCCTTCGAGACCTTCCGAAAGTCGTTTGTATCTCGTTGCCACCCCCATCGGCAACCTGGAGGATATCACCTACCGCGCTGTGCGGGTTCTCTCTTCCGTCGACCTCATCGCAGCCGAGGACACACGCAAAACGAAGATTCTTCTCGATCACTACGGTATCACCAAGCCGATGGTGAGCTACCACAGCTACAATGAGCGGCGGCGCGCGCCTGAGCTGCTCCAGAAACTCCTGACGGGGCAGTCCATCGCGGTGGTTTCTGACGCGGGCACACCGGGAATCTCGGATCCCGCCTTCTACCTGGTACGTGAAGCGCTTTCTCACTCGATCCCGATTGTCCCTATCCCGGGCGCGGCGGCGTTCATCTCGGCTTTGGTCGTCAGCGGGCTGCCGACGGATCGCTTCGTTTTCGAGGGATTCCTCCCCCAAAAGAAGGGGAGGAAGACGAAGCTCGAAACCCTTCGTTCCGAGACGAGGACGATCATCCTCTACGAATCCCCCCATAGAGTTCTCAAGACACTGGCTGAGATCCAGAGCTACTGGGGCGACCGGCATGTCGTGGTAGCCCGGGAGCTGACCAAGAAATTCGAGGAGATCGTGAGGGGACCCGTCACGTCCGTTCTCAATGAGCTCTCCAGAAAGCCCCCCAGGGGCGAGTATGTGCTGATCATCGCGGGCCAGAAAAGCCCCTAGCAGGTAGGAGGTCCGACGACTTCTCTTTGTTGAATCTTCCGAAGGTCAGGGAGCTACGGACAGAACCTTCGGAAGGTTTTCCGTGCAGAGGTTGGACTTCTACCTGGCCTGACCCCTCTTGACAGCAATCCGTTTTTCCCTTATATTATTAGCACTCAATCCAACAGAGTGCTAAGAAGCCAAGTCCTACCATAAGTTCTTTAACCATAAAACCTTACAAAGGAGGTTACTTCTATGACTCTCAAGCCATTGGCTGATCGCGTTGTCGTGAAGCCATCGCAGGCCGAAGAGAAAACCAAAGGGGGAATCATCGTACCCGACACGGCCAAAGAAAAGCCGGTATGGGGGGAGGTCGTCGCTGCCGGACCGGGAAGGGTGTCCGACGACGGAAAGCTCATTCCGATGGAAGTAAAAGTTGGCGACCGCGTGCTCTACGGCAAGTACTCCGGAACCGAGGTCACGATCGACGGTGAGGAACTCCTCATCATGCGCGAGAGCGACATCTTCGCCATCATGCCGAAAAAGTAACATTTGACGAAAGGAGATAAAAAGCAATGGGTGCAAAGTTGATCAGCTATGAATCGGATGCCCGATCTGCTCTCAAGCGTGGTGTTGACCAACTTGCAGATGCAGTGAAGGTAACGCTGGGTCCGAAAGGACGTAACGTCGTCATCGACAAGAAATTCGGCGCGCCGACGGTGACAAAAGATGGTGTGACCGTGGCAAAAGAAATTGAGTTGACCGATCCCGTCGAGAACATGGGCGCTCAGATGGTGCGAGAGGTTGCGTCCAAGACCTCCGACGTCGCAGGTGACGGCACGACGACCGCAACGGTCCTTGCACAGGCGATCGTGCGCGAGGGCCTGAAGAACGTCACGGCCGGTGCGAACCCGATGGATCTCAAGCGCGGGGTCGATGTCGCCGTTGTGAAGGTCGTTGAGGGTTTGAAGGAGATGAGCAAGACTGTCGGTGACGACAAGGAGAAGATCGCGCAGGTCGGGGCAATCTCTGCCAATAATGACCGGGCGATCGGTGAGTTGATTGCCAACGCGATGGAAAAGGTGGGCAAGGACGGCGTGATTACCGTTGAGGAGGCCAAAGGGACGGAGACGACGCTGGATGTCGTCGAAGGCATGCAGTTTGATCGCGGCTATCTCTCGCCCTATTTCGTGACCGACGCCGAGAGCATGGAAGCTGTACTTGAGGATCCGTACATCCTTATCCACGATAAGAAGATCAGTGCGATGAAGGATCTTCTCCCGCTGCTGGAGAAGATTGCACAGTCCGGTCGTTCCATCCTCGTCATCGCTGAAGAGGTAGAAGGCGAAGCTCTGGCTACGCTGGTGGTGAACAAGCTTCGCGGGACCCTCAAGGTTTGCTCCGTCAAGGCCCCGGGCTTCGGCGATCGTCGCAAGGCTATGCTGGAGGACGTCGCAATTCTGACGGGCGGCACGGTCATCTCTGAAGAGAAAGGCTTCAAGCTGGAGAACGCTCAGTTGTCGTACCTCGGCACGGCCAAGCGCGTGACGATCGACAAGGACAACACCACGATCGTCGAGGGTGCCGGAAAGAAGGACGACATCAAGAAACGCATCAACGAGATCAAGCAGCAGATCGATAAGACGACATCGGACTACGATAAGGAGAAGCTCCAGGAGCGGCTGGCCAAGCTCTCCGGCGGCGTGGCCGTTCTCAAAATCGGCGCCTCGACGGAGGTGGAGATGAAGGAAAAGAAGGCCCGCGTGGAGGACGCGCTCCATGCAACACGCGCAGCTGTCGAGGAAGGTATCGTGCCGGGTGGCGGCGTTGCTTACCTGCGATGCATGAAGAAGCTGGATGAGACCAAGACCGAGAACGATGACCAGAAGATCGGCGTCGAGATCGTCCGACGGGCGCTTGAGGAGCCCATCCGCTGGATCGTGCAGAACGCCGGCCTTGAAGGCTCTGTGGTCGTCAACAAGGTGAAAGATGGAAAAGACGACTATGGCTTCAACGCGCAGACTGAGCAGTACGAGAACCTGGTCAAATCTGGAGTCATCGACCCGACGAAGGTGACGAGGATCGCTTTGGAGAACGCCGCAAGCGTCGCTGCATTGCTCATCACCACCGAGGCTACAGTCGTTGAGAAGCCGGAGAAGAAAGAAACACCACCGATGCCGCATCCAGGTATGGGTGGTGATATGTACTAATCGCTGCTATCTCTTCTTACTTACGGAGAGCGACTGCAATTCGAAACCCTCCTGTTCTCATTGACCAGGAGGGTTTTCAATTGGTGGGCACTGATGTGAGACTGACCAAAAAGTCATTCTGAGTCCCACTGCTTCCCAAGCGGGACGAAGAATCTGATTCAAAAAACCAGATTCTTCTGAGCCGGAGGCTCATGAGCCTATGGCTCAACTCCGCTTCCCTGCCTGCCAGCAGGCAGGGCTCCGTTCAGAATGACTTTTGGTCCTTTCTGGTCAGATAAGAATGTCTGACCTCCCCTGGTGTTGTTGCTTGTCCCTCCATATTTCTCTACATTGAGCCCGATATGCGAATCCCGCCCGAAAAGATTGAAGAAATTCGCTCCTCCAACGACATCATTGACGTCATTGCGCAGCACGTGCGGCTGAAGAAAAGGGGGAAGAATTTCGTCGGTCTGTGCCCCTTCCACCAGGAAAAGACCCCATCATTCACGGTGAGCCCTGAAAAACAGGTGTATCACTGCTTCGGCTGTGCCAAAGGTGGGAACGTCTTTACCTTTGTGATGGAATTTGAGAAGGTCTCCTTCACCGAAGCAGTACGATCGCTTGCCGAACGGGCGGGTATCACGATCTCCTACACCGATGCTGACCAACAACAGCAGAGCGAGATCGAGAGCCTCTACAGCGCCTGCCGATTCGCCGGCCTTTTCTTTTATAACAACCTTGCCAAAACAGACGAGGGGAGGGGCGCTCTCGAGTACTTCCACGATCGCGGGTTTTCGGACGAGACGATCCGGACCTTCGGGCTGGGGTACTCGTTGAATGCCTGGGACGGGCTGCTGGGGCGGGCCAGGGAAGAAGGCATTGCCCGCGAGGACCTGTTCAAGGCGGGGTTGATCCGGACGCGGGAGGACGGATCGGACTATGACTACTTCCGGGGCCGGGCAATGTTTCCAATCTTCTCAGCTTCGGGGCGTGTCGTAGGCTTCGGTGCGCGGAAGCTGAGGGAGGATGACCCGCTCGGCAAGTACATCAACTCGCCGGAGACTCTCATTTACAACAAGAGCCGGATCCTCTTCGGGCTGTTTCACGCTAAAGATGCCATTCGTTCCGAAGAAACCGCTCTCATGGTCGAAGGCTATGCGGACCTGATTTCGTTATATCAGGCGGGGATACGAAACGTGGTTGCGTCAAGCGGGACAGCGTTGACGGAAGAACATGTTCAGCTCATCAGCCGGTACTGCAAGAAGCTGACGCTGGTCTATGACGCCGATTCTGCGGGCTCAAACGCCACGCTGCGCGGCCTCGATGTCGCGCTGGCGCAGGATCTCGATGTGGCTATCGTCGAGCTTCCCGAAGGCGAAGACCCGGACTCGTTTGTTCGCAAGTTCGGCGGAAAGGAGTTCTTGAAGCTCTCTGAGCAAGCGATCTCGTTCATGGAGTTCAAGGCCAGACAATTTCGGCGCTCCGGCGCATTCTCGACTCCCGAGGGTAAGGCACAGGCGGTTCGGTCCATCGTACAGTCGATCGCGAAGATGAAGGATGGGCTAAAAAGGACATTCTACATCAAGGAACTTTCAAACAAATACGATATCTACGAGTCTGAGCTTTACGGAGAATTGGAGAAATGGGTGGGGACTGGGACGAGCAGGGTGCGAGCGGATGCGCCATTGATCCAGCACATGCCCGAACAGAAAGGCGACACTGTGCCGGCAGGTCGCGTTGAAATACCTCAACCCGAGAGGGAGATACTGATGTCGTTACTGGAGAACCAGAGAGATTTGATCAGCTTCATTCTTTCGAACGTTCACGCGAATGACTTAGCTGACGGGCGGGTTAGGAAACTCATTGAGATTGGACAGAGAAGATTCGAAGAAACCGGATCAGTGGACGTCAACGACCTGCTCTTGCAGATTCAAGATGCTGAGCTCAGAGAGATCTTGACCGAAGCCATTCTCGAGCGCCACGTGCTCGGATCCAGAATGCAGCAGGAGAAGGAGCTCTCCCCGGCTAACCCAAGAGAGATCGCGGAGAGTGCACTCAAAGCAATACAGCTTGCCAGTCTGAAGAGAGAGTTCGAGCGAAAACATCGTATGCAAAAAGATGTAAGGTCCGGTACCCCGGAAGCACTGCAATTGAATCTTGAGATCCAAGACTTGGTGTCACGCATTCATCAGCTTCAGGCGGACCGGGCCGATGAGCCCGCGTGAATCACGCATACGGATCAGATTCGTGACGGATCGGAGAAGGCGAAAAAGGCATTATGCCGGTCCTGCACGTCGGCAGCCAAAATCTTTCAAGGACTTGGGACTCCACTGTGTTCTGGATTCCGGCTTTCGCCGGAATGACGTCAAATGACTTTTCAAAACGATAAGGAAGAGGGAAACCCGAGTCGTCCTGTGAAACGTACCACGCCATTGATGATCTACATCGTCCCGGGAAAATGCGATTTTTGCGGGTGCTGTGTCGGCGTTTGCCCCGAGGATGCCATCGAGCTGCTGGAGGCGGAAATCCGCATCATCGACGAGCGATGCACCAATTGCCGGAAGTGCGTCTGGGCCTGCCCGTGGGAGGTCATCGAGTTTCATCGTGAAGGCATCGAACATCTCCCCAGAGTCCTGTCGCTTCCACAGGATCATCCACCGTCATTCTGATTTGGGATATGAAAGACTTGTACGACGTCATTGTGGTAGGCGCAGGGCCGGCTGGCTCCACGGCGGCGAGGTATGCGGCAGCGGATGGTGCGTCAGTGATGGTTCTGGAAAAAGATCGCGATGTCGGATACCCGGTTCGGTGCGCGGAAGCGGTCAGTCACGAAGGTGTGGCTCAGTTTATCGAACCCGACCCGAAGTGGATCGCCGCTACCGTCAGCAAGTTCCGAATCGTTGTGCCCAATGGGAATTCAATTGTACCGCGACTCGACGGAATCGGGTACATCCTCGAGAGACGCATCTTCGACTATGAGCTGGCAAAGCTGGCTGTGCAGGAAGGTGCAGAACTTGTGACGAAGGCCTATGTGTATGATCTCCTCAAGGTGAACGGGAAGATCGAGGGTGTGCGTGCTCTCATAAAGGACCAGAAGGTGGAGATCCGCTCCAAGGTTGTTGTGGGGGCGGACGGCGTGGAGAGCCGGGTTGGGAAATGGGCAGGGATCGACACCACGTGCCACATCCACGACATGGAGAGCTGCGCACAGGTGACGTTGTCCGGTGTGAGCGTGGAGGATGGTATCCTCGACTTCTACTTCGGCGAGAAGGTTGCCCCCGGCGGATATTTGTGGGTGTTTCCCAAAGGAAGAAACACCGCCAATGTCGGTATTGGTATCAGCGTGGAGACCGCGAAAGAGCGAGCTCCGGTGCGATACCTGGAAGATTTCATCGAAAAACGATATCCAAACGCTGCTGTCCTCACAAGGATTGCAGGCGGTGTCCCATGTGCCACGACATGCGATGAGATCGTGAAGAACAACGTCATCCTGGTTGGCGATGCGGCTCATCAAGTCAATCCGGTGTCAGGAGGCGGCATCATCAGCGGGATGATCGGGGGAATGCTGGCAGGGCAAGTGGCCGCCGAGGCGATCCGGCGGAACGATCTGACATTTCTCAGAGAATACGAAGCGCGTTGGCACAAGCGACTCGGTTGGCGTCACGAGGTGTTCTACTGCATCAAAGAGGCGATCTACGAATTCAGCGACGAGACACTGAACAAGCTCTGTGACGAAGCGCGCAAGCTCCCTGAAGAGAAAAGAACCGTCGGAGGCATTTTCCGCACAGCTCTCTGGAATCGACCGTCGCTCTTGTTGGAAGTGGCGAAGGTCTTCATATCGTGAACCTTCGTTCAAGAAACAGAGAGTTCCCATGCTCTTCCTACCGATCGACCGCCACGTTTCTTGCGCCTCACCACACCTTGCCGTATATTGACTGTCGGCTAACGCGCTCACCGTGGTGAAAGAAGATCGATTCCACAACGTGCTCGTGGTACGTACCGACAGGATCGGTGACGTGGTTCTTTCACTTCCGATGGTGACCATCCTGCGATCGACGTTTCCGGCTGCAAGAATCACGATGCTCCTTCGAAGCTACACACGGGAGCTTGCCGGGGGATTCATCGGCTTGGACGAGACGATCGTCTCTGATCAAAATGGTGAGCCGAAGCCTTTTTTCTCATTCCTTTCTGAACTCCGATCCCTCAAATTCGATCTGGCCGTTGTGGCCCACCCCACACTCCGGGTCGCAGTTTTGTTGTTTCTTGCCGGCATCCCGGTTCGGGTCGGAACGGGATACCGCTGGTATTCGTTCCTTTTCAATACGAGGGTTTTCGAGCATCGAAAGACGGCGGAGAAGCACGAGGCAGAGTACAACCTATCGTTGCTCAAAGCGGTTGGCTGCAACTCATCGAGTGTCCCTTGCCCGGTGCTGCCAATTAGTTTGAAGGACGAAGAATCCGCCCGGGTCGTATGGAGCGGGCTCGGCCTGGATGTTGGCGGCCCGGTAGCGGTCCTGCATCCGGGGAGTGGTGGCTCGGCCAGGGATTGGAGCCCGCAGAACTTCGGAAAACTGGCCACAGCGCTCACGGATGACGGTTTCCGCGTTGTGGTGACGGGCGCCGCGAACGAGGAATCTCTTGTTCACCTGGTCGTCGAGCTTTCAGGGAGGAAGGCGATTCCGCTTGTCGGTAAACTCTCGTTGAAGGCGCTCGCCGGATTCCTTCGCTCGGCTGATCTCTTCGTTTCGAACTCAACAGGGCCTTTGCACATCGCCGCCGCCGTCGGGACTCCGGTGATCGGTTTCTATCCGCCGATACGCGAATGCGGTCCCCGACGCTGGGGGCCGCTAACGACCAAGAGAGTGGTCTTTACCGCCGATAGTGCGGCATGTCCTCGTTGTAAAGGAGGACCTTGCCAGGGAAACGACTGTATGGATCAGATAACGGTTGAGGAAGTGCGACGTGCCGCGGGTAGTCTGGTCGAATCGCAAAGAAAGAGCATCGGGCAAATCTGAAGCTATGAGACGCGTTCTCGCTTTTTGGCTAGCTGAAGTCACGATCGGTGGCGCTCTCCTTTCGGCGCAGGATTCTCTCGCGACGAAGGCGCTGCAAGCGAGGAATTCCTCGTACCAAACGGATGTCTACTTGCGCTTCAAGCCCCAATCGGCGTTTGCAGTGGGCGAGCGGCTCGTCTTCGACGTAGGATACGGCTTCTTTGTTGCTGGGGAGGCCGTCATGAGTATTCCGAGGACAGACACCTTGTTCGGGCGACCGTGCTACGAGGTGGTGTTCACGGTCAACTCAACGCCGACGTTTTCCTGGATTTACAGGGTTGAAGACCGGTACGAGACCTACTTAGATGTCAGCGGAGTCTTCCCCTGGAAGTTTGTACAGAAGGTGAGGGAAGGGAGGTACAAACGCGACTTCAGCGCTGTTTTCGACCAGGTGAATAACATCGCCTATGCTGAGGGGAAACAGTATCCCATACCCCCATATGTCCACGACGTCGTCTCTGCGTTTTATTACGTCCGGACTCTCGACTACACTTCCTCGCGTCCCGGGGAGAAGATCATGCTCCAGAATTTCTACAAAGACACGACCTACACGCTTGCCGTCAAGTTTCTCGGACGCCAGCGGGTCGAGGTTGACGCGGGGACCTTCGACTGCATCATCGTTGAGCCGTTGATCAAGGAGGGAGGATTGTTCAAGAGCGAGGGGCGAGTCTTGATCTGGCTTACCGATGACGAGCGCAAGATCCCGGTCAAGGTGAGCACGAAGGTCATCATCGGCTCCATAGATGCGGAACTGCGGGAGTATTCCGGAGTTTTTGGACACATCAACGCAAAAGTCAAATAGGCTGATCATGTCTCGCTACAAGCAACTTCCCCTGGTCGGCGTCAAGACGATATCCATCCGCAGTCGGGCCAGCAAAGTGACGCCAGATGATTTCGCCCGGCTGGTTGATCCACGGAAAGCACGCGTGAGCCAGTTCCTGGACTCGCTTCCACGAATCTTGGCAGCACAGGAACTCCGCGATCTCGTCCGCGACATCGTTCGTGCACGAAAGCAGCGAAAGCCGGTCATCGTAATGATGGGGGGACACGTTATCAAGGTTGGCCTGTCACCGGTCATGAACGATCTCGTCAGGCGCAAGATCGTGACGCACGTCGCGATGAACAGCGCGGCCGCCATCCACGACGTCGAAACAGCGATGTGGGGAAAGACGTCGGAGGATGTGGCCGCGAACATCCTGGATGGGAAGTTCGGGATGTCGAAGGAAACGGGAGATTTCATCAACAAGGCGCTCGTCGAGGCGTTCGGCGAGTCGAAGGACGGGTACGGTGAGGCGCTGGCCAAGAAGATCCACGCGCTGAAGGGCCCCTATCGATCGTTGAGTGTTCTGGCAACATGCTATGCATACGCCGTTCCCGTGACCGTGCACGCTGCAATAGGGACGGACACCGTCCATCAGCAGCCGACGATGGATGGCGCAGCGACCGGCGAGATGACGTTTCGGGATTTCAAGATTCTTGCCAACTCCGTGAAAGATCTGAGGAATGGCGGCGTCGTGCTGAACATCGGATCAGCAGTGATTCTCCCGGAGGTGTTTCTCAAGGCACTCACCGTTGCGCGGAACCTGGGCTACCCTGCGAGAGGTTTCAGCACGGCAGACTTCGATATGATCCGTCAGTACCGGCCTTGTGTGAACGTGGTTGAGCGCCCCACCCAGCGGCACGGCCGCGGGTACTCCTTCACAGGGCATCACGAAATCATGGTGCCCCTCCTGGCCGCGATGATCAAATCTCAATTGCCCAAGGTCTCGTAGATGACCGAACACGTCGACCGCACGCCGGATGGGAGGCCGTTGCCGCAGCAAGAGCCTTCTTTCCTCCAGCGATACAACATCTCGCCGGCGGCGTTTGCCCTGATCTGTCTCTTCCTCATATTCCTTCTCTACCAGGTCGTCGGCGGCACGCTGACTTTCTTCTTGATCGGCACGAGGGTCACGCCTGAGAATGTGATGCAGCACAGAACACTGACCATCGTCGGCCAGACGCTTTTCATTCTTCTCCCCACCCTCCTCTTCGCCCGTCTGCTGAGCAGGAAGGCGTCGGCGGTATTCCCATGGCGCATGCCCCGGGTCGGCGAGACCATATTCGCTTCCCTCGGCCTGATCTTCCTCCAAGAGGTTTTCCAGATCTACCTCTTCTTTCAGGATCGCATCCCTTTGCCGGAGGACATCCAAAGGCTGGTGGAGCCGCTCAAAGAGATGATTCAGGAGATGTTCAAAACGCTGGTGTCATCCCAGACGGTGCCTGAGCTCCTCTTTGTAATTTTGGTTGTTGCTGTTGCCCCGGCTGTCATTGAAGAGTTGCTCTTTCGCGGGCTGATCCAGAGCAGTTTCGAACGCGTCATTACTCCTGCTCGGGCAGCTTTGATCACAGGGATCATCTTTGGCGCATTTCACTTCAATCCCTTCGCCATCATACCGCTGATGATCCTCGGATGGTATTTCGGCTACCTGCGAATGCGTTCGAAGAGCATCGTCCTGGCAATGACCGTCCACTTCCTGAACAACGTCCTCGCGGTAGTCGTGGCATACTTCCGGATGGATGATCAGATGGTGCTGGGAGCGACGGAAGGATCCGACATCAACATGCCGATGATTCTTGCGCAGCTGTTCCTGTTTCTTGCTCTGTTCACCGTATCATTTTCGTCGTACCTGCGCGTTACCAGCAGCGTCCAGGCAGGAGGTGAGGAGTGAACAGACTGCGAATACCGTTCCAGCCAACCGCCTCGAACCAGGCAACGATGTGAACAGCCATCATCTCATTGAGCGAGGAAAAAAAGCTTGACAACATCGCGTTTCGGAGGTCTGCCGACCCGAATTGCCGTGGCTGCTGTGGCTATACCTTCCATCATCTGGATCACGATGGAGGGAGGATATCTCTTCTTCGCTTTTGTCGCGCTCCTCTCGGGTCTATCCCTCCACGAGTTCTACAAGCTCGCGGAGAAGAAAGGTGCCTTCCCGCTGAAAACCGCCGGCATCCTCGCCGGCTTCGTGGTGAACGGAGCGTTCGTCTATGAACGCCTTCAGGTGGACATATTCAGCTATTTTGAGGGCAGGGGGATACAGCTCTCGATGTTCTCCCAATTGCAGTTCCTGCTCGTGGTCTTGCTCCTCTTCATCCTTATTGCGCTCTTAATCGAACTGTTTCGCCAGAAGGGATCTCCCACACTGAACCTCGGGACAACGGTTCTCGGTGTGGTCTTCATTTCGCTTTTCTACGGCACACTGATCTCGACGCGCGAGCTCTTTCCCTACGGTTTTCCAGTCCACAAATTCTTTCCCACGAGTTTCGCCGACCAAGGTCAACTCCACGCCATTACCCGATGGGGTGGGTACACGGTCGTTTCGATCCTCGCTACCATTTGGGTTTGCGATACCGCTGCCTACTTCGTCGGTCTCTCCATCGGGCGGCACCGGCTTTTCGAGCGCGTGAGTCCGAAGAAATCGTGGGAGGGTGCTATCGCAGGCTTCGTCTTTGCGATCCTCACCATGATCGCGGCGCGTGCACTCGTGCTGGACTATCTCTCTCTGACGAACGCTCTGGTCCTCGGCGCTGTCGTCGGGATCTTCGGTCAGTTGGGTGACTTGGTAGAGTCGCGATTCAAGCGCGATGCCGGAGTAAAGGACTCCTCTTCGATCATACCCGGGCACGGCGGCGTCCTCGATCGCTTCGATAGTCTGGTTTTTGTGGCGCCCATTGTGTATCTTTATATAGATTTTGTTGTGTTATCGTGAGAACGATCGTGGATGGAATGAAGAGGAAACGTGGGCCCGGTATCAGCGTCATAACTCTGGGTTGCTCGAAGAACGTCGTCGACACCGAACTCTTGCTCGGGCAGCTGGGAGGGAACGGGGCCCGGCTTGTCGAGGACGTGGAAGACGCGGAGATCGCTGTCGTCAACACGTGCGGATTCATCGAAGCGGCCAAACAGGAATCCGTCGACGCGATCGTGGAGGCCGTTCAGCGAAAGAATATCGGAAGGCTCAAGAAAGTGGTGGTGATGGGATGCCTTTCCGAGCGGTATGCAGAGCAGCTGGCGCAGGAGATCCCCGACGTCGATGCCTATTACGGGTCTCACCACCTCAGGGAGGTCGTGGCCGAATTGGGCGTGGACTTCAGGCAGGAGCTCCTGGGGGAGAGGGTGCTCTCGACTCCGTCTCATTCTGCGTACCTGAAGATCTCTGAGGGCTGCGATCACCCGTGTTCGTTCTGTGCGATCCCCCTGATGCGCGGAACCCACCGGACGAGACCGCTTGAGGAAGTCGTTGGGGAGGCACAGCGTCTGGCCGACAAAGGCGTGAAGGAGCTGATTCTTATCGGTCAGGACACGACGTACTACGGGGTCGACCGCTACGGTGAACGTCGTTTGGAGACGCTGCTGCGGAGAGTGACGACAATCGGGGGCATCGAATGGATCCGGCTGATGTACGCGTTCCCGGCGAAATTCCCGATGGGTATCTTGAATGTCTACTGCGAATCGCCGAAGCTCTGTCGGTATCTCGATATTCCTGTGCAACACGCATCGGATGACGTGCTGAGGTCGATGCGGCGGGGCGTCACGCGCCGTGCGACGAGAGAACTGATTCAGAGCATCCGAGAGAAATTGCCCGACATCGCTCTCCGCACCACGCTCATTGTAGGTTACCCGAACGAGACGGAGAGGGACTACGAGATCCTCTGCGATTTTGTGAGTCAGATGAAATTCCACAGGCTGGGGGTATTCACGTACTCGCAAGAAGACGGAACGGCAGCGTATGATCTCGGAGATCCGATTCCCAAAGAGGTGAAGGAGGCGCGACGGGACGGGATCATGCAGCTTCAGCAAGGGATATCGCTGGAACGTAACCAGTCGCTGATTGGCAGCACGGTCAACGTGCTCTTCGATCGTCGAGAGGGAGATTTTCTCGTCGGACGAACGGAGTGGGACGCCCCCGAGATTGACCAGGAAGTATATGTCACTTCAAGCAACGGATTGTCGGAAGGAAGTATTGCCTCAGTCCGCGTCGTGGATGCAACAGAGTATGATTTATTCGGGGAGATTGAGGGAGGAAGCCTCTCACCTTGAGGGAAGGAAAACAGAGTATGAAAGCCATATCGGTGTTAAGATCGGCAGTTCTTGCGGGGCTCGTTGCAGGCTGGGGAGCTGTCCACGCGCAGGTTGAGATGGGGCAATCACGGGCGGATGCCGGCCCGACTTTCCATTTCGATGCCATCGCGTACGCCTCCAATCAGCCGCAGAAGTCGCGAATCGAGGCATACGTTCAGGTGTCTCATGAGGAGATCCGCTTCCTCAAGGAGGGGGACTATTACGTCGCTCGCTATGAGGTAACCCTCAGCATATACACGACGGCTCAGCAGCTTGTTCACGAACGCCTGTGGAGCGTCGAAGTCCGCGTGGCCGACTTCAGTCAAACAACCTCCAACAGGGTGTACAATCTTACTCAGCGCAGCCTCGATGTTGATCCTGGCACATACCAGATCACGGTGCGGGTTCGCGACCAGGAGTCACAGAAGAGCGCGCAGATACGGCGATCCTTGATGGTTACCGACTTCGCGAAAGATCCCCTGAGTCTGAGCGATATCATGCTCGTCAGCCGCCTTACAACGGACGGGGAACGGAAGACTATCGTGCCGATCATCTCGGGAAATGTCAATCGAATCTCGGACGGGTTCTTCGTGTTCTTCGAGGCCTATGCTCCTCCGGCGATCGATACCCTCGACATCACGTGGAAGATCCTCAATCTCAAGAAATCAGAAGTGTTCAAGCGTAATGAGCCCGAAGCGGTGACCGGCAAGAGGAGCCAGGTGTTTCTGAAGGTTGATGACCTGAACCTGCCGATGGGGTCGTACTTCCTGACAGTTGATGCTGTTCCGGCAGGGGACGCTGCGGAAGCACACAGAGGTCTGAAGGCAACCACCTCACGGACCTTCACGGTTCGCTCTATCGATCTTCCCGTCGCTATCCTCGACTTGGACAAAGCGATCGATCAGTTGATCTACATCGCCCGCGAATCCGAGCTTTCATATATCCGCGAGGAGGCTGATGATACAGAACGGCGCAAGCGCTTCCTGGAGTTCTGGTCAAAGCGGGATCCCGATCCGCAAACGCCGCGCAATGAGCTGATGGAGGAGTACTATGCACGGGTTGAATACGCGAATCAGAACTTCAAGAGCTACGTCGAAGGGTGGAGGACGGATATGGGGATGGTCTTCATCCGTTTCGGGCCCCCGGAGAATATCGAGCGCCACCCTTTCGAGCTCAATTCGAAGCCTTACGAAATCTGGTACTACTATCAGTTGAACCGCCAGTTCATCTTCGTTGACGAGTCGGGTTTTGGCGACTATCGATTACGGTATCCGACGACCGACCTTTGGGGACGAGTCCGCTGAGTGTGACGTTGAAGACACAAGACAGAAAAGCCAGAGCGGGGGAATCTTCGCCTGGCTTTTCGCATTTCTACGTGCTGCAGTTCGTCGTTGCTCTCCTGGCGATGACACCTGCTTTGTCCCAGGACCACCGAGTCCTGAACTCGATATCTTTTGTGGGAAACCGGGCGTTCTCGGCTGCAGAGATAAAGTCGTGGATGGAGAGCCGAGAGGGGGGACCATTCGTCGCAGGGGACCTGGAGCGTATCGTTGCTCGATATGTAAGCGAAGGCTATGTCTTTGCTCGGATTGATTCAGTCGCAGTTGTTCAGTCGGAGGTGGGCGATGCATCCGACCTTTCGATCTGGGTCAGCGAGGGGAAGCCGGCGTATGTCTCTTTGTTGCAGGTCAGCGGCGTGAGAGCGCTGCACGAAAGCCAGCTTGTGGCTTCAATGGAGACGCGGACAGGGGCCCCTTTTCATCCTCCGGTCCTGGAGCGGGATATTCAGACCCTCCTCAAGCTGTATGAACGAAGCGGTCATCCATTTGCGAGGATTGAGATCGTGGATATCTCGTTCGAGGAGCGCGATGACCGCATACAAGCAGCGGTGGAACTCTCCGTCTCCGAGGGCAGTCTCGCGCGACTCGGATCAGTGCTCGTCGAGGGGAACACCACCACGAAAACGGATGTGATCCTCAGGGAGATGAGAATCACCAATGGCGAGATCCTGCAGGGAGACGAACAGGAAAGGATCAAACGAAATCTCGACCGGCTGCAGCTGTTTTCCTCGGTTTCGTTGCCCGAAGTCTTCATCAATCCGGACGGTTCCACCGGCTTGCTCATCAAGGTGCAGGAGGGCCATCCCAATCGTTTCGATGGCATTGTCGGCTACGTTCCTCCAGCCGGCTCCGGTATCGACGGATATCTGATGGGCCTTCTCAACGTGGAGTTCCGCAATCTGTTGGGCACGGCAAGAAAGCTGTCCGCACGCTGGTATCGCGAGAACCAGAGCACCCAGGAGGTCGAACTGCACTATCGGGAACCCTGGGTGGCGGGCTTCCCTGTGGAGGCTGAGGGAGCGTTCTTTCAGCGAAAGCAGGATTCAACGTATGTACTGCGCCGATATTCCATCAACGCTGACGTCATGCTGCTGCACGACTGGACTGTCGGAATCTCATTCTCCCAGTCGAATGTCTTTCCGAGTGAGGGCTACGGTGCCAGGGTGATGAACGAGAGCCGGACCAGAAACTTCGGAGTGTCGATTTCGTACGATTCCCGGAATGATCCTGAGACTCCAACCAGCGGATTCCGCTATCGGACAGAATATTACACCGGCGTCAAGGACATAACAAGGCCGGTTCTGCCCGGAGGGGACACTCGCAGCACGACCCAGCGGCTCAGTTTTGATTTCGAGCATTTCCTGTCGATCTTTGGCCGCCAGGTTCTAGCCGCATCGATATATGCGCGTGACGTTCGAAGCAAGACGGTAGAAATGAGTGACCTCTACCGGCTTGGCGGGGCATCGACATTGCGTGGCTATCGCGAGGCGCAGTTCCTCGGGTCGCGGCTTGCGTGGTCCAGCATCGAGTATCGCTTGCTCGTCGGGCGACGCTCATATCTCTTTGGATTTCTCGACGCAGGATATGTTTTCTCTCCCGATCAGCAGGTGCTGGGACTGGCTCAGAGCGAATTCACCAGACTCGGGTATGGTGTCGGTGTACGGTTGGACTCACCGCTGGGTTTGATCGGCGTCAGCGTCGCGTTCGGACAAGGTGATACATTCAGCACGGCAAAATTACACGTGAGACTCGTCAGTGAATTCTAGCTCGACCGTCGGCTACTTGAAACTCCTGCGCCCCTTTAATATCGGCATCGTGTTTCTGACGATAGCCGCCGCGGCAGTTCTCGCCGGTGCGCGTCCCTCCGATTGGCTCATGGTGCTCCTTGCCTCACTCTCTGGCGCACTCATTGCCGGTGGTGGCTACGCAATCAACGACTACTTCGATCTGGAAATTGACAGGGTCAACAGGCCAGCACGGCCCTTGCCGAGCGGAGCCGCAACGCCACGAGGGGCGTGGCGATTGTGGGGAGCTACATCCTCCGTCGGCCTTGTCCTGGGCGCGTCGCTTGGGGCAGGGACGTTGGCAATTGCATTGTTTTCGATCTTGTCACTCTACTTCTACAGCAGGGTCTTCAAGCGCACTGTGCTCCTCGGGAATCTGCTCGTCGGACTTGTCACCGCGCTTGCATTTGTGTACGGTGCCCTGACCGTGGGAAATCTGGAGCGGTCGTTCTTTCCGGCGTTGTTCGCCTTTCTCATCAATGTTGCCCGTGAGTTCGTCAAAGATGTGGAGGATATCGAAGGGGACGCCAGGCAGAACGCTCAGACTCTGCCGGTGAAGTATGGTGCAAAACCGGGTTTGATACTGGCATCATTGACCATCGTTTTGCTCATTTCGGCTACGTTTCTGCCGTATTCCAGCGGGGCCTATTCCGTGGAATACCTTGCCATCGTCTCCCTCGTGAACATCGCTCTGGTGTACGTTGTAATCTCGATGTGGAAAGACAGGACTGCCTCGAATTTGAATAACCTAAGTCGTATTTTAAAGCTAACCATGATCGTGGGCCTTGTGGCGATCTACGTGGGATCGTAGCGGAGCTCTTCCTTGTTATGGGTATCAGGACACTCAGGCACCATCCCACTCTGGATTTCGAGCAAGAGTATTGGGATCAAGGCATCGATCTCATCGCCGGCGTGGATGAGGCAGGTCGCGGACCGCTTGCGGGTCCCGTTGTCGCTGCGGCGGTTGTTTTCCCCAGGGGCAAGCTCATCGAAGGCGTTGATGATTCCAAGAGGCTGAGCGCGAAGAAGCGGGAGGTTCTCTTTCACACCATCTATGAACAAGCCCTCGGCGTCGGTGTGGGCATTGTGAGTCACGAGGTCATCGATAGCATCAACATCTTTCAGGCTTCCATCCTTGCTATGCGGAAAGCGATTGAGAGGCTCCGTCTTGAGCCGCAGATCATCCTGGCAGACGGAAACAGTTTCACCCACGACAGGCTCCGGTATGTAAACATCGTGCACGGTGACTCACGATCCTTCACGATCGCAGCGGCATCGATCATCGCGAAAGTGACCCGTGACGATCTAATGAGGGAGTTCCACGAGCTGTTCCCTGTGTATGGATTTGACAGGCATAAGGGGTACGGGACGAAGCGGCATTTCCACGCAATACAGCAGCATGGCTTGTGTGAAATCCACCGAAGGAGCTTCCACACGCAGAGAGTCGAACCAGGCAGCTCGACAACGGACGCTCGCCCGTGAACCGAAAAGAACAAGGACTGCGTGGGGAAGATTTAGCGGCCCGATATCTGGAAGGACTGGGATATCGGATCGTGGAGCGCAACTACCGGTTCGACCGGGGAGAGATCGATCTGATTGCCAGTGATGGCGATGAGCTCGTCTTCATCGAAGTCAAGGCACGCAGATCGGACGCGTTCGGCCCTCCCGAAGATGCAGTCACCCCTCAGAAGGAAGAACAGATCAGGAGAGTTGCCGAAGGCTATCTCTTTGAAAGAGGGATCGAAGATCAGTCGTGCAGGTTTGATGTCGTTGCTGTCACGTTCACCAGCGGAGAAACGGATATTCGCCTGATCCGCAATGCGTTCTAGGAGAGGAAAGGATAGTAGGTTGAATTTCTTATGAATCTTCTCGATCACCACGGCGGGATCTACACTGACTACTATCAACTGACGATGGCCCAGGGCTATTTTCTCTCCGGCCGCGCCGACACGGTGAGCTGCTTTGACTACTTCTTCCGCGAGAATCCGTTCAACGGCGGCTATGTGATCTTCGCGGGTCTCACGGATGTTCTGGAGATCATCGAGAATCTCCAGTTCGGAGGTGACACACTTGAATATCTGAAGAGTCTGGGATTCCGGGACGCGTTTCTTGAATACTTGAGATCGTTCACGTTCCGGGGAACGATCACGTCCGCCCGGGAGGGAGAAGTGGTCTTTCCGCTGGAGCCGGTCCTTCGTGTAGAGGGTACGCTCATCCAATCACAGATCGTCGAGACGGTACTTCTCAATTTTCTCAACTTTGAGTCGCTCATTGCCACGAAGGCTTCGCGTATCAAGATGGCGGCTGGAGGGAGGCGCGTTGTTGATTTTGGTCTCCGCCGGGCACAGGGACTCGGAGGGATCCATGGCAGCAAGGCGGCTATCATCGGCGGTGTAGACGCTACCTCCAATGTCTACTCGGCTTTCCATAGCGGGTTCCCGGTCTCGGGAACACAGGCGCATTCGTGGATCCAGAGCTATGGTGACGAACTGGCCGCGTTCAGGAAGTACGCCGAGATCTATCCAGACAGATCCGTCCTCCTCGTGGACACCTACAATACCCTCAGGAGCGGCGTCCCGAATGCGATAACGGTTGCGAAAGAGCTCGAACAGTCGGGCAATCGTCTGATCGCGATCCGGTTGGACAGCGGCGATCTCGCATATTTGAGCAAGCATGCCCGGCAGATGCTTGATCAGGCGGGCCTATCGTACGTCAAGATCGCTGTATCGAACCAGCTTGATGAGTATGTCATCCGGAGTCTACTGGAGGACCAGGGGGCGCCGATTGATGTATTCGGTGTCGGGACGAGGTTGATCACCGGGCAGACTTCGGCGGCGCTTGACGGCGTGTACAAGCTCAGCATGTCCGACAATATCCCTCGGCTGAAATTCTCGGAGAACTACACAAAGCTAACCCTTCCGGGGGTCAAGAAAATCTACCGCTTCACAGACGATCAAGGCCTTTTCTATGCGGATGCGGTCGCATTGGAGGAGGAGTCGGTACCGGAAATCATCTTCCATCCTTATTTTGCTGAGCAGCGCAGCGCTCTGCAGCGCTATTCTTCGGAACCGCTCATGAAGACGGTGATGAAGGAAGGGAAGGTGCTCGTCCGCAGCTCGGCACAGCAGAGTGCGGAGTATGCAAAGGAGCGCTTGTCGCGGCTCGCCGCAGAACACAAGAGATTTGAGAACCCCCATATTTACAAGGTTGGGATCACCGAGCAACTTATGCACCTCCGAACGAAGCTCGTGGACGAGTTTCACCAGAAATGATGTGACTGGAGAATCAGGATATGAAAGCACTGCTCATTGTCGACGTCCAGAACGATTTCTGTCCGGGGGGCGCCTTGGCGGTTCCAGACGGCGACAAGGTTGTTCCAGTTATCAACCGCTTGATGGATCAGTTTGACATCATCGTTGCTTCAAAGGATTGGCATCCCCCTCAGAGTGTCCACTTTCAGAAATGGCCTGTTCACTGCGTGCAGGAAACACCTGGGGCGGAGTTCCATCCTCAACTGAAAAGCGATGCCATCCAGAAGGTGTTTCTGAAGGGAACCGGAGGCGCCGATGACGGATACTCGGCCTACGAAGCGACGAGCGATGACTTGGGAGAATATCTCAATTCCAAAAACGTCACCGAGCTGTATGTCGCCGGGCTTGCGACTGACTACTGCGTTCGGGCCTCGGCTCTGGATGCCTTTCGTAAGGGTTTCAGGACCTTTGTTGTGACTGACGCTGTAGCAGCCGTCAATGTGAAGCCTGACGACGGACCAAAGGCGCTGGAGGAGATGAGGAACGCGGGCGTCACCCTTCTGCGTTCTGAGGATATCGCCCAGCCGTGAGGTCTCGGCCTCCGCTTGCATTTCTTGGCACTTCTTCCTTCTGTCGGAAACGATGACATGATGTGGAGGACTCTGGTATGTTGAACGCGGCCCTGGTAGGTATCCTTGGAGCGGTGTGGTTCATTGTGATGTACCGTTGGTACGGCGGCTTCATCGATCGCAAGATTATTCAGCCGGACAATAATCGCCCCACGCCGGCGAATGCCCAGCGAGATAATGTGGATTTTGTCCCGTCGCAACCGGCTCTGCTGTTTGGACATCACTTTTCCTCGATTGCCGGCGCCGGCCCCATCGTCGGACCGATCCTGGCTTACTCGTTGTTCGGGTGGCTGCCGGCTCTGCTCTGGATCTTTCTGGGGTCAGTGTTCATCGGCGCTGTGCACGATTATACGTCCCTCATGACCTCAGTCCGCAGTCGGGGCATCTCCGTCGCAAACCTCGCGCAGACGCATGTGTCGAACGTGGCACGATGGATTTTTTCCGTTTTCCTCTGGCTCGCGCTCGTTCTCGTCATCGCCGTGTTTGCCGTCCTGACTGCACAGACCCTCGCAGAGAAACCGGAGATCGTGATTCCGACGGTCGGTCTCATCGTCCTTGCGATGTTGTTCGGGTTTGCGGTTTATCGCAGGAATTTCAATGTGTGGATCGGCACGATCATTGGAATCGGACTGATGTTCGGCCTCATCATCCTCGGTGATCTTGTTCCGATCCGGGCAAGTTTCGACTTCTGGCTCATCTCTGCCCTCATCTACTCGTTTGCCGCGTCGGTTATCCCGGTGTGGTTCTTGCTTCAGCCGAGAGACTACCTGTCGATGTATATTCTCATCATTGGTCTTGTGCTCGCTTTCACCTCCTTGCTCGTCATGCGGCCCGAGATCACGGGGCCTGCATTCATCACCGCGAGCAGCAAACAGGGCCCACTCTGGCCGATTCTTTTCATCACGGTGGCGTGCGGTGCGATCTCGGGATTCCACTCCGTTGTCGCAAGCGGCACCTCCGCAAAGCAACTACGACGGGAATCCGAAGGCAGAATGGTAGCGTTCGGCGGCATGCTTACTGAGGGGGCTCTCGCAATGATCGTGGTCTTGTTGATTTCGAGCGTGTTGTTCTGGGAAAAGGCCCCCGCGTCGGAACTATCGGGATTCGTTTTCGGCACATTGCTGGCAGAAAAAGGGGCGAACATCACGTTTGGTACGGCGATCGGCAGAGGCCTGGAAAGCCTCGGCATTCCCCTCCAGTACGGAATTGCCTTCGGCATCTTGATGTTGAACGCCTTCATTCTCACGACACTCGACACTTGTGCCCGCCTGACACGCTATATCGTCACGGAGTCGGTTGGACAACGAATCCCGTTCTTCCGGAACATCTTCGTCGCGACGGCGATCGGGCTGGTGTTGGCCTATGTCATTACCGCGGGCAATAGCTGGAGGGTCCTCTGGCCGGCCTTTGGCGCCGCGAACCAACTGATCGGCGCGCTCTCGCTTCTCGTGGTGAGCGCGTATTTCTTTGGTTATAAGAGGGCCACGAAGTTCACGATAATTCCTGCTGTTTTCATGCTGACGACGACGCTGGGGGCGCTCGTCTACCAACTCTTCTGGCAATATCTGCCGAGCGGCAATATCATCCTTTCCGTCATCGCCGTAATCCTCATCGTCCTCGGCGTCGTGATCGCCGTTGAGGTCTATCGACGGTTTCGACGGAAGGAACATGCCGTTCCGCCTGAGCGCGAGGTTGTTCTCGACAAAGTCTGAGA
Source organism: Ignavibacteria bacterium (assembly GCA_016873755.1). Classification (GTDB taxonomy): domain Bacteria; phylum Bacteroidota; class Ignavibacteria; order UBA10030; family UBA10030; genus VGWB01. The sequence goes on along the minus strand of VGWB01000003.1, from coordinate 7,945 downwards.
AGATACATCTCAAAGGCAGGGAATGGATCCTCCATCAATCCGGGAAGTCTATTACGACGTCGAGACGCAGCACTCCGCCGAAGAAGTCGGTGGATGGGGAAATGTCCACCTGATGAAGGTAGCCGTTGCGGTTTCCTGGTATGAGTCGGATGGATTTCGCGTGTGGGATGAGCCGTCGATGCCGCAATTCATCTCATACCTGGGTGAATTCAATCGGGTCGTGAGCTTCAACGGAGACGGGTTTGATTCCAGAGTGCTGAGCTACTACGGCGATGTTGGCCTCATCCGGAAGAAATCATTCGACATTCTAACCGACCTGAAACGGAGTCTCGGACATCGCCTGCGGCTCGATTCCCTCGCACAGGCAACGCTTGGGGTGGGCAAGACTGCCGATGGGATGATGTCCCTTCAGTGGTGGAAGGAGGGACGCATCGATGAGATTATCCGTTACTGCAAGGATGATGTGCAAGTGCTCATCGACCTCGTCGCTTATGGACGAAAGAAGGGCTACGTTAGGTATGGTGGGAGATCAGGCACACCTCAGATCGTCAGCGTGAGGTGGTAACGGCTCAGCTTCCCTCGCGGAATTGCTCTGATCACTTCGTTTTACGGACGCGTTTCCCTTCTTTCATTCCCCTTGCCCAGTTTGTTGTGCCCTCCGATGCGATTGAGCTGAGGCTTAAGCGTCTGAAACTCTCCCTTTTCGGCGCCTTGCCTGCGTGGATAAGCCATTGAAACAAAACCGGTTGCCTGTGCTTGTCAAGATTTGATAGGCAGGGCGTCATTTTGCCGGCCCATCCTATACACCCATGACAAGACGCAGAATTGGCATGCGACGGTAGCCAGTCTGCTCAGCTCGGAGAGAAACTGTGGGCTGTGCCGATGGGGAGGATGCCAGGATAGTTGAGACCGCGTAGTTCACACCGCGTCAACGAGTCAAATCCATCGAACCTTTATGACTTTCTCCACCTGCTTAAACTCTCTATCTCCCGTAACAAGCTCACACTTCTTCTTGGCAGCAAGAGCTGCTGCAAAGCAATCCGCGTAACTCATTCGGTTCGTCGCTTTGAAGCGAGCCGCCTGGGACGTCAGATCCTTGTTGGCTTCCACAAGATGGATCGGCAGCGCTCTCATCGTATCCTCAGCTAGTCTCGCGCGATTTTCCCCACCCCGCCGCAACGCCTGATAAATAACCTCACCCCAGTTCACAATGCAGAGAAAGACTTCACGATCTTTAGCAATACACTCTTCAAAGATCTTCGCGACAGTTTCGTATCCTTCCTGCTGCTGCAAATACGAGATTACCGCATAGCTGTCAAGAACGGTCGCTTTCATAATTCACGCTCTCGCTTCTTGTCCTCCATCAAGCCTTTCAGCATATCGCCATTTTTCCCGAGGATGCCGGCCAGACTCTCAAAGTAGTTCTTGTCGAGAGGTTGGATAATGAGCTTCCCGTTCTGTTCGATGAAGGCGATCTTGGTGCCTTTCTTGATCCCAAACGCCCTTCGGATTTTGGCAGGAACAACAATTTGCCCTTTGACCGTGACAACCGATGTTTCCATGGGAGACTCCTTTCTTACCTGAATATACACTTTTGTAAGATGTAAGTCAAGGATAAAAGGCGTGCTACCTTCTGCTCAGGAGGTAACACGTCATTAGAAGTATGCTACACGGCAGCCCGATGCTTGGATTGGCTGACCGCGGTTGTGTACATTACCACAGCCTATCCACCAAAGAGCAAATGCCAGACCCGAACGTGGACGCTGCACTCTGCAGCCCTGGTCGCTTCTCGTCGGCGACGAGATGACCCTAATGAGCTCTCCTGGACCAAGCGTATGTGGTTGGCAGAATGGTCAGACGATCTTGTAGAGATCGATGCCGGGGAGGAAGAGTGAGTAGAGGAGCCACATCAGAAAGCCGATGCTGAGGGGCACGGAGATGTTGTCATCCAGCTTGACGGAGACGGACTCGACAACCGCGCCCAGGGCGACTCCGACAATTCCAACGACATACTCCGTCGGCAGGCCTTCTACCTTTGGCGCGAGCAAGATCACAAGCACACCCGCAACAAAGAATCCGATTGCGCCTTCAAGAGACTTCCGCAGGAACCTCCTCCTTCCGAAGCGTCTGCCCACCAATGCTGCCGTGATGTCGGAGAGGATCAGAACGGCGAAGGCGTTTACGATAATGATCTTCGGGAAGATGAGGATGCAGAGGATGCCCGAGATGAGGATGTTCGTCGCTCCGGTCAGCCGCTTCTGCACTTCGTCTGACTCATGCTTCCTCAGCAGCCAGCCAAACGTCCGATAGAACCACTCCCGGGTCGGCCGGTGATAGTACCGGGCAAGATCTACTATGAGAAATGCGGCCGTTATCGGGATAATGATGGAGAGGGCGAGCTCCTTGGAGATGAAATAGTAGACACCGGGGATGGAGAGGGAGCAGAGATGGATCGATTTGCGAACGATCTCGTGTTTGTAGTCGATCGTGGCCTGAGCATGAAGAAACTCGGACTCCGGCGGAGCCGGAGCCCGAGTCTGGACTGCATCAAGAGGCGTATTGCTCATACCGCTTTCTTGGGCTTGCCGCTGTCCGAACGTTCCGCCGAAGCTGAGGGCGCGGTCGATGGGCCGGTATCAGCGCCTTCGGGCTGACCGTTCTTCCGTTTATCGACCGGTGGGAGCTCCTCGCCGCGCACAATCTTCTCTATCTCCTCGGAGTCAAGGATTTCGCGCTCCAGGAGAGCGTTCGAGAGGCGATGCAGAACATCGAGGTTGTCATGGAGGATCTTGTCGGCTCGCTTCATAGCGCTCGTGACGATCCTTCGCACTTCCTGGTCGATCGCGATAGCCGTGTGCTCGCTGAAGTTCCTGGAGCGTGTAATCTCGCGTCCGAGGAACAGCTCCTCCTCTCTTGTCCCGTACGCCAGGGGACCCAGCTTGTCGCTCATACCCCACTCGCACACCATTTTTCGTGCGATCTCTGTCGCACGCTCAATATCGTTCCCGGCGCCAGTCGTGAGCTGATCGAAGATGAGTTTCTCCGCCGCGCGGCCTCCGAGGGCGTAGGTGATCATCGCCTCGAGGTAATCTCTTGAGTAAGTATGTTTCTCGTCAATCGGCAGGTAGGTTGTCACACCAAGCGCGCGACCCCGAGGAATAATCGTCACCTTATGCACGGGGTCGGCATCGGGTAGGTGTTTTGCCACCAGCACGTGGCCGGCCTCGTGGTAAGCGGTGATCCTCTTCTCACGGTCGGAAATGATGAGTGACTTCCGTTCCATCCCCATCATCACTTTGTCCTTCGCCTCTTCGAAATGCTGCATCGAGACCACTTTGCTGTTTTGCCGTGCAGCAAGGAGTGCAGCTTCGTTGACAAGGTTGGCGATGTCAGCGCCCGCAAGGCCCGGGGTTCCCTTGGCGAGCACATCGAGCTTCACGTCCTCGCCCAGAGGGATGCTCTTGGTGTGGACGCGGAAGATGCCTTCCCGACCTTTCACGTCCGGCCGGTCAACGACGACCTGGCGGTCAAAACGTCCGGGTCGAAGCAGCGCGGGATCGAGAACATCCGGTCGGTTGGTGGCGGCGATAATGATGACGCCGCTGTTTTGCTCGAATCCGTCCATCTCAACCAGCAGCTGGTTGAGGGTTTGCTCACGCTCGTCATGCCCGCCGCCGAGTCCCGCGCCCCGCAAGCGTCCGACGGCGTCGATCTCATCGATGAAAATGATGCATGGAGCACTTCTCTTCCCTTGATCAAACAGGTCGCGCACGCGGCTTGCGCCGACACCGACGAACATCTCCACGAAGTCCGCGCCGCTGATCGAGAAGAAGGGGACACCTGCCTCGCCTGCCACCGCTCGAGCGAGGAGCGTCTTGCCTGTTCCCGGAGGCCCCAACAGCAAGACGCCGCGGGGGATTTTGCCCCCGAGCTTCTGGAACTTCGAAGGCTCCCGAAGGAATTCGATGACTTCCTGCAACTCGACTTTCGCCTCGTCCGCACCCGCGACGTCTTGAAAGGTTACCTTTGTCATCCCCTCCGTCAGCAACTTTGCCCGGCTCTTGCCAAACGAGAAGAGACCCTTGGTGCCGCCGGCGCCAGCCTGCATGCGGCGAAAGATGATGAGCCAGATACCGATCAGCAGAATCCACGGAAGCGTCGAAACCAGGACGCTCATCCAGGTGCTGTCTTCTTTCACAACGTTGAACTTCAGCCCCTTTTTGTTCCAGAGGCCGATGACCTCTTCGTTGAGATTCGAGTAAGGGAGCGTCAGCATGATTCGTGTGGCATTGGGCTGCTTCGTCCCCTTGGCTGTCACAACCTCCATTGGACCTGTGAGCTTCCCGTGGAAGTCGTAGTTATTGAAGTCCGATTTCTTGATCAGCGCTTCGGCGATCTCCCCATCATTCAGTAACGTCTGATATGTCGTGAAACTGATCTCGTACTCAGTTTCTTCGCTGCTCTTGAATGCCAGCATGATCAGATAAACGGCGAGCAGGATTCCGAGCCAACCGGCAATCATCCGCCCCACTTTGTTCCAATTGAACTCGTCCTCCCGAAGTTGTTTCTGGTTTTTACGGGGTGGACGGGGTGGTGCCCCGCGCCGTTTTTGACCTCCGTCGCGCTGCCGCTCGTCCGGCGAATCGTCATGTTTCCAAGTTGGGTTCATACGTATCACTCCTTCAAACTCACCCCCCCCTCCCCAGGACTCGCACGAGAGTTCCTCAATCCTTTTCCGATGATGCGCCCGATTCTCGCGGGGCGAGCCTGAAGATCGAGCGTAAATTACGAACTTTTTGCGCATAGTCCAAGCCGTAACCGATCACAAATTCAGGGGGAATTTCGAATCCGACATAGTCAATGGGAAAGTCAAGTCTTGCGACAGTCTTCTTTAGCAACAATGTAACAACGCGAAACGACGCGGGGTTCTCCTTTGTGATAAGCCGCTTCATGAAGTCTATCGAAAGGCCAGAATCAATGATGTCTTCCACCACGATGATATCTCTTCCCCGCACCTGGCAATTGAGATCCTTGAGCAGCCTTACCTGTCCCGATGAGATCTTTGCGTCCCCGTAGCTTGAGAGCTTCAGGAAGTCGACCTCACAATCGACCGTGACTTGACGAATAAGGTCGGCAAAGAAGATGAACGAGCCGTTCAGGATGCCGATGAATATCGGGACTTTGTTCTGGTAGTCGCGATTGATCTGTGCAGCCAGGTCTTTCACCTTGTTCTGGATTTCCTCTTCGCTCAGATACAATGTGAACCGATCGTTGTTGATGATGATCTCGTCGGGCATAGAGATGGTGAAGTCGCTAATGAACTGTTGGTAGAGGGGTGAATTCGAGTCTGACCACCGATCGTGTCCGGCTAGTTACCTTGAAACGGTCGTCCAACCGCTTGCCGCAAATCCATACAATCTCTCCTTCGGACTCCAGGATGGGGATTGTCCTCTTCTCGAAAAGCGGCACTTTCTCATCGGTGAAAAAATCGCTGAGTTTTTTCTTCGTTCTCATGCCAAGTGGAACGAACCAGTCACCCTCCTTCCATGAGCGGACGACAAGGTTGGCGCCGAGCCGATCGGCATCAACGTATTCCGTCTTTCGGTCGTTGCCGTAAGCGTCGGGAATTGGAAGGGGACCGGTGAGGGATAAATGAAATCGCTCAAATGTATATCGCCCACCAAGGTTCACGTGTTGGTGGGGAAGGTCCGGAGCCTTTGCCTGGACGAACACGAGGCGGTCACGATCACGATATGCGGCCACGGATCGAGACAGACGAACAGAATGACCCGTGGGATGTGAACAAAGGTCGAGGATCGCGTGAACGTTGTCAGCCTCAACGTTCCGGCAGAGGGTCCGGAGGCAACGCAGTATGATCTCCTCCTGCAGGAAGAGAGGCACGGAAAGGAGGGGGGCAACGCCCAGCGTCATCCTTTCTTGTTCATCGACATGCACGATCTTATCCCAACGCGCTTCAACCTGCATGGCGATTCTCTTCTCGAGTTGACGCATAAGAGATGCAAGTCGATTCAGAGACCCGACGATATCGGGATGGACTTCGGCGCTCAGCACAGGCATGACCGCCTTGCGGAGGAAATTGCGCCGATACTCCATCGATTCGTTGGATGAATCTGTCCGGAATGTGATGTCGTTCTTTCGGGCGTACTTCTCGATCTCATCCCTCCTGGCAAAGAGCAAGGGACGGATAATTGACCCGCTTTCCCAACGTGACGGGATCCCGGCCAGACCTCGAACGCCGGTGCCGCGAAGCACGTTGAGCAACACCGTCTCGGCATTGTCGTCGGCCTGATGGGCCGTTGCGACGCTGGTCATGCCAGCCTGCTTCCGAGCCGTCTCAAAAAACTCATATCGCAGCTGACGCGCAGCTTGTTGCTTTGAGAGATGAGATGCGTGCGCGAACGCGAGAGCCTCCACCCGCTTGACGTAAAGGGGGAGTCGGTGCACGTCGGCCGCCGTTCGAACGAACTCCTCATCATCATCCGATTCTCTTCCGCGCAGCTGATGATTCACATGGACGACCCCGAGCCTGAGATCCCATTCGTCCTGAACGTCGAGGAAGAGCCTGAGCAGGACCATCGAGTCGACCCCTCCGCTGACCGCGACCAGGACTCGATCGCCCTTCTTGAGCAGGGATGCAGACTGGATGTAGTCCGTGAACCGAGAGAGCAAAGAGTGAGGAGTTGAAGTCATTGACTGCTGTCCATACAAGAAATCTTGATCCCGATCGGCTCAGGACCAAGAATTCTTGCGCAGTGAGCGTAGCGGGGGAGGGATTCTCCGCCGGTCCGAAGGACCCCTTTGGGGAGGCGGATCAGCCTTTTGAGCCGAAGGCTCATCAGCCTTCGGGTGAGGCTGAGAACCCACGACCTCTTCACGAGGTGCGTGTTGAACTGACCCGCGCCTGGTCGTAGCGGGGGAGGGATTCGAACCCACGACCTGCGGATTATGATTCCGACGCTCTAACCAACTGAGCTACCCCGCCAAAAACAAAAATTGACCATCTCAGGGTCAATATGCTTGCGCAGAGTTCCCGCGCATCAAAAAGATACGTGATAAGTCGTTGAAAATCAAGCAGAAATTCTCGGCTCGATCGGATCTCGGCGGCACCACCGGGGAGCGCGCGGGGATTTCTATCGCGTCAGCCAAGCGAACGGATCGAAGGCGCGCAGGTGATGGCACCCTGTTGTTTTCAGTTTCTGAAGAGGCGTCTTCCCGGCGAGTGAGGGAATCGATCGATGGTTGTTATGAAAGAAGAGAAAATTCATCAGGTCTCGAACGAGGACGCGTTCCGAATGGAAATTGACGCTTCCTGCGAGTAACCCGCCAAAAGTCAGTCTAGAGAGCAGTATGAAGAGCTGCTCGTTCGAAGGATCTTTCATCGCTGTGTGATGTATGCCCCGCTCTTCGGCGAGGCGGCCAAACTCAAGAGCTCGTCCGTTGCTCGCGGAATTGGAGAAAGGCTCCTCCGCTGGGGTCCGAACGTGAGCGATCGGAAACGGGTACTTCTCCCGCGCGAACTCCAGGAAGTCAACGGCCGACGCAAAGGTCAGAGTCAAATACAACTGTGCGACCTGGAGATGAGTGTTCACATCAAGAGCTGAGAACACCACTGGCTGAAGGTCGCCGCGAGGATTAGCCAAGGGCCGAGCCATCATGTAGACCATGGCCCCGGGCCTGGGAGCGATCGTGTCAATTGCCGCGGCGATTTGATTTGCGCGGATCGCCCCGAGGCGATCGAGATCCGAGAAGAGGTCTCGCAAAGCAGCGATTGAACCCTCTTCGTCAATCGCTAATGTGCCAATGTCTTCGTTCCTCCTTATTGCCACCATAGGTCTTGTCTTCCCAACTCAATGGATCATGCATCACTTATCGGTTGCTTCATCCACCGTCGTGCCAGACCTGTTACGCCGACGTGAAACACGCC
>VGWB01000002.1 GCA_016873755.1 Ignavibacteria bacterium | reverse complement strand
ACCTCGCCTACCAGTATCATAACACGAACTCAGAACTTGCTCTTCCCATCATGATCGGGAACGAAGTCGTCGGCGTGCTCAATGTGGAAGATACCAAGCTGTATGCCTTCGACGAAACGGACGTGGTTGTGCTCAGGACGCTCTGTGACCAGATCGGAAGTGCTATTCGCAACGCCAAGCTGTTCGACCAGATCAAGAAGAGCAATCAGCGGCTGGTGGAATTGGATCGGCTGAAAACGGACTTTGTCGGCATCGTCTCGCACGATTTTCGCACACCGCTGTCCACCATCATGCTCGCGGCGAAGTCGCTCCTGCGGAGAGAAATCAGTTCTGATCGCCTCCGGGAGTATCTTAATATCATCGTCGATCAGGCGAGCAAGCTCAGCAAACTGGCGGAAGACACGCTTTCGATTGCAAAGATCGAGTCGGGACAGCTCAACTATCAATTCAAGGTGGCGAACGTCGAGTCCATCATCCAGGAAGCGGTCTCGATGGTCAAAATCAGTGCACGGCATACGTTTGTTTCTACTGTCGATGTGAACCATTCCTACGTACGCGGGGACCAGAGCAAACTGCGTCAGGTGCTGCAAAACCTGATCTCGAATGCCGTCAAGTATTCCCCGGGAGGGGGGCAAATTTCGGTAACCGTTGGTCCCCACGAAGGTTCGCCAGAGGAAGTGCTCTTCTCGGTGTGCGATGAGGGGCTTGGGATACCAGAGGAGTACGTCGGCAGACTCTTCCAGAAGTATACGCGCGTTGACTCCGGTGAGGCAGGCAAGATCAAAGGCTCGGGTCTCGGTCTATGGATCTGCCGTGAGATCATCAAGGCTCACGGCGGGAGGATCTGGGTCGAGAGCGAAGTCGGGAAAGGCAGCGCCTTTAAGTTCACCGTGAAGAAAGGGAATTGATAGCCTCACCTCCCCGCATCGAGGACGGAAAAGAAGCGTCACCTTTTCCGTTCCAACCTCGGAATTCAACCGGAAATCCAAGCGCGCGAGCAATAGTCCCAGTTGCCTTCGGGGGAGATGCGCCGCTGGCACAGAATCGTCGGCTATTTCTTGAATATCTCTTCCTTCACTCCTCCGTTGACCTTGATCGACGTTGCAACGACTTCCGAGACCTTCTTACCGTCGGCTGAAGCAGTGGTCTTGAATGGGAATTGTACGCCGTCCGCTGTTCGATAATCCAAGAACGCCTCTTCGATGTCTGCCGGACCGGTTGCACTCATACCCCGCGCGATCTTCTTGACAACCAGACCACTCTGTGCATCGATGAAAAGTCGTATAGCATAGTTCATCGGTGTGTATCGGACGATTACGATATTTGTCGGCTTCCCATCAATCGTCTCATCGCGCAAGTACTGTGCTGTGTAGTCCGCTCTCTCAAGGTTCTGCAAGATATAGTGGACATCACCGATGACCTGCTTCTGCAGATTCTCGGTTTGAGAGCCGGGGAGGTCCCGCGTCCCCATCGCGCCTTTCACCCAGCCGTTTGTGCCGTCGAAGACCATCTGCATGTCGCCCATCGGTGTTTTCATTTGCATAGCCAGTTTGGTCGGTCGCACCATTTGGATCTCGGCGTCCATGGCAAATTCGCCCATCGGTGTCGATTGCGTAAGCTTGCCCGCGAGCACGACGTCCTTGATACCGAGAAGCGCCGCGGCGCCCATGGCTGTCTGTGACTTCTTCAGGATCTCCTTCCCTTTGGCAATCGTCTCGGGTGTCGGGTCGGGGATCCGCTCGGGCGGAGCGGGGATGGCGATATCGACCGCTCGCACTGACGGTCCCAGTGTGCTCAGAGGTTCGTCAAAGTCCGTATCCTTGCCAACGACCAGAATAGAGAGGACCTCCGGTTTCCACCGCTTCTGCACGGCCTCGTTCACGCTCTGCTTCGTTGCGTGCTGAATCTCCTGCTGTTGTTTGCGGATGAAGTCCTTCGGATAACCGTAATACTCGAGCGTCATGAGCTCGTTGATGACCTTTCCCTTTGTGTCGTAGCGGAAAACGAACGAGTTGAGGTACGAATCCTTGGCATACTTCAGCTCTTCATCCGTGATTCCGTTCTTGATGAAATTCTCGAACTCCGTGATGATGGACCGAACCATCTTCAATGTGGAGCCTGATTTCGTCGAGCCGCTCATCCTGAAGACACCAGGGTAGTCGTAGCTCTCGCCCCAGAAGCTGCCAACCGAGTAAGCCAGTCCCTGTTCCGTTCGCACCTTCTTGAACAACCGCGAAGCGTACGCGCCCCCCAAGGCTTCATCGGCGACGTTGAGCTGACTGCCCTCCGGATCGTTCAGCAAGCCGCCGAGGTGGCCGATGTAGATGTTCGACTGGTTGACGTCGTCCTTTTTGATGTAGTTGACCGTTTTCTGAGATGCCAAACGGGGCTGGGGCACAGGCGGAAGAGCTACTTCTTTTCGCTCCCACCCACCGAATGCTAGCTCAACCTTCGCTCTCATGTCCGCCGTGCTGAAATCTCCCCACAGCGCAAGCATCATGTTGTTCGGAGCGTAGTACTTCTTATGAAAATCAATCAGGTCTTGCTTGGTGATGTTCTCGATCGTTGTGTATTCTGTCATCCGTGCGTACGGATGGTTCGGGCCGTAGATAAGCCGGTTGAATTCGCGAGCGGCGATCGCCATCACCTGATCGTTACGTCGCGAGATGGCCGAACGCGCTGCCACTTTGGCGAGATCGATCTTGTCATCGCGAAACGCAGGGTTCTTGAGAATATCGGCCAGAACGCTGAGGCCGAGATCGATGTCCTCCTTCAGCACGGAGAGTCGCGCCCCCCCTGAGCTCGTCCCGATGTACGTTTCGACGGATGCGCCGACCTTCTCAAGCATTTCGTCCAACTCGTCCCCCATTTTCGCGGTGGTGCCCCCGGTGCGCATGACCTGACCGGTGATCGACGCGAGCCCAACCTTCTCCGCCGGTTCGTACCGAGATCCCGTGCGGACAAGAACGGAGCCCTCAATAAGTGGAAGCGTGTGGTCCTCAAGGAGGTAGACCACCATGCCGTTGGCCAGGGTGAATCGCACCGGCTCAGGGAGCTGGACCTCGCGTAGCGGTGGGTATTTGAGTTTCTTGTAGTGCTGAGGCCTAGTCGATGTCTGGGCGGCGCCGGCAATGACAAACGCGAAAACCAGCGTGACGATTGAGAGTAAGCGTGGTGCTTTCATGGCTGGTTCTCCTTATTTGGCTGGCTCGATCGTGCCGATCGTGCGGTTGGAGTTCACAAAGATCTCGTTGGCGACGCGCTGGATGTCAGCAGGTGTGACCGCATTGATCCTGTCCAGCTGCGTGAAGATGTTACGCCAGTCGCCCTGAATGACTTCATAGAACGTGAGCTGGTTGGCCATGCCGGCGTTGGATGCCAGCGACCGTATGAGGTTCGCGCGCGCCCGCGTTTTCACCGCGTTCAATTCATCGTCTCCCACAGGTTCCTTCTTCAACTTCTCAATCTCCTCATCGATCGCTGCAAGGCACTCGTCGTTTGTCTTCCCCTGGGCCGGGACTGCAAAAAAGGCAAAGAGGTTTGGATATTTCTGGCCCGGGAACCCCGAGAAACCGGCCGCCTGGATGGCGAGCTTCTTGTCTCGCACGAGCGATTTGTACAGTCGTGAGGTCCGTCCGGAGCTCAAGATGTCCGAGATCGCATCGTACACGGCGTCGTCCGGGTGCATCGCTGATCCTTTCTTGAAGCCGACCAACAGAATCGGCTGCGATTGCTCCCGCAGGACCACTTTCCGTTCGCTCTGCTGCTCGGGTTCGACCGTTCGAACGCCGGGTGGCTTGGATCCCGATGGAATCCGGCCGAAGTACATGTCGGCGAGGCGCTTCACGTGCTTCTCCTCCACATCACCCACGACGGCGATGACCATATTGGACGGTACGTAGTACTTCTTGTAGAAGGCCAGCGCTTCGTCTCGCGTGATCCCCTCAAGATCAGACATATGGCCGATGACCGGCTCCTTGTAGGGGTGTGACTTGTAGGTGATCGCAAGGAATTCCTCAACAAGCTTACCGATGGGATTGCTCTCGGTCCGCATCCTCCGCTCTTCCATCACCACATCCTTTTCTTTGTAAAAGTCGCGAATGACCGGATCGAGGAATCGTGACGACTCGAGCGAGAACCAAAGCTCGATCTTGTTCGACGGCAGGTTCAGGTAATACTGCGTAGCGTCTGCACCCGTCCCGGCGTTCAGCCCGACACCTCCTTGTTCCTCGAGGGCCTTGTCGAATTCACCGTTTTCGACAAGAGCCGACGCCGCGTCCTGTGCCTTCTCAAACGCTTGATGAAGATTGCCCACTTTGGTCGAATCGGCGCGCGATCCCTTGTTCGCCTCCGCTCGCCAGGCAGCCCACGCCTTGTCCAATGCATCGAGCGCTGCTTTCTCTTTCTTGAAATCTCTCGTGCCGATGTCGGATGTGCCCTTGAACGCAAGGTGCTCAAAGATATGGGCAAGCCCCGTGATGCCTCGGTTCTCGTTCACCGATCCGACATCAACATAGGTGTTGAACGAAACCACGGGCGCGTCATGGCGTGGCAGGATGAGGAACTTGAGCCCATTCTTGAGCTGATACTCAATGACCTGTTTCTGAACTGCCTTGAATCCATCCTGTCCCCACCCCATAGAAAAGGCGAGGAGACAAATGGAGAGAAGAAAAAAGAGGATTCGTCGATACATACTGTTTCCTCCTGATGAAGTTATTGACGGAAGCATTTACGACTTGGATTTCCGCTGCTCGAGTTTGGCGTTGAGCTTCTCGTGGAAACGGCGGAATTTGTCGGCAGATTGCAGTTGCGCTTCGATGTGGCTGTAGAATTCTTCCTTGGTGAACCCGTGTGATATCAACACCTGCTCCACCCTTCTGTTGTACTCTGCGGAGTCGATTGGGGATGAGGAAGCTTTGAATTGCTCGTGCATCACGAGCAACTCCGCATACACGCTGATCAGTTCATCCTCCCGGAGGTCAGTCGGCGTCTGTGATTCGCGACAAGCACCGAGCAGGAGTGACAAAACGGGGAGAAGTAGCGCCAGACGTTTCATTTCTGCTTTAATAGTCGATAAGGTAGAAAAGAGATGTTTGGGAAGCAAGCGGGCAATCTTGCAAAACGTCGACCGAAAAGGTATATTGGTAGTCGATTCCACTTCCTTGTAGCTCAGGATTCCAGGCAGATGGTGTACGGACGAGGTGACCTCTTCCTCGCTCCGCAGTTCATCACAGATTACATGTAGGGGGCATTATGAACGATGCAACGAAGAACATTTTGCTCAATACCATCAAAGAGTGGTCCAAGTTTACTACTGATCGAGATAAGTTTACGACCGTCGCCCAGGAAGTGGCGGCTCTTGCTCGGAAATGTGTGCAGGACAGCCTGGCGTTTCTGAAGACGCAGAACGTTGATGTCCAGTGTGACTCGCCGGACGCGCTGAAGGTGCTGGGCGTCGATGTTCATGTAGACGCCGTGATCGAAGCAACCTTCCCGAATGTGAAGGCGAGCGTTGTGATGAAATGTGGCGGTGCCACCCGCGCGATCGTTGTCAATCCAAATATGACCATTTCCGCCGGAGGCAATCCATTTGCGTACGATCAGTTGAAGAAGGGAATCCCGCCGGGGTTCGAGACAAACGCGGCCGACTTTGTTCGCGACGCGTTCCTCAATGTAGCAAGGACCGGCGGCAAAGCAGAAATCTAGAAATTGTTGATCTCAGACTGTAACCACTGACATACTGCTGATTGCCAATCGACAATTGGCAACTGCAAACCGAAAATCCCCCAGTGTCTTTTCAGCTCGTCTCCGATTACAAACCGAGCGGTGACCAGCCCGAAGCGATCAAGCAACTCGTTGAGGGCGTGGTCCGCGGTGACCGCTACCAGACGCTTCTTGGCGTCACAGGGAGCGGTAAGACCTTCACTATCTCCAATGTCATCCAGCACACCAACAAGCCTGTGCTGGTGATGTCTCATAACAAGACGCTCGCCGCGCAGCTCTATGGTGAGTTCAAAAGCTTCTTCCCGAAAAACCGTGTCGAGTTCTTCATTAGCTACTACGACTACTACCAGCCCGAAGCCTATATTCCGACAACGGACACATACATTGCCAAGGACTCTTCGATCAATGACGAAATCGATCGGTTGCGATTGCGGGCGACGAGCGCGCTGTTGAGCGGCGATCCGCACGTGATCGTCGTTGCGTCGGTGAGCTGTATCTACGGTATCGGCGCGCCCGAGGAATGGATCTCGCAGACGCTTCCGCTGAGAAAAGCTCAGAAGATAGGGCGGAACGAGGTCCTGAAGAAACTGCTGGATATGCTGTATGCTCGAAATGACTACGAGTTCTCTCGCGGATCGTTTCGCGTACGCGGCGACGTCGTTGAAATAATCCCGGGGTACGAAAATGAAGAAGCTCTTCGCGTCGAGTTCTTCGGCGATGAAATCGAGCGGATCTCCTACATTCAGAAAACCGACGGTAGGATTCTGGCCGAGACCGACTTCGAGATTGTCTATCCGGCTAGGCAATTCGTTACAACGCGCCCGAGCATTGAGCGAGCGCTTACAACGATTACTGCGGAGTTGAAGGAACACCTGGCGGAGCTCCGTTCGATGGGGAAACTGCTGGAAGCGCAGCGCCTCGAGCAGCGTACCCGCTTCGACATGGAGATGATGAGGGAAATCGGATACTGCTCGGGAATCGAGAACTACTCGCGGCACCTTGCCGGTAGACCGCCCGGATCACGGCCCTATTGTCTCCTGGACTACTTCCCCGGGGGTTTTCTTACGGTGATCGATGAATCGCACGTCACGGTCCCGCAGATCCGCGGCATGTACCACGGCGACCGGTCCCGCAAGGAAACACTCGTGCAATATGGCTTCAGACTCCCGTCTGCGCTGGACAACCGACCTCTGACCTTTGACGAGTGGGAATCGACGGTGAAGCAGATCATCTTCGTCAGCGCGACCCCGGGCGATTTCGAATTGGAGAAATGTAGAGGGATCGTCGTCGAGCAGGTCATTCGACCGACCGGTCTTGTCGATCCGGAGGTCGAGGTGCGACCAAGCAAGCATCAGATTGACGATTTGATTGCGGAGATTCGCAGACGTGCGCAGAGCAAGGAGCGCGTTCTTGTTACGACGCTCACGAAGCGCATGGCAGAGGACCTCACAGAGTATCTCCTGGACATTGGCATCAAAGTTCGTTATATCCATTCAGAGGTAGACGCGCTCGAGCGTGTGGAGATTCTGCGTGACCTGAGGCTCGGAGATTTCGACGTGCTGATCGGCGTCAACCTTCTCCGCGAAGGGCTCGACTTGCCGGAGGTTTCGCTTGTCGCGATCATCGACGCCGACAAGGAAGGCTTCCTCCGTTCGGATCGCTCGCTGATCCAGACAGCCGGAAGGACGGCTCGGAATATCAACGGCATGGTCATCCTCTATGCCGATACGGTGACCGGGTCAATGAAGCGCATGATTGATGAGACCAGGCGCCGCCGCCGCAAGCAGCTGAAATACAATGAGACGCACGGTATCAGGCCCGTCACGATCTACAAGTCGGTGGAGGAAGTGCTCGCCGCGACCGCCATCGCTGACGTTGCGGCTCAACGGGCATCAAGGAAAGAGCAGGCCAAGGTCGCTCACGTCTCCGAGACCGTAGTGAAGTACCTCAGCCCCGAACAGCGGAAAGACCTTCTTGAGGAGCTCAAAGAAGAGATGAAGCGGGCCGCGAAAGACCTGGAATTTGAGCGCGCCGCTGAGCTGCGGGACGAGATCGAGCGGCTTGAGAAACGGCAGAAGTAGGTTGTAGTGTACTTGTACTATTGGGAAGATGTATTTACAGTTGTCCTGTCTTGGTCAGTTAATTGGGGGAACATCAATTGTCATTCAGAAATCGGAGATCCCCCGATGCTACGCACACTAACGAATGTCTCCAGCCGGTTCTTCACTCCTCTCCTTGATTTCTTCTACCCTCCGACCTGCCTCTCCTGCGGAATCCTTCTCTCAGACGGCGAGCGGCATGTCTGCAGCAGCTGCTGGGCTTCCATCAAACTCGTTCATCCGGGGCTTGGGCTGTACCTGGACACGCGAGCCAAGCTCCTGGCGAGCAGAATGATCGATGACCTTGTGGCTGCGTTCGTGTTCGAGAAAGAAGGAACGTTTCAGCATATTGCCCACGCCTTGAAATACACGGGTTTCCAGTCGATCGGCCTTGAACTCGGGAAAAAGGTGGGGGAAGCGATGAATTCCTGGCGCGTTCGTGCCGATTGTCTCATTCCCATCCCATTGCACAGGCGGAAACTGCGTGAACGAGGATTCAACCAGGCCGAACTGATCGCATGCGGTGCGAGTGCGATTACGGGCATTCCGGTCTGCGCCGATCTCGTCCGCCGTACCAGGTTCACGCAGACTCAGACAACGCTGTCGCTGGATGAACGCGCGAAGAACGTGAAGGACGCATTTGAGATTGTTCCTGATGGCATGCCGGTAGTCCGGGGGAAAAGCTGCATTCTGATCGACGACGTCATTACCACTGGATCGACGATCGTCGCATGTGCTCACCAGCTTCGCGCTGCCGGTGCTGAGCGCGTCATTGCGGCCTCTTCCGCTCTGGCAGAGTGAAGAAAGCCGTGCAGATACGCTTTCCTTGACTTTAACTCGATTTGTGGGTACTTTTTTGGGCCTTTCAAGGCCCATTTTTTCACTCGAACGATCGGTACACCCCTATTCCCGGAGGTCAACCATGGCAGTCAAGGTCGGAATAAACGGCTTTGGGCGCATCGGGCGTCAGGTGCTCAAGGCGATCCGCGATTACTACCCGAATACCCTCGAGGTTGTCGCCGTCAACGACATCGGCGACCTCAAAACAATGGCTCATTTGTTCAAGTACGACTCGAACTATGGGCGGTTCAACGGCAAGGTGGAGGTGGGTGAAGGCACCCTCATCGTTGATGGAAAGCCGGTCAAGGTTTTCAAGGAGACCGAACTCGACAAACTTCCCTGGAAGGACCTGGGAGTCGACATTGTCGTCGAGAGCACAGGCCTGTTTACCATCAAGAAGGACGGGGTGAACAAGAAGGGAAAAACCGTCAAGGGTGCGGAGAACCATATCACCAAGGGGGGCGCCAAGAAGGTCATAATTTCGGCCCCGGCAGAAGGCGAAGATCTCACCATCGTTGTGGGTGTGAATGACAAGAAGTATGATCCGGCGAATCACCACGTGGTTTCGAACGCATCCTGCACAACTAACTGCCTGGCCCCTGCGGCCAAGGTCGTGCACGATAAATTCAGAATCGTTCGCGGCCTGATGACGACGATTCACGCTTACACAAACGACCAGCGAATTCTCGACTTGCCGCACAGCGACCTCCGTCGTGCGCGCGCAGCGGCTATGAGCATCATCCCGACCACGACCGGCGCGGCCAAGGCTCTGGCGCTTGTCATTCCGGAACTGAAGGGCAAGTTTGATGGCTATGCACTGCGTGTCCCCACCTCGACAGTATCCGTTGTGGATTTCACCGCTCAGGTGGAAGTGGCGTGCACGTCAGACGAGCTGCGACAGGCCTTCCGAGACGCGGCTGCCGGGCCGATGAAAGGTGTGCTGGTGGCTGTCGAAGAACCCCTGGTGAGCATCGACTTCAAGGGTGATCCTGCAAGCTCGTCGGTGGATCTGCCCTTCACGACGGTTCTGGGCAAAGAAAAGAACGACTTCGTGAAGGTCGTTGCGTGGTACGACAACGAGTGGGGTTATTCGGTGCGCACAGCTGATCTCGCCAACCTGATGGCTTCCAAGCTGTAAGGCACTTTTCGCTAAACATTGCAGGCGAGGCCTACGATGAATAAGAAGACTGTACGCGATATCGAGCTCCGTGGCAAGCGTGTGGTGATGCGGGTGGACTTCAACGTCCCGCTCAAGAACGCCGTCATCCAGGACGACATCCGAATCCGCGCGGCCCTTCCGACGATCAACTACATCATTGATCAGAAAGCCAAATATCTCATCCTAATGTCGCATCTCGGCGACCCCAAAAAGGATATGCAAAAGGCCAAGGAGAAGGCCGAGAAGGATGGCAAGCCGTTCGATGAGGTGAAATACATCGAAGGGAAGCACAAGATGAAGCCGGTCGTTGAGCACCTCTCCAAGTTGCTCAACAGGCCGGTGAAACTTGCTCCGGGCGCGATCGGTCCTGAGACTAGGGCAGTCGTTGATGGCCTCAAAGAGGGGGAGGTCCTGATGCTGGAGAACACGCGCTTCCACAAGGAAGAAACCTCCAAGGAAGCAGCTGACCGAGAGCGGATGGCGAAGGAACTTGCATCATACGGTGACGTCTACGTTAACGACGCGTTCGGAACTGCACACCGTCCACATGCATCGACTGAAACCCTCGCGCACTTCCTGCCCGCTGTGGCAGGTTTCCTGATGGAGAAGGAGATCGAGTACCTCGGCAAGGCCATCGAGAATCCTGCAAAGCCGTATGTTGCCGTTCTGGGCGGGGCAAAGATCTCCGGCAAGATCGATGTCATCCAGAACCTTATGGGCAAAGTGGATGCGCTGCTGATCGGCGGTGGCATGATGTACACGTTTTACAAGGCCCAGGGAATGGAAATCGGCAAATCGTTGTTAGAAGAAGACAGAATCGAGCTCGCTAAGCAGCTCCTCGCCGAGGCAAAGGCCAAGAACGTCAGACTTCTCCTACCCGCTGACACCCTCGTGGCAGAAAAGTTCGATAATGCGGCAGCCACAAAAGTGGTTGCGGTGAATTCGATGCCGGCCGACTGGGCAGGTGTGGATATCGGACCGGAGACTATCAAGACGTTCACCGACCAGATCAAGATGGCGAAGACCGTGGTCTGGAACGGCCCGATGGGCGTCTTCGAAATGTCGAACTTCGCCAAGGGCACGACAGCGATCGCTCAGGCTCTCGCTGATGCCACGAAGGCTGGAGCGGTTACGATTGTCGGCGGCGGCGACTCCGCTTCGGCGATTGCTCAGGCCGGACTCGAGAAAGCCGTTTCGCATGTCTCGACGGGCGGCGGTGCATCGCTTCGAGTTTCTGGAAGGGAAGGTGTTGCCCGGCGTGGCAGCGCTCAACGACAAGGCATAGGGCAAGATTCACAGGAACGAGCTTTCGGCTGAAGGCGAGTCGCTGAAAGCCGAAAGCTTCTTTTTTTCTTTCAATTCTGCGTTTTCGGGAATGGCGATTTACGACAACCAGCGCAATTACTATCGACCGTCAACGTTCGGTGGATTCCAGTTCTTTCCTCCGGTCATCAAGTGGCTGATGATTATCAACGGTGCGGTCTTCGTGCTCCTCAATCTTGGTGGGAACCTGTTCACATTCGGCGGAGTACCCCTGGGATACGTTTTCAACTACTACCTCGGCCTGATGCCGCTCGGGTACGGTTTCTATCCATGGCAGCTGATCACATACCAGTTCATGCATGCTGACTTCTGGCACATCCTCTTTAACATGTTCTTCGGGCTCTGGATGTTTGGGATGGAAGTTGAGCATGTCATGGGTTCCCGCAGATTCCTCGTCTTCTATCTGACCTGTGGTGTCGTTGCGGGACTCTCCCAGCTTTTCCTCGCGCCGGTTCTGGAGCCTTCATCCATTATCAGCCGTTTTGGCGGGCCCGTTCCGACAGTGGGAGCATCCGGCGCGGTCTACGGCGTGTTGGTTGCCTTCGGCGTAATGTTCCCCGATCGATACATCTTCCTCTATTTCCTCCTTCCGATCAAAGCCAAGTACTTCGTCGCCGGCCTGATCATCCTCGGCGTTCTCTCCGTCGGCGGACAAAGTGCAGTGGCGAACCTTGCGCATCTCGGCGGAGCTCTGGCAGGCTACGTGTTTCTCCTCTATTTGGGCCGGAGGGTCCCGTTCCAGCACACCATCGATCGGATCGGCTGGTGGATCAACTTGAAAACGACCAAGCGCCAGACGGAAGAGTTTGAAGAAATTGTCGACGCAAAGGTTCACGACATCACCGAAGGCCCGAAGATGGAAAAGGACGAAACGCAGGCGAAGATCGATGAGATCCTCGACAAGATCAGCCGCGGCGGATACCAGAGTCTGACGGAAGAAGAGAAGAAGATCCTCTTCGAGGCGAGCAAGAAATTGAATTAGGGAATCAAGAGGAATCCATGGCGAGCACGGTACCGGACATCTCTCTCAGTCAGGCGTCACCCCCACACCAGACGTACAAGGTCGGCGGTCGGCGGAAAACCCGGCAGGTGATCGTGGGTGGCGTGAAGATCGGCGGCGATGCTCCGATCTCGGTGCAAACGATGACCAAAACCAAGACAGACGACATCGCCGGAACGGTTGCCCAGATCGCTGCTGCAGCGGAAGCGGGTGTCGATATCGTGCGGGTCACGGTCAACGAC
Organism: Ignavibacteria bacterium; assembly: GCA_016873755.1. Taxonomy (GTDB): domain Bacteria; phylum Bacteroidota; class Ignavibacteria; order UBA10030; family UBA10030; genus VGWB01. The sequence goes on along the minus strand of VGWB01000002.1, from coordinate 36,219 downwards.
AAGGAAGCGGCTGAGGCCATGAAAGAAATCGTGCGGCAATCGACCGTTCCCATCGTAGCCGATATCCACTTCAATCACATCTTTGCGCTGAAGGCGGTTGAGGCGGGTGTAGCCAAGGTTCGCATCAACCCCGGGAACATCGGATCAAAAGACAGGATCCGTCAAGTCCTGACTGCCTGCAAGGACAAACGGATACCAATCCGGATAGGTGTGAATTCCGGCTCGCTGGAAGAAGATATCCTCGAAAAACATGGGTACCCTACGCCTGAAGCCCTGTACGAGAGCGCGATGCGCCACGTGGAGATCTGCGACGAGTTCGGGTTCAAGGACGTGGTTATCTCGGTCAAGTCGACGGACGTCAAGCTCATGATCGAAGCGTACCGGCTGGTTGCCCAACGGACCGATATTCCGCTTCACCTGGGCGTGACGGAGGCGGGAACGACACGGGTCGGCACAATCAAATCTGCCGTCGGCATTGGGACCCTGCTGGCTGAAGGGATCGGCGATACGATCCGTGTATCTCTCACCGACGATCCGGTCAAGGAAGTTGAAGTTGGAAAAGAAATCCTCCGCTCCCTCAGCCTGGCGACACGGAACGTCGAGCTGATCGCCTGTCCCACCTGCGGCCGTTTGGAAGTTGACCTCTTCAGCATCATGGGACAGCTGGAAGAGAAGCTCGCCGGTGTGAAGAAGCCCGTGAAAGTTGCCGTTCTGGGATGTGTCGTTAACGGACCGGGTGAAGCGAGCGAGGCAGACATCGGCATCGCAGCGGGGAAGGGCGTCGCGATCCTCTATCGGAAAGGGGAGGTTATCAAGCGCGTCAAAGAGGAAGAAATTGTGAGCACCGTGCTGGAGGAGGTCGACCGATTCCATCCGGAGACGTAGCGTTCTCGACCCATCTTTCAGAGAGGCCGGATGAAGAGTCCGGCTTCTTCATTCCTAGAACCACGGAAATGGAGATCCCATGTCGCTCGATATCATTGCTCCTAATCGGCTGAAACGCACGCTGCGCGATGGCAAGACCGCAGTCGGCACGATGCTGGTCGAGATTCGGCAGCCGTCGGTGATGCAAATGCTGGCCAACGCCGGCCTCGATTTCGTGATCATCGACAACGAGCATGGCACCTTCAACATTGAGACGATCGCAGACCTGAGCCGGTTTGCGAAGAAGCTGGGGATTACACCGATCGTCCGCATACCGGAATGGTCGTACGCACACATCGTCCAGCCTCTTGACGGCGGGGCGCAAGGGATAATGGCACCGCGCATCACCGATCCGCAGCAGGTCCGGGATATCCTTCAGATGATGAAGTATCCGCCGACCGGCAGGCGGGGCAGCGTTGTAGGCCGGGGGCACACCGACTTGAAATCGGGTCCGCTTCTTGACGTGATGAAGACCGCCGACGAGGAATCTCTCCTTGTGGTTCAAATCGAAACGCGTCAGGCGCTGGACAACCTCGACGCGATTGTCTCGATACCCGGAGTCGATATAGCATTCGCCGGGCCCACTGATCTTTCGGTGTCATTAGGCATTGGCGGGAAGATGACCGATCCACTCCTTGTCGCGGCGATTGAATCAGTCATGCAAGCTTGTCAGCGCCACAACGTATTCCCGGCTGTGCAGATGAATGACCTGGAGCTTGCAGCTCTCTGGGCGAAGAAGGGGATGCGCATGGTGAGTTATCTTTCTGAAGTCGGGATACTGACAAACGCTGGAGTAAACGCGGTTTCGGTTATCGGCAAGGCAGTCGTCACATGACGTTTGAACGACCAGAATGGTAGGAGCGTGAATGAATCTCGCTGCGATCAGGGAATATTGTCTGAAAGTGTGATCCCGAGTGGGCGATCGAACTCCGAGAGCGGTATGAAGCAGTACAACCAGGTTATCGTATGAGAAATGTGAGAGACAAACCAACCAGACAAAAGAAAGGAAAGCATTAGATGAGAAGGTTTCTTATTCCGTTGCTTGCGGTGCTAATGTCAGGATTGTTCGCCGTCCCGGGTTGCGGCAAGAGGGGCTCAGAGGGATCCCAGAATGTGAGTTTGACGAAAGAGGCCACCGAGACCACCGTTGCCGGAATCGAATGGTCGTACCCGAGTCGGTGGACAAAGAGCGATGCGCGATCAATGCGCGTTGCGACATACGCTGTTCCGCAGGCCGAGGGGGATTCTGAGGGAGGTGAGTGTGCAGTTTTCTTCTTTGGCGCAGGCCAGGGTGGCGATGTGAATTCGAACATCGAGCGTTGGGGATCCCAATTCGAGGACGCGGGGCAGGCCGTCAAGACCACGATGCAGGTCAGCGGGATGAACGTCATGCGTGTAGAAATCGGCGGGACCTACCTGGCTCCGGCAGGCCCTATGATGGAATCGCAGGGGAAGAAATCGAACTATCGCCTGCTGGGAGCAATCGTTGAGGCGCCGGAGGGTCTTGTGTTCTTCAAGTTCACCGGCCCGGAAAAGACCGTCGGCGCTGCAGCGGCAGAATTCGATGCGATGATTGGATCGATAACGAAAAAGTAGTTCTTGATCTGGGCTGGCAGCAGCGCGGAGATTCTTCGTCTTCTTTGGGAAAGGTCGGATTTGCTATCCGGCCTTTTTTTGTTGCCGAAAGATCAGTCTGTCCTGCAAGGCGAAATTGACAAGTCCGGTGATCGTCAGGGCAAGCAGGTTGCAGAAGACGACGTGAAGATCGAGGAGCGCTGAGATGGCGACAAGAAGTGCGAGCTTAAGAAGGAAGACAAGAACGCAATTGATAGTGTAGAAGAAAAGCTTTTGGAAGTAGTCGCGAACGGTTTTCTTCACCCGTCCTTTCCACGTCCAGAAGTAGGATAACGAGTAGTTGTTCAGCACCGCGATCTGGAACGATATGGTCGGCGCGAGAACGTATCTTTCCAGGTACGTATCGAACGCGAATGTCACCAGGACCCACAAGGCGAGCGTATCGACGACGGTACCTATCAGATTCGTCGAAACAAATTTCCCAAAGAGTATTGGTGAGATGATGCCTTGCGTGTTCATTCTGATTTCGGCGTGCGTTCCTGCTTCTTCAGCTTCGAGCCTTCGAGCAGGAGCATGACGATGAACAAGCCAAAGAGTACTGCCGCGAAGAGCAGAGCGATCGCGTCATAAATCGTCGATGTCCCCAGTGGGGTCTCAACCATTGGATTACCGACGAAAAAGATGATGGTGTTGCAGAGGATGATGAATACCCGAACTTCGGTCGGACCGAATTTTGAAAAGGAAATCTGAAACACTCCGGTGACGTGCATTTTGACGAAGACCAGCACGGACATCAACAGATAGCTGATGAGAGCAATCATTGCATAATCGAAACGGACGTAAGGGGTCAGGCCGACGCCAATGCCGATGAGCGCCTCACTGAGGGCGTCGGTCACATGGTCGACGAAATAACCATATTTCGGTCGCTCGATGTGCCTGAACCTTGCGAGAGTGCCGTCGAGGCTATCGGCAAACCAATGAAACACAACGCCCAGGCTGGCGAGCCAGAGGAAGAGTGGACTTAAGTTCGTGAGCCAGTAGCTTACCGCGATGAGGACGGCGGAAAGTACCCCCAGGGATGTGAGGACGTCGGGCGTCACCCACGGGGGCATCCGTGCGGCTAGCCATTGCAGAGCTCGGCGTTCCCACGGCCCCAACAGAATGTCGTTGATCCGGACGTGCTGCGTAGAACTCATGGGGTCCGTTGGAAGAGGAGGTGGAAGTGATGAAAGGAAACCGATTGAAAATACAACGATTTCCTGAAATGGTAAATAGTCGATTTCTCTTTTCTTAAGTGCGGCACGTCTGTGAACGTGAAATCTCTGCGTGATGCTTCTTGCAAAAACAAAGACCATCAATTAGTATTGAATCATCCCAATCTAGCCCACATAATCAGCTCACCTCATTTTCGGAGGTCTACATGGGAGCGGCGGTGGTTCATTTTGAGGTCAATGTTAAGGACCTGCAGCGTGCGAAGGATTTCTACACAAATCTCTTCGACTGGAACATCCAAGACATCCCGTCCATGAACTACGGGATGATTGACACCAAATTGAAAATGGGGATCAATGGTGGCATCGGCCAGGTCGAAGGGGATCAATCTCCGTTCGCGACGTTCTATATACAGGTGGAGGACCCCCAGGCATACTTGGACAAAGCGGTCAGTCTGGGCGCAACGGTAGTCAAGCCGGTGACGGAAGTTCCCGATATGGTTACCTTTGCCCTCTTTACGGATCCGACTGGCTGCCTGGTCGGACTTGTGAAGGGACCGCAGAGCGTGCCTGTGGAGAAGCCAAAACGGAAGCCGAAGAAGGTTGCGAAGAAAAAGAAGAGAGCGGCAAAGGGTGGGAGGAAGAAGAGGGGTGGAAGAAGGAAGTGAAGAGTGAAAAGCGAAGTGATTGGTGATTAGAAGTTATCTCAAAAAAGGAAAGTCATTCCGTCGGATTTTAAGACGGAATCCAGAACAAAGCCCTATCTGGATGCCCGCTTATCCGCCACTAACCGGCGGGATGCAAGAAACGCAGAATCCGCGGGCATGACAAGGTGTTATTGAGATAGGTTCTAGCGAATGGCGATTCGTGAATAGTTGGGATTGCTACGCAAGGGGCGTCGGTGAGACGCCCTTTGCGATACTTTGATTGCGCTTTCGCGACGAACGTACACAGAAGCGACGTAACGCACACAACACCTATGACGAACGACAAGTTTATGAAAATGCTCATTGGCGGTGAGTGGAAGGAGCGGCCGGAAAGAATAGCAGTCCGCAACCCGTTCGACAACACGCTGGTCGGAGAGGTCCCGGCTGCGGGTGTTGAGGATGTGAAAGCAGCAATCGACGGGGCTGTGCAGGCTCTCGAACGAGACTTTCCGCTCCACGCTCGCTATGATGTGTTGGTGAAGGCCGCTTCGCTGGTTGATCATCGACAAGAGGAGTACGCGCACACGATCGCCCACGAGGGGAGCAAGACGATCCGCGAAGCGCGTCGGGAGCCACCTCGCGCGGCTAACATTTTGCGACTTTCAGCAGAGGCAGGGCGCCGGCTGACAGGCGAGACGCTTCCGTTCGAGAGCCGGGTCGGATCGGAAAATCGTGTGGGGTACTATTTCCGATTTCCCGTTGGCATTGTGTCGGCGATCATACCATTTAACGATCCGCTCGCACTCGCTGCACACAACATTGGTCCCGCAATTGCAGCAGGCAATTCCATCGTTCTCAAACCAAGCGCTCTCACGCCACTCTCGGTCTTGATGCTTGCCCATGACCTGATGGATGCCGGACTGCCGAAAGGGCGACTGAGCGTGGTCACCGGTCGCGGAAGTGAGCTCGGTGAAGCCATGGTCAGTGACCCGCGCGTCCGCGTGGTGACGTTCACCGGCGGCGTTGACGTCGGCTTGCAGATCAGCCGGTGGGTGGGAATCAAGAAAGTGATCATGGAGCTGGGCTCCAACTCGCCCGTGATCGTTATGGACGATGCGGATCTGGATCGGGCAGTGCCGGCAATCGCAGCCGGCGCGTTTGCACAAGCGGGGGAGAACTGCCTCGGTGTGCAGCGTATCTTGGTGCACGAGCGAGTGTATGATGGATTCAGAGACCGGTTTGTGAAACACGTCGCCGGGCTGAAGGCTGGTCATTCGATGTCCGAGGATGTCGATGTGTGTGCCATGCTCACGGAGAAGGAAGCCCGGAGGGTTGAATCGTGGGTCAAGGAGGCGGTGGAGAAGGGAGCGCGCATACTGACGGGTGGCCGGCGTGAGGGTGCGGTTCTGTGGCCCGCTGTGCTTGAAGACGTGCCCGGCGGTGTGCGGATCGACTGCGAGGAAGTCTACGGCCCGGTTGTGTCCCTCTACCGCGTTGCCTCCCTGGACGAGGCCATCAAGCGCGCGAATCGGGTGGACTACGGTCTCCACGCCGCGATCTTCACAGAGCGACTCGATAACGCGTTCAAAGCCGTTTCTGGTCTGCAGTATGGCGCAGTTATCGTCAATGATTCGACCGACTACCGCCTCGATGTGATGCCGTTCGGTGGGACGAAGCTGAGCGGCGTCGGCCGCCAGGGGATCTGGAGCATGATTCAAGAGATGACGGAGACGCGGGTGGTGTGTTTCAGCCTTTAACACCGCCGGCAAGACGCTGCAACCTCGTGTGCGAATCCTATCCAGCGTTCCTCTATCCCGGCTGTGCAGATGATCTCTCCTGTTGCTGAAATCGCTCTTACCGAAGTGCCGCTGCGCAAGGGGCAGGAATGTTGGATCATTGGTCGGTTGACACACCCCTCTGATCCCCTCTCTCGGCCCGCTGCCCAACACTCGAGAGGGGACGTGTAGAGCGTTGATCCTACGGTCCCACGAGTTCATAGTGTAATAGGTCCCCTCTGTAGCGATGGCTTTCTGCGCAGGAGAGAGGGGATGCAGGGGTGTGTGGTTATCACACACCGGATTAAATATTGCCGTTCGAGACCTATCCGTACCAAACGTCCGTCATTCAAGAGTGCTCCTAACTAATTGCCTTGCGAACCGTAAGCCAACCTCAGGTAAGGTAATACCTTTTTTCTCTTGACTTGCATCTGACTTCTTCGTATTATAATAGTGAAAGGAGGCTTACCATGGAGACATCAGTTGTGACAACGAAGGGGCAGATCGTGGTGCCCGCGAAAATCAGGAGAAAGTTCGGCATCAAGAAAGGAACGAAGATCGCGTTCATCGAGCAGAACGGTAAACTCTTTATCCAACCCCTAGATAAGAGCTACTTCGAAAGCTTGGCTGGTGTGCTTGGGACAGAGGGCAAGGTGCTGAAGTTCCTGATGGAGGACAAGAAGAGGGAGCGCGAACTATGAAGGCAACGGTTCTGGATAGTTACGCACTCATCGCTTATTTAGAGCGCGACGAAGGATATGACGAAGTGGCGAAGATCTTCGAGGAATGTATTACGAAGGATCGTGAAGTATTTATATGCGTAGTGAATTGGGGAGAGGTCATCTACCATGCACTCAGGGCTGGAGGCGAGAAGACCGCGACGCTGGCTGAGGATGCGATGAGAGCACTCCCGATGCAGATTGTGGAGGCTAACAAGGAGTTGACGTTGCAGGCGGCTCGTTTGAAAGCCTCTAACAAGATGTCCTACGGGGACTGTTTCGCCGCTGCGTTGGCACTCAAGAAGAAGTGTCAGCTTGCAACTGGAGACAAGGAATTCAGGCAAATTGAAAATGAATTAAAGATATGCTGGATAAAATAAGGCCGAGGCTAGTAGCTAACGGCCGAGGAAGAACTCATTGGACAAGATAGGAACTCGGAAATGAATCAACCTAACGACTCACAGACCACCATCGCAAGGTTAGAAGCATTTGCCAAAGAAAGAGGCCTATCGAAGAGAGAGATAGCTCGCCGAATTGGGACCCCTCTGAAGACCGTAGAGAAGTGGCTTTCGAGTACGAGAAGGAGGATTCCATCGCCCGAAAACCTGCAAAAGCTCAACAGAATCCTAAGCTCCTGGGAGAGCCAGGAAAACGCGCCGAGAAAAGTGTGGCAAGAAGTGAGAGAATGGTGGACCACGCAGCATCGCTATGGAAACGTGGATGCTTTCACAAGCGAAGTTGGCTGGGATACTAGGTCAATGCGGGATTGCCTTGAGGGAAGGTCAACCCCTCCTCGTCTTGTTGTTGAAAGAGTCGCAGAGATTCTTTCGATTCCTTTTCCAGAGAAACAACTAGAGGCAAAGAAAATTGAGGAAAAGGTTCTCCGAATCAAAACGTTGCTCTTGATATTGGAGGAGGAGTTAAGGCTTTTCAGAGACGGACCGAGAGAGGCCCGGGAGATTTTCAGGAAGATGCTCGATGCTTTTGATGTCGGGTATCTCTCCAGTCTTCTGGTCATGCTAGGCGAAGAAGATTCGTTCAGACGATGGTTGACGCTGACCACAAATAGGTTTAACTATTTCAAGAAGAAGGGAGAACAATCATGACGCGCCGAGTTGCAATACAGCTTAATATAGCAAATGCGCTTCAGCTCCTTGGTAGCCTTTACAGAAATCCAGCTGATGCGATCAAGGAACATGTCAGCAACGCTTTGGATGAGCACCTCAAAGCGCAAAAGGCGGGGAAGGGAATTCCTGTCTGCAATGTTCTCTACACCCTAGAGAAGGATAAGATAACTATCGAGTATCCCTATGGCATGGATCGATATGAGTTCGAAAATGCTCTGAAGAAGGTAGCCGACTCAGTAAAACCGAGTTTGGATGTCGATCAAATCGGGCAGCTCGGGATTGGGAATTTTAGCTTCCTTCAAATCGGGAAGAAATGCATTTTTCTATCGAAGAAGGCTTCGGATTCCCAAACCCTGAAGGTGACGCTACGGTCGGGTTCCAGCACCGCAGAATTCGAATCGGTGCCAAAGCGAGATGAGTTACCTCACGCTGGCCTCAAAGTAATCATCACTCAGCTCCTTTTCGACCCAACGAAACGGCGGGGCTCGCTTTCAGCAGAGAACCTTCAAAAGGTCTTTGCCGAGAAGTTCGATCATTATTTGAGACTTGGCACGCTTGTTATCACAGTCATCTGCCGCGGGAGTTCCTCCACAGTTCAACCTCTGAGGATAGAACTTCCCCCAATCGGATTGAAGTTTAAGGATATGCGTCTCGCGCGAGACTTTCAAAAGAAATTTCGCCTTGAATTGTATTTTGACCCGTCGGGTAAAGGGAAGCTCGCCCTTCGGCACACAGGGGTGGCTGTAGTTGAAGATGTAAGTCAGTTGAAGGCATACGGATTAGAAGAAAGCATCTATGCAAGCGGGAACGTGAAAGGACATATAGAGGCAAATTTCCTGAAACCCTTACCGGCGCGGACGGGCTTCGAGGAGAATGAGGACTGGATGGCCCTTCTCGATGAACTCTACAACATCAGACCGTTCATAGAGGAAGAAGTTGAAGCACTCAAACAAGCTGAGATGGAAAGGAAGCTAACGGAAATTCAAAGGAAAGCGATCGAGATGGCCTCAGATATCCTGAACATGGATGAATTCAAAGACTTGGAAATGCTTCAAGGTCTGGGGAGAAAGCCGCCAGAGCCTCGCAGACCACCAAACGGCTTCGATTTCGTTCCACAATCAGTTCGAGCAAGTGTTGGAGAGAGAGCACATTTGTTGCTGAAAGCAGAGGTACCGAAAAGAGTGCCTGATGGTACCCTAGTAAGAATCTCAGCCAGCAGTCCGACTATTAGGCTGGAGAACTCGGAACTGACCCTTATGGAAGCTGATGCAAGAGATGGCGTAGTATCATCTCGAGTATATTTCAAGGGTGTGGAAAAGCGGAGCACCCCCGCTGAAGTGCTCGCGAAGGCCGATAGGGTCAAAGCTGAGTCCAAGGCATACATCATGGTGGGAGATGCTGGGCCTACTCGTATCCAGAAGACTCCAGCCGTGGAGGGCAGGGAGGGACAGCGATTCAACTATTCGGAAACGGCATTCGAGGAGGGAGCGCATAAACATAGTCGATTCATAGGGGGAACTGTGCAGGTGAACAAGACCAATCCTGACTACAAGCAGGAAAAGAGCGGTTCAGATGAAGCCTTTCTGGAATATATCACACTTATGATAGGGAAAGAGACGGTCGCTTACAATGACCGAAGCAACGCAGCAGATGGCTATCTAGAAAAGATGCTAAGCTTCTACTTCAGGTTGAAATCGAAAATAGCCGGTGCATCGTCAATACCGGGCAAGCGGTCCCGTGGGAGGCCAAGAAGAATACTGGCGGTGTAGCTCCTAGGCCTGAGACACGTGAGCTAACGAATACTACAAAATGATGCCGCCGGACCTCTGGATCTAGGATTGCATCAGAGTGATGATGAATATCTACTTTTACGAAGCCTTCGAAGAAGAAGCAGAAACTTTGCGGTCGATCCTGCGCGATGAATTGGCGTACGACCTGACGGGCAAGACCATCCAGGAAATGGGACACAATCAGCCCCCAGCCCCACTGATCAGCATCAGAACGCAGTCAAAGATCCCTATTGAATGGGCTGATAAGCTCGACGGCATCCTCAGCCGCAGCACAGGATATGACCACCTAATTGCCTATCGGAAGCAAACCCAGAGTGTGTTGCCGCTGGGATACCTGGAAGAGTATTCGACGCGGGCTGTAGCCGAACACGCGATTCTGCTTGCGATTTCCTTGTTGAGGAAGCTTCCCCGGCAGATCAGGCAGTTTCCGACTTTTAACCGGGACGGACTGACGGGCTCGGAATGCCTCGGAAAGAATCTGCTGGTTGTCGGTGTCGGGAGGATTGGGGGAGAAACTGTGAGGATCGCCCGCGGGTTGGGTTTCGAGGTGAAGGGCGTCGATATCGTGCCGAACAAGTCCGACGTCGCCTATGTTTCGAAGCAGGAAGGAATCGCGTGGGCGGATGTCATCGTCTGTGCAATGAATCTGACGGACGAGAACCGGGGGTACTTCAGCTACGAATTGCTGAAGACCGCAAAGAAGGGTTGCATCTTCGTGAACATCGCCCGCGGCGAGCATGCGTCGATGGAGGGCCTCACACGGCTGTTACGAGAGGGCCGTCTCGACGGAGTCGGGCTGGATGTCTTTGAGGATGAAGGGAACCTCGCAACGGGCCTGCGAAGTGAGGTAACAACATCAACCCCCGCCACACGCATCATCACCGATCTGCTTGCTCACCCCAACGTTCTGCTCACCCCCCACAACGCCTTCAACTCCCGCGAGGCGGTCCAGCGCAAGGCCGCGATGAGCGTGGAGCAGATCAGGTATTTCCTTCGCCACCGCGACTTCATTTGGCATGTCTAGCGGTGGAGGTCGGGAGCATAGCTCCCTCCCAACGTGACCGGTGGAGGTCGGGAGTAGAACTCCCTCCCAACGTTCAGGTGGATTGGATTTAGAAACCTTCCGAAGGTCTGAATGAAATCCTGGAGAACCTTCGGGAGGTCTTCGATTATCGAGGGAGCCACAAGCGGATTCGGCGGGCAACTCTTTCCGCGGCCGGAGGATCAAGGTTTGCCAGCACGACAATCGCCTCATCTGCACTAGGATCCCAATCAAGAAACGCGTTGATCCCGGGGGCGCCGCCGGCGACACCCAACCCTCCTCCAGCGTCAGGATGGTACAGGACGCCTGCTTTCAGTGCTATTGTGTACCTCAACATATCTTCCGCAATTGAATAGCCACCTCCGGCCGAGCTGCCTTTCGCCGGAAGCGTCTCGTAGTTAGTTTGCCAGGATGTGCCCCCACGCCTTGTATATCCGAGGGCGCGGTTCGGGGCGGGCTTGTCTTTCTCGTACGATTCGGTCGTGTTCATGCCTGCGGGCTTGAAAATGTTCTCGCGCACGAACGTGTAGTAGTCAATTCCTGTAACTGCTTCGACGATCGCACCAAGTACGATGTACCCTCCGTTCGAGTAACGCTGTCCCGTGCCGGGCGCAAACTCGAGAGGCTTGTCAGCGAAGAGAGGAAGATAATCTCTGATGCTTCTAATCTTTTCCTTTGGTGTCGCGAAGTAGCGATCCCCGAAAAAGTCACCAATGCCGGACGTCATATCAAGCAGGTGTTTCACCCTTACCTTTTCTGCTGCATCTTGGTTCGGATAGTCCGGAAGATGCTTCTTGATCGGGTCATCGAGTGAGAGCCTTCCTTTCGCGGCAAGCTGATGGATCGCGACTTTTGTGAAGCTCTTGTTGATCGAGCCGAGGTTGAACTTCGTGTCGGGACGATTGAGGATCTTACGCTCCCTGTCTGCGAAGCCGTACGCCTTGTGGAAGAACGCGCTCCCGTTTTTCGCAATCAGAACCACGCCGGAGAACTCGTCCGCCGCAACAAGTGAATCGATGAAAGCTTCGACTGCTTGCACGAGTTCAGCGCGATTTCGCTTCCTCGAGAGGGAGAGGCTTTGATCCTCCGCCTGGTCCACCATCAGCCGAACCATGCGGTGCGGTTGGGTCCTCTCCACCTCAAACTCGAAGACAAAGGACCCTGCTTTCTCGGATCGCACAAGGATCCGGAGCGAGCCGTCTGGCGACGCAAACACTCTTTGAAGCTCAAGCGCTCCAAGCCGGTTGTACAATTGGCGATATCGCGTCATACGCTCCTCTGCGCTTGCCCGACTCAACGCCTCCGGTGCGACATTGTTGCGAAAGAATTCCATCACGGCCCGATCATCGCCGGAATTGTATGCCTTCAGGTAGGTGACGACGAGTTTCCCTTCAGGAGTGTCGGGAAGTATTGATTCAGACTTCTCCTGCGCCAGGCAAAGGGTGAGCGAGAGACACAGGACACTCAACAAGATCAACGCTCTCACGATCGTCCTTTCATATAAGGATTGCCAACTGGGTGTTTCTCACTTGGACGACGGCGTGGGAACGGAAGTTCCCTTGGAACCTTCCGAAGGTGCTGTTGGGATTCGGAGGAACCGTCGGAAGGTTTCCAGTCGGCTCAATACCTCCAGCTGGAGGTGTCAGCACCGGGTGGCGCAGTCTTGACGATTCGATCGACGATTTTCGGTGCGTAGAACTGGTGATAGCGGAGGCGCGAAATCCAGATTGGATTTGCGTGGTCACCGTTCCAGCAGTGCTCCGCCCGGTCGCCATAATCGACCTCTCCACCGTAGAAAGGATTCTTTGTGTTCTTGAGGAACTCCTCGATCAGGTAGACGGCGTTGTTGAGATAGTAGTTATCCATGTCGCCGCAGTAGATGTGGATCTTCCCTTCAAGCTTCGGTCCGAGTTTCGCCCAATCGCGCTTCAGGATGTAGCTCAGGTCATAGTTCTCGCGCCAGTACATAGCAACGGAGCGATCAATTTTACCAGTCATCTTGTGCCAGATTGGTTTCGGATATCCGTCTTCGGCGACAGGGGAGAAGACCGCCTCCCAGATATCCCATTGTTGCCCCGAGCGGCTCTTCGTTCCGAGAACGAGCTCGTAATGATTCATCTCTTCGAGTGTCGAGCTGACTTCACCGAGATAGTTGCGTTTGCCGGGACGCGGAGTCTTTTTCCACTTGCTGTCGACGTAGTAGGCATTTTCGTGCTCGTAGATGTTCACAATGGTATAGGCGCGGAAATCTATCGGGTCCGGACAGGCTGCAAAGCAGCCGTTGAACTCGTCGGGATAGAACACCTGCACGGCAAGGGCTTCCCATCCGCCCGTCGAACCGCCGTACGTGAAGCGCGCCCAGCCTTCTCCGATTCCGCGGAATTTCCTTTCGACGAACGGAATCAACTCGTACATGATTGCATCACCGTACGGCCCCAGGTTCGCAGAGTTGACGGCGTACGAGTCATCGTAGTAGGGATTGGCATGTTGGATTTCCATTATGATGAAGCGTGGAAAGTTTGGCCCCGTCCAATCTTGATAGAACCTGTACGCGTACTCCTGCACGATCCTGTTGTACCCCTGCACGCCGAAGCGCTCGCTGTATTCGGGCTCCAGGTTGGGATCGGGTGGAGTCTCCCTGAAACCGCTGAACGTATACGGGAAATGTCCTTGGTACACGATCAGCGGAAAACGAGCGTTGGGGTGCTCTTCCCATCCGTGGGGGAGCAGGACGTTCGCGCCGAGGTAGAAATCTCGTCCCCAGAATTTCGAGAGCTTTTCGCTTCTGATCTTGACGTGCTTGATATACTTCGTGTCTTTGGGCGGATCGATGGGAGGGATCTCCTGATCGAGCGAGATGCTGATCGTCTCCGAGCTCCCGGGATCGATGAGCATCTTCTTCGGAACGCTGTAGATGTTGCCGGGCGCTCGATTCCATCTTTGGCCTTCTCCCCGGTCCATTGGGAGTCTGACCACGTGCCCATCAGCGCGACGAAAGGTCTCGTACTTATGAAGCAACGCCTGTACCCAGTACTCGCCGCGCGGAACATCCCGCAAACTTCTCCTGGGGAAACCGAAGGCTTTACTATCGACGATGGCCCCTTCGCCTGGCCTCAGGCCGTCGACGTTGATCCCAAATATCTGCTGAGTGGTCGGTCCGTCGCTAATTTGAAATCGCGGCTCGCGAGTGCTATCCGCTGAAATCATCAACAGCACGCGCCCATCGAGCGGCACGGTGCTGCGCTCTTTCGGGAACGAGATGGAGAGAAGCAGTTGACAACGTGTGGCTGAAGGGAAAAGCGTAAATAAGAGTATCAGAGAAGCAGGGAAGAGTTGAAGAAGCAACTTGTGTTTCATGGTGGTTATCTCCTTTTCACGAAAGCTCGTAGGTTCCGCAAGAGAAATCTTTCAACTATCCAGTGCCGGTCGCATGTCGGTGGTTGCTACAAGGAGCAGAGAAAACCGCACTACACGCGTCTTACCCTCGACGCCGGTCCAGGATGCATTGCGAAATTTGGGGAGGCTAGCGTATCTTTCGGACCACGAACCAATGGGATAACGCGATAGCCGTCGTCAAAAGAATCACGATGAGTTCCGTCATGCCCATAGTGGAAACAGGGAAGAGCGAGACGAATATCCCGAGAACAGCGATACTTCTCCCCACCGGAAGACGAAATGCGTCCGCGTCGGGCTTATCTTTGCGAAGCTTAAGCACGGCAGCGCAGACGGTACCATATGTGAGGAGACGGGCAGCCGCGGAGATCGATGCGTTCCATTCGAAACTGCCGATGACGGCAAGCGCCCAGACAAGAAGTGCAAATGCGGCGATGGAGACGTGGGGCGTTCTGAATTTCGGATGGATAAGGCTGAAGGCCTTCGGGAAATCCTTCCGTTCAGCAAAAGCGAAGGTGAGTCGGGGCACATTGAGCATTGCCGCCGAAATGTACCCAAAGACCGAGATCAGCGCACCGATCGTAATGAACGCAGCGCCCCCGCTGCCGATGAATACGTGTGCAGCCGTCGCAAGAGGTCTGTTTGTGCTGTTGGGATCGGCGAGTGTTCCGACAACCACGACCTGGACCAGGACATACACCACGGTGACCGTGATGAGCGCGGTGAACAGAGCGAACGGTGTATCACGCCTCGGGTTCTTGACCTCCCCCGTCGGCATCAGGGCAGCCTCGAATCCTCCGTAGGCAAAGACGAGAAGAAGGACCGACTTAAGCCAATCAACCTGGGCAGGTTCCGACGGTTGAGGTGATGAAGATCCGGCCAGGAAGACGAGACCCAGGCATATGAAGATCAGCAGCGGAATGAGCTTTGCTGCCGTGAAGAAGTTGCTCGTGGTCGTACCGCTGCGAACTCCGCGATAGTTGACATATGCAAGCAAGCCGATTATGGCCGTCAGCATGGCGAGGCGCGGGGCTGGTGATGAGACTGCGGGCCAGAACTCGGCGAAGTAATTGACGAACAGATTTGCGTTGGCCGCCGATGCTGTCAGGCGGACTAGCCACGTCAACCACCCCACTTCGAGACCGGCGAATCTCCCGAACGTTGCCTGCGCGTAGATGTAGGGCCCTCCCGGATCGCGAAACTGCGATCCGACCTCAGCGAAGCATGCCATGATGATGCCGATGCCGAGTGCGCCAAGGAGGACGGCATATGGGCTTGCGGTGCCTAAGAGTCCGGCCAGCACAGAAGGAAGGCCGAAGACGCCGCTCCCGATGATCGAATTGATGACGAGGGCTGCGAGGCTCCAGCGCCCGATGGCGCGCACCAGTGTTGCAGAGGACTCAACGGTCATACGGTTCCCAACAGTCTGCGGTGGATGGTCGCACTTCAGTGGGAAGAAAGTAAGTGATTTCGATTATGGATGCAATGCTGACCGATCCACGAGTTTACCCATCTTAAAACACACCCCTGCTCCCCTCTCTCACCCCGCCAATCCGCGCACGAGAGGGGACATCCTCCGCACAATCCGCCGCAAAAAGTCCCCTCTGTGGGATGCCTGTGTGAGAGGCAGAGGGGATTGAGGGGTGTGTTTCTTGTCTGTGTTTCATATCTCAACTTAATTTTTTAGATCTCTCGGTGAAATGGGTAAACTCGTGTGACCGATCAGTTCTCCGAATCCTGAACGCCGAACACTGAATGTTGAATGATGAAGTGATCTAGCCGCGGACCGTCTGTGGAGATCTCCGAAATGGGAGCGAAAGGAGCCAGAAGAACAGCAGGCCCAGAACATCGCCGACAAGCAAGTAGACCGGCCATGGACCCATATAGTCCAGTAACGAAGCCTCCCCGGGCTTCTGGCAAATGTAGAAATAGTTCGTATCGAAGATGATGTTGAAGAGACCGACGAATCCGGCATAGAGATGCAGGGCAAGGAGAGCTCGCCACATTGAGCCCGCGCGCGGCCGCATCTGCTTGCTCCATGTCAAGAACAGGATTGTGGTGACGATGCCGCCATGTGCTGCAAAGAAGCTGAGCGTCAGATACGACAACACCGGTGTTGAGACATCCGGCGTTAAGACCGCCATCGTCGTGCCGGCGAGCCCCCAGTAGTAAACGAGATCATATGACCATGGTTTGAGCGTAAAGGAGGTGTAGATCGTAAGCCAGAGGACAAGGTCACACAGGTGCAGCGGGAGGCTATACGGAAACGTGAACCAGCCGCGGTGAACATAGTATGCATACCACGCAAGCTCAATGATCAGCACTATCGTGCCGAGGCCGAAACGGATGTACCGGGCGAGGCGCTCACTTCGGCGGGACCACCATGCGAGTGCAGCAGCAGTCGCCGGTATGAGCCCGATAATGACGAAGTGAGAAAAGCTGAAGAGCTGAAATGGATTCGACACGGTTGAGGAAATGCGCTATGTTCGTTGGACACGAATGTAACCTAAATCAGGCCCCTTTTCAAGGAGCCTGACCGACACAAAAAAGCCGGACTCAAGGTCCGGCTCTACCAGCATGTGTATGGAGCTGTATGCTCAGAGATTGAAATACTGCTTGTACTCAAATGGGTGCGGCATCGTCCCGATCGATTTGATCTCTTCTTTCTTGATCTTTACCCACTGATCAAGCAATTCATCCGAGAACATCCCATCCCTGCGGAGGAACTGGCTGTCGAGAGCGAGGGCATCGAGGGCCTCCTCGAGGTTGCGAGGGAGGAAACGAACCTGGTCCGTTCCGAGGTGTTCCACGTTTCCGTCTATTGGACCGAATCCTTCCTTGACGGGATCAATTTTGTTCAAGACGCCGTCGATGCCGGCGAGCATCATGGCGGTGAGGCAGAGATAGGGGTTTGCCGTCGCGTCGGGAGGGCGGTATTCGAACCGCGTCTCATCAGGGTTGTTGATGTACTTGGGAATCCGAACCGCGGATGATCGATTGCCCATGCCGTAGGTCAGAGCGACAGGTGCCTCAAATCCCGGCACAAGCCGCTTGTACGAGTTCGTGCTGGGATTGGTGAACGCAGACAGGGCGGCGCCGTGCTTAAGGAGCCCACCGATGAAGCACAGCGCCAATCTGCTCAGGTTTGCGTACTGGCCCCTTTTGTAGAAGAGATTGGTTCTGTTCTTCGTCAAATACAAATGCAGGTGCAAACCGTTGCCTGATTGCTGATACATCGGCTTCGGCATAAACGTGACGTAGAGATCCTTCTGGCGGGCGAAGTTGAACAGGACATATTTCGCTGTGACGATGTTGTCGGCGCTCGTCAGGAGGTCATTGAAGTACGTCTCGATCTCCTGCTGCCCGCGCTCACCGCTTTCGTGATGATGATACTTTACATTGATTCCAAATTGCTTCAGCAGCTTGCAAGCTTCATCGCGAAAGTCGTCATACACGTCGAACGGGTTCGCAGCGTGATACGCGCTTTTGAAGAATTCCTCCGCGTGCTCGACTTCATAGAACGATGAGGAGGTGCGGGTATCGAAACGGACCTTTGAGAAGATGTAGAACTCGAACTCCGGTCCCCACCAAGACTTGTCCGCGCCGATCGTTTTCTTCATGACCTGCTCGGCTCTCTTTGCCAGTTGCCGTCCGTCCTGTGAGAAAGGTGTCCTCTTCTCATCGGTGAGCAGGATGTGGGCATAGAAGCTCAGCGTCGCCTCGGTCCGGAAGGGATCAATGACCGCAGTGCTGAGATCCGGAACGAGGATCATATCGCTGTTCTCGACCTTACGGAATCCGTAGCTGGAGCCGTCGAAGCCGATACCCTCGGTCACAAGCTTACTCAAGATGTTGGGAAACACGGGGAGGGAGATATGATGAAGGTAGCCGGTGAGGTCGATGCATTTCAGATCGATCATCTCGATCTTGTGCTTCTTGACGATGTCGTTGCACAACTGTAGTTGACGAGTATCCATGTGAAGACTCCCTTACGAGTGGCCGTGCGCAGCGAAGAATGTCCCAGCCTACTACTTGGCTCCCAGTTTCTCGTTGCCGAGACCCTTTTTTTTCATAAGCGCTTCGATGTCCTTGATGGTCTTGGGCGCGCCCGAGGAGAGGACACGCACACCTTCATTCGTAATTAATACGTCGTCCTCGATGCGGACGCCGATGTTCCAGTATTTCTCATCGCAGGGGCTCCCCTCGCGAATGTAGATTCCGGGTTCGACGGTGAAGACCATGCCGGGTGTCAGCGTGCCGCCTATCCTCCCCGGATCGTGTACATCCAGTCCGATGTTATGACTGATACCGTGCAGGTAGAACTGCCGAGCCTCGTCCTCCTTCTTAATGATCCCCAGTATCATCAAGCCCTCAGAGATGACCTCGATTGCTCTCTGGTTGGAGATGCTACCCGAGGCGCCCGGTTTGAGTTCCTTGATCGCCGCTTCCTGAGCCTTGAGGACGATCTCATAGATGGCTCGCTGAGCGGGAGAGAAGGTTCCATTCGCCGGGATGGTCCGCGTGACGTCCGCCGAGTACCCGCGATACTCCGCTCCGATATCCATCACCACAACATCCCCACTCTTCATCTGCCGCCGGTTGGCATCGTAGTGGAGGATGCAGGAATTCGGACCTGATCCTACGATGGATGGGAAACCTGGAAACTCCGACCCGTTTTTCGTGTAGCAGTATTCGATCACTGCTTGGAGCTCGTACTCGTACATTCCCGGCTCGCAGCTCTTCATCGCTTCAACGTGCGCAATCACCGTGGCGTCGATTGCTTTCTGTAAGAGCTCGATCTCGGCCGGAGACTTCACGCTGCGCATCTCGGCGACGACGCCGGACAGGCTCTTGATCTCAAGGTCAGGAAATGCCGCTTGGAGTTCGTTCCTTACCTCACGTGATAGGATATATCGCTTCTCCATCAGAGGATCGTAGACGAGGTCTGGAATCCCGGGGGAGTAGTAGAGGATCTTCTTCCCTGCAAGTGCTCGCTTCACAACAGGCTGCAGCTCGGTGCTCGGCAGCACGGTTTGAAAGCCAAGCTCCGATCTAGCTCCTTCCAGCCCCATGCTTTCGCCGGAAGCGCTCCGCTGTTTCGGACGGATGAAGAAGACTTCCTTTGCGGTTGTGGCATCGTCGACCGAAATCCCATCGGGTACAAGCACGAGGTAGCTCCTGGACTCGTTGCAGCCGGTGAGGTAGAGAAAATTGCTTTCTTGCCTGTACGGGTAATTGACGTCGTTCGACCGATTGTCGGGATCGTTGGCCTTGAAGACGGCGATGGAGTTCGGCTCCATTTTTGACATGAGAAGTCCCCGCCGCTGCCGGTATTCATCCGGTGATATTCCTGCCGGGTTCCTTTGCTGCTCCTTCGACTGAGCGGCGAGGAACGGGGCAACGGCAAATTCAATGGCGATGAAAAGGACCGCAAAAAACCGGTTGCGCCGAAGAGTATTCATGGATTGACCTCGAGCGGTGAACTGATACGAGTCTTGCTGATCTGAGCCGTCGCTTCTACCGGATGAGCTTTATCGTCGTTTTCTGTTCGCTGGACGTTGTCTGAGTGAACATCTGCTCGCCGGTTCCGGATGTCGTTGCCTCGACGTTGGTGGTTTGATCAATTCCAACAAGCAAACCTTCCTTCAGAGCGAAGTGGATTGTACCCTTCGACTTGATCGTTCCGTCTATGACGATCTCCATGCCTTGTACCTGCCCGGTACCGTATTGCGAGGCCGTGCCTTCGGTATCGATCTTGTAGCATTCCAACGCTCCAACCTTCTCTGTCCCGGCTATCTTGTATTGTGTGTTTGGCTTGACAATGATCTGAATATTCATCCGTCTCGAAGTATCCGGTCGCGTATTCTTCCAGCTGTCGCCGATCGCGACCTCCTGTTCGGGGAGTTCGAAAAGGATTCGTCGGAAGATATCTGCAGGGCCCGACATCCCCAGCATTGCCAACCTTTGTACCGGCGGAACGGTGTCGATCGGGCTCGCGCTCAAGGTCTTTCCGGTAGGGCTGAGGGTTACTCCTACCCGCTTGCCGAAGAACTCACTCGGAATCAGAGCCGTGTCCCTCATCATGGGAGACTCGACACTCATGATCGCCGTATCGATCTTCCCGACACAGATGAACTCCCCATCCTTCCCGATTCCCTGCACATGCAACGAAAGCCAGAACTTGGCGGTTGAGGTGGACTTGAATTCCTGGCCCATCATATTGCCAGCGGCTTTCGATTCTTGAGTCAGCAAGTATGCGTACGTTGAGCCTTTGCTCATGGCGTAGCGCAACTTCTCTCCGCTGAGGCACGCCGAGACGATGGCAGTGGAAAGGGCGAGCATGCCGATGATCCTGGCGGTGGTCAGATGCATTTTCCTACTCCTTCTTTGGGGGATTTGTTAGAATATCAAGTTTCGCTCATCGACGGGCACGTAATATGAACATTTTTTCTTCAGAAAGGAAGGAAATTACCGACGGCGAGATGCGTGTGGGCTCTGCAGCGATTGCCGCAACTGGATTATGCGATGGGAATTAGCCGTCTCGCAGGAATGAGAAAGCCGGACTCTTCGTCCGGCCTTCACCTGTGCTAAGCTCACATAAGACTCAACACTCATTTCTTTCCAACATAGATCGTTCCATCTTTCATCACAAAGCGGACTTTCTCAATGGCGTGGATGTCCAAATCCGGATTCCCATCAACGGCGATGATGTCAGCGAAAGCGCCCGCTTTGATTACACCGAGCCTGTTCTTCGCACCTAACAGCTCTGCCGCATTCCATGTTGCTGCCTGAAGAATCTGGAGCGGAGGCATCCCGGCATCCGCGTAAGCGAAGAGCACTCGCTTCGCTGCCTCCCCCTGTGTGCGGCCGGTTTTGACATACATATCCGAGCCTGCAGCAATGGTGACACCCGCTTTCAATGCGCGCTGCAAGCGATTACGACTGCGATTGAGATACTGCTGTATCCAACCTTCGGGTGGTTTCTCTTCAGCTGGGGCCCGTTCCATGAGCGCTGAGATGGTCGCACTATCGACATCCGTTGGTACAAAGACGACGCCGCGCTGTTTCATGAGCGACAGTGTCGAGTCTTCCACTTGGTAGCCATGCTCAATCGAACTGACGCCTGCCTGCGCCGCGCGCCAAACGGCTGCGTTGTTAGTTGCGTGAGCTGCGACCTTAACCCCCAACATCTTTGCCTCTTCCACGATCGACTGCATTTCGGCCAGCGAAAGGTACGCGCGGTTTGGCGTGTTGTTCGAGTAGATCTTGATCAGGTTCGCACCGTAGATGACATTTTCGCGTACGGCGAGAGCCGCGTCTTCGGGTCCCCGGACTATACGATACTCTTCCTCGGCGATCGCTTTGTGTTTCTGCTGCAACCCGGGGAATTGCCCACCTTCCGGACTAAGGCCCGGTCCCGAAACAAGCATGCGCGGCCCATCGAGGCTCCCGTCGTTGATGGCGTCCCGGAGGGCGATGTCGCCGAATTGACCGGAGTTTCCAAGATCGCGAACAGTGGTGATTCCGGCGGAGAGGAACGTTCGAGCGCGGGCTGCGCCGTGCAACGCACGCAGCGGTGTGCCTTCTTTCACGACGGCGTTGACGCCTTCGGAAAACGAGCCTTTGACGACATCCTCCAGGTACAGAAGGTGCACGTGCACGTCGATCAGGCCTGGAAGAATGGAGAGGCCGCGCAGGTCGATCTCGCGTGCCCCTGTTGGTACAGCCAGGTCTTCTCCGACCGCATCAACGCGATTGTTCTTGATCACGATATCCCTGTTGGTGACAAAAAGCCCCCGCTCGCTGTCAAAGAGTCTTCCGGCGTGGATAACGGTTATTCCAGTATCACGCGGTGTCTGTCCCTGCCCTGAGAACTGAAGTGTGCAGCAGAGCACCCAGACGGCCGCGATCTGCAAGCCAATCCGATGTCCCATTGAGGTTCTCCCTGAAATTGTGACGCTTTTACCGAACAATTGTAACACGTTTCGCAATCCAGTCGCTCATCGTCTCGAGGAATCCCTGCACGAAATCCTTCTTCAACGATACATACTCGCGTGGACTCCCGGTCGTTGCTGAAAGGAAAAGATGATTCGTCTTGGGGAACACCTTGAAAGTGTAGTCTTTGGTACTCCCGTTTTTCAGCGCTCGCTCCATGGCTTCTTTGTTGAGTTCAGCAGGAACCTGAAGGTCCAGCTCTCCGAAGAGAGCAAGGATAGGGCATTTCACCTGCGTGAGCGCCGGCGCAGGATTGTAGTTGACGAAGAATCTGAACCACGGGCTCTCCACCTGCCTCATCTGCGCCTCCAGTCGCATCTTCAGGTACTGATCTGCATCTGTTATGGACTTACGCTGTTCCGGATTCATCTGGTCAAGTTCCTTCCGTAGCGCTGCGCGAATCTCCTCACGATATACGCCGATGTCCTTCCCCTCCCTGATTGCTGCATAGATCTTCTTGTTGAGCTCAAGCGCTTCCGCGATAGCGGGTTCACTCGTGCTGTCGGCACGGAGGATGAGCTCAGACTGGGCCAACAGGATCTGAGAGCCATCCACTCCCGGACCCGACATCAGGATGATATAAGCAATGTCCTCATAGCGATTACTCGCCAGCGGAGCGACCAGGCCTCCTTCGCTGTGCCCGCACAGCCCGATTTGTTTCGGGTTGATATCGGTTCGTGACTGGAGGTATTTCACGGCCGCGATGACATCGTCTGCGAAATCGCTCGTTGTGGACTGCATCGTGCTGCCGCCGGAGCCACCGACACCCCGGTCGTCGTACCGCAGGACGGCAATGCCATTCCTCGTGAAGTGATCGGCGATAATTTTGAATGGCTTGAACCCGAAGAGCTCTTCATCCCTATTCTGTGGTCCGCTTCCTGTGATCATGACGACGGCAGGGTGGTGACCCGGCTTCGATGGGATCGTCAGAGTCCCGGCGAATTTCAGCGTGTCGTTGGAGAACGTAACCTCTTCTTCCTTGTAGGGGGGAGGTTCCTCGACTGCCTTCTCTTCCTCCAATGGTTGTCCGCGCGTCAACGAAAACGTACCGGTCATTCCTGCCTGCGTGAAACTGCCGACTATGGATTCGTCCTTCAATTCGCCATCGAAGACGGCGAGCCCCGGTCCCGCCGGAAGCTCGAAGCGGATCTTCGGGGATTCATACCTGACGTCCTTCAAGTTCAATCCGTAGGCGTTCTGTGGAGGAATGTCGATCGTCGCTTTCAGTTCATTCGCGACGCTCTTGAAATGCACCAGGATTGCCAGCGATTGACCCATGATGTTGATGGCGCCATTCCATGTACCGAGAATGGGTCGGAACTGGATTGGAGCCTCGTCGAAAGACTGTACTCTGATCGCCTCGCCGCGCTTCAGTTCGAATGTTCCCTTCATCCCGGCCTGGGTGAATTCGCCGGTGACGACATCTTCCTTGATTCTGCCGTCGAACACCGCGAGGCCCGGTCCCGCCGGTAACTCGAAGTGCACGACGGGATCCTGGAAGCGCACGTTGGTAAGTTTCAAACCCTTCGCGCTTTGCTGGGGGATATCGATTGTCGCCGTGGAATCGTTCTGGAAATCGACGAGTATTGTCAGTTCCTGACCGGCGATTTGGATTGCCCCTTCCCATTTGCCGGTGAGGGACTTCTGTGAGAAGAGTAATGCCGGTAGGAACACTGTGCAGAGGAGCGCAGACCGAAGCGACCATTCCATGGGGTTAGTCCTTGAAATTGTGTGAATATCGAGTTCATTCGTGCCGGCTCTCCAGCATGATACAATAATCTCTGCCGAATATTCGGCCCCATCATCCGGAGTGCTGTTATGATAGTCCCGGTAAACGAAAAGAGGTCGGACAACTGCCCGACCTCTTTCTCAGAAGAGAGACGATACTCCTATTCTTGCTTCATCTTCTTGGCCGCAATGAAGTAGAAAATGATGAGGGCGAGGCCGCCAAACAGAAGCATGCTTGAGACATAGATCGAATCGTGAACAATGTAGCTCTGATCCAGCCAGTTTGCCACGATCAAGCCGATCCCCACAAACATTGCCAGCAATCCCCATTTCAGGCTTGAGAGCGGGCTTGGCTTAAAGAGATGCTTCGTAGCGATGTTTTTGAACTCGGAGGGGCTAACGCCCTTCTCGAGCATTGTGATGAGCACCTTCTGGCGGATCTCGAGCCATCTCCACACGACAAGACCCGTCGAGCCGAAGATAATCAATACAATGAGGACGCCTTCCATCTTGTTGAGCTCCTTTCTTCGAGGTGGTGAATTGACGTTGGTCAAGGCCTTTGGTATCTTTGACCCAGATTCTGCTGCAAAGGTTTCACCGCCGCGAGAGTCTGGCATGAAACCTTGTGTCCTCGTCGGCGGTCTAAGAAAGTGCAAGGTCTTGCACGGGAACGTGATGTCAAAGCCTGATCAGGAAATGATCCGGCAGATTCTCGCCGGTGAGAAGCGGGCGCTCGCTGAGCTCATCGACCGTCATAAAGATAGGGCGATGACGCTGGCGATGCGCATGCTCAGGAATCGGGAGGATGCCGAAGAGGCCATTCAGGATGCGTTCGTGCGGGCATTTCAAGCGCTGCCCCGTTTCGAGTGGAAAGCGAGTTTCTCGACGTGGCTGTACCGAATCGTATGCAATGTATGTATGACAGCGCTTGGTAAGAAGGGGGACTTGCCTCACCTTGCGTTGGGAGAAGATGACGAACGGAGTCTTGATGCCCCAAGTGCAGATGCTCCACCCGACGTCGAATATGAGTCGCGCGAGTTTCAGAGCATCGTTTTCGACGAGATTGAGAAACTCCCGCCGCTGTATGCGACGATCCTGACGCTGTTCTGTATCCAGGAAATGGGCTACGAAGTGATCGTCGAAGTCACGGGACTTCCCCTCGGCACAGTGAAGGTTCGGCTGTTTCGAGCCCGTACGATGCTCCGGCTTGCCGTGGGTCGGCGTCTGGGAGTGAGGCAATCCGCGGCCATTTGATTTCACGAAGGAGGTCTAGCCAAGGAGTCACTCTTTATGAACCATCTGACCACCAGAGAGATACTCGAGTTCGTTGATGGGACGATCCTTGATGGGCAGAGAACCCATGTGATCGCACATCTCGAAGTATGCAGTCGGTGCCGGTCCGAGGTCGAGTTCCACCGAACCCTCGTCGGGGCGGCGCGCCGTCAGCCGCCTCACGCTCCGACAAGGAAGTTCACGGACCGCGTGATGCAGCGGATTCTTCCAAAGGGACAGCGTCGATGGATCCAAACGATCATGAACAATGCCGGTGGCGTCATCGCAATGGGGATTGTCTTGGCAGTTCTCGGGTATGCACTCCTGTCGTCGAACTCGAGTGCATCGACGCAGCCCTCGATGATCACAGAGATGGTGAAAGTTTGCGACGATCTGTACGCGAAAGTCCAGGAATTCCTGAAGGTGCAAGCCACAAAGCTGGAGAGCTTATCGCCCAAGCCGCGAGCAATCGGTTCAATCAAGTTGATTCTCCTGACCCTTTTGTCACTCGTCGCACTTGGAGCAGTAGACCGGTGGCTGATTCAGCCGAGGATCCGCGCGCGAAAGTAAGTGCCGGAGAACTCTGCTCTCACGACGGGCGTCCGTCTCGAACGGGCGTCCGTTTTTGTTTCTCTCCGTTTTTCGACTTTTCTTTGACTCGTTTTTGCTCTATATTGCTGTGGCGGTTTTCCTGAGTGTGATTTGATTGAAGCTTGCACCAGGAATAATGCGGTCTGGAAGGAACACCTGTTGTCGAAGCGGCTCAACATATTCTTCATTGGCGACATTAATGGTCGCCCCGGAATCACGCTCACTTCAAAGCTCCTGAATCAGTATGTCAAGAAGTACGAGGTCGACTTCTGTATTGCCAACGGCGAAAACGTGAACGAGGGAAAAAGCATCATGGAGCAGGAGGCCAAGGAGCTTTTTGAGATGGGAATTCACGTGATCACGACAGGAAATCACATCTGGGATCGGTGGCAGGTGAAATCTCTCCTGGCCACTGAACGCAACATCCTCCGCCCGCTGAACTATCCGAAGGAGAATCCGGGGTATGGGTACGTGGTCTATGACATCAAAGAGAAGGGACGCGTCGGGGTCATCAACCTCCAGGGGCGCACCTACATGCAGCCGATCGACGATCCGTTCAAATCAGGCGATTGGGCGATCAGCAAAATTTCAAACGAGACGAAGGTGATCGTTGTCGACATGCATGCCGAAGCAACTGCAGAAAAAATGGCGTTGGCCTGGCATCTGGAGGGACGCGTCAGCGCTGTTATCGGTACACACACTCATATCCCGACCTCAGACGCAAGGATCTTGCCCAGGGGTACTGCTTACATTACCGACGTTGGAATGACCGGGCCCTATGATTCCGTAATCGGCATGAGGAAGGAAATTGCCATCAAGCGCTTCCAACACCAGGTCCCGTACAAATTCGAGCTTGCCCAGCACGACGTCCGTTTCTGCGCAGTCTATTTTCAAGTGGATTTGGAGACAGGCAAAGCTACGAAAATCGAGCAGGTGATATTCCCGGCCTTTTCATAGTTGTCGACCGCTGTAGCGATATGCTAGATGCCGGGCCAGATCCGCCCGGAGGTTCAATTCTCGCATCCGATCCACGATTTCTCAATTTCACCAACGCACACAACTATGTCCGCAGAGATCATTGATGGTAAGAAGATCGCCGAAGAGATCAGGCGGGAAGTAAAGGAAGAGACCGAACGACTCAAAGCGACATATGGGATAGCGCCTGGGCTCGCGTTTGTTCTCGTTGGTGACAATCCTGCCTCCCAGGTGTACGTCAGGATGAAGGGAAAAGCGTGCGAGGAAATAGGGTTCTACTCGGTGACAGAGCGGATGCCGGCCGAAACGCTGGAAGCGGAGCTGCTGCGGAAGGTGGATGAGTTCAACCGTGATCCCCGCGTCCATGGTGTGTTGGTACAGCTTCCATTGCCGAAGCAGATCAACGAGGCCAGAGTGATCGAGAGCGTCGATCCGCGGAAGGATGTCGACGGCTTTCATCCTACAAACGTCGGGAAGCTGGTAATCGGGGTGGATACTATGCGGCCGTGCACACCGGCCGGCATTCAAGAACTTCTGATCCGGAGTGGCAACGATCCTTCAGGAAAGCACGTGGTCGTCGTCGGCCGCAGCAACATCGTCGGCAAACCGATCGTCAACATCCTGTTACAGAAACAGTCTGGAGCGAACGCCGTCGTGACGATCGCGCACACGGGAGCGAGGGACCTCACCGTCTACACCAAGATGGCCGATATCCTCATAGCCGCCATAGGCAAACCGGAGATTATCACCGGAGCGATGTTGAAAGAGGGCGCGGTGGTCATTGATGTCGGCACCAACCGGGTCGACGACCCGTCCGCGAAAAACGGCTATCGAATCGTCGGCGATGTCCATTACGCATCGGCCAGCGTGGTGGCAAAGGCCATCACCCCGGTCCCCGGCGGCGTAGGGCCGATGACGATTACCATGCTCCTCAAGAACACCCTGCAGGCGGCCAAAGCGAGCATCCAGCCCTGAACGCTCAGGAGAGCAGTCTGCTTCTGCGCTTTCCGTCGTCCAAGCAAGGCCCTTCCTGACCGTCAAGACTCCCATCCCGTTTCTCAAATAAGTACTTGACATACCGCTTTCCGTGTCGTATCTTTGATCGTGCAAAACGGGCAAATCACCATAATCGTTCAAAAAGCGATATGAAACGCATCTACAGTTCGAGGGACTTGGCCGAGCTCTTGTCGGTCAACGAGTCAACCGTCAAGCGTTGGTCCGATACCGGATACATCAGTTGTGTCCGCACGAAGGGGGGGCACCGGAGGTTCCCGATCCAGTCGGTGATCCGCTTTGTCCAGGAGAACAAAATGGAGGTGCCCGAGCTGGCAGCTCAGATGTTCTCAAGCCGGGACTTGCAGGCAAACTTGGTGGCCGGAAACACCGATGTGCTGGCGCCCCCGTTGAAGGAGGCCGCGCTGGCGGGTGATCTGGCTGAGTCGCTGAGTATCCTCCGCGCAGGGCTTGCAGCGAAACCGGATCTGCTCTCCCTCTACTCGGATGTTGTGTTTCCACCTCTCGTGGACATTGGGCACGAGTGGGCCGCCGGAAATCTGACCGTTGACGCCGAGCATCTTGCCAGTCGGACAATTCGCGACGCCGTCGTGCGCCTGCAGTCTTCCGTCTACAGGAAACCTTCGAATGGACTAACGGCTGTGCTCGCGTGCTACGAGGGAGAGCTCCACGAGATTGTCCTACACTGCATCGCGAGCTACTTGCAGGCGGAGGGATGGGCGGTTCTAAACCTCGGGCAGTCCACGCCCGTCGACTCTCTGGTGAACGCCATCAGGAGGCGCAAGCCACAGCTTGTGGCTGTAAGTGCGCACCTGCCTGAACACGAGCGGAGGTTCGTTCGAGCAATCAATCAAAAGGTCTTCCCGGCAGCTCATCGCCTCGGAGCCCGTCTTGCGGTCGGTGGTCCGGAGATGAGGTCCAGATTCGGAGACCGTCTGCGGGCTGACTTTGTCTCGGAGTCGATTCTCGATCTTGAGACTATCGCTGATCCTCGCCATTGTCGCAAATGATAATGGCAAGACAGGGATTGTGTTCGACGCGAAAGCGGAGGGAACCAAGGAACCTCAGAAAAGGAACCAACGTTGGTAATAAGTAGCGTTTCTCCTCGGTATTCGGCCTGCCATCGATGTTGACCGCACTATGCCGTCGCAGGCTGTTGCATATGCTGCGAAGGTTTCAAGCGTTCCTCAGAAGCAGTGAACCAATCGAGAGCAAAGAGAACAAGAGGAAGGAGTGTGCGAGGTAGATGACAACTATAACACCGCTGGCCCAAGGTGTTCGATCACGAAACGCGCACGTTGCGAACAAGCCGTCGTCCGTATTCGCCCCCCCGATCAATCGAGCGGCTCAAGAGCCACTACGAACATCTGCTTCTTGGAGCAGGAGAGGATTTGAATCGTGAGGGATTGGTCAAGACCCCCGAGCGTGCAGCCAAGGCGTGGCAGTTTTTGACGAGCGGGTACGATCAAGACCCGGCGCAGATCATCCGCTCAGCCGTATTTGAGGAAGAGTATGATGGGATGATTCTGGTGCACAATATCGAGTTCTATTCGCTCTGCGAGCATCATCTGCTCTCCTTTTTCGGAAAGGCTCACATTGCCTACTTGCCGTCGGGCAGAATCGTCGGGCTGAGCAAACTCCCGAGGGTGGTCGATGCTCTCTCGCGCCGCCTTCAAGTTCAGGAGCGAATAACGAAGCAGATCGCTGACGTTCTGGAGGAAACTCTATCCCCGATAGGTATCGCCGTTCAGATTGAGGCAGCGCACCTTTGCATGATGATTCGCGGCGTTGAAAAACAGCACTCGCTGACAACGACGTCTGCCTTCAGGGGTGTGTTCACTACTGATCGGGTGTTACTCGATTCCTTCTTCAATGGCATCCGTAATGGTTCCACTCAAAGAATCGATCCCCAATTCCAAGCATTGTAGGCCGTAGGAACTTCCGTGTACTTGCTTACTCCGAATGCTGACAAAGACCTCGATCTCGTCCCGGCAAGACAACTTGCCCGGCTGATGACGAGGACGTATTCCAAGAGCTTCTACCTCGCCACGAAGCTGCTCCCGCAGCGGCTGCAAGGGGATGTGCATTCGATCTATGCGTTTTGCCGATATACTGACAATATCGTTGATGCGCCGCGGCAGCGTGGACGAGACCTCTTGAGTCGCGAACTGGCAAGCTGGAGGGAAGAGCTCTTCACCGCGTACACTACCGGTGAGTCCTTGCATCCCGTGATGGGAGCGTTTGTCGATGTTGCCTTGCGGAACAGGATCCCGGTCAACCTTCCCGCGGAACTCATTGCCGGCGTCCAGATGGATCTGGAGTACGACCGATACCCTTCCTTCGCCGAGCTCAGAACCTTCACCTATCGCGTGGCTTCGGTCGTCGGGCTGATGATGACGCGCGTCCTCGGGTACAAGGATAGTCGTGCGTTTAACCATGCAGAGCAGATGGGAATTGCGATGCAGCTGGCAAATATTCTCCGAGATGGGGAGGAGGATTGGCGGCTCCGGGGGAAAATCTACTTGCCGAAGGACGAGATGGAGCATTTCGGGGTAACGGAAGGACACATCGCCAGGTCGGCGTTGACTGACAATCTGAGGGACTTGCTGGCGTTCAACGTCGAGCGCGCACATTCATACTTTGAAGAAGCCTCTCGCGGAATTCCGATGCTCAACCGCGACGGGCAATTCGCTATCATAGCTGCGGCCCGATTGTACCGCGGCATTCTGTACGAGATCGAACGCAACCGGTACGACGTTTTCTCGAATCGTCCCGTCGTGCCCGGCTACCGTAAGGTGAGTGAGATTCTGAAGTCGTTTGTCCATCACAAAGTGCTTTCACCGGCAAATCTGAGCTACACCCCCGAGACGTAGCTGGGGCATCATGACAGAAGCTGAGAAATCTCCGCTATTCAACACACTGTTCTGGTGATATATTTCCTGGTCGCTGAAACGCCACTTCCATCGCATCCTCCACGACGTCCCGTTCTACGACGCGTCGATGCCGCGACTCTACATCGCAAACCACAATACGTGGTGGGACGGATTCTTCCTTTATGCCCTGAACCAACGTCATCTCCGGGATGACATTCATCTGATGATGGGAGAGGAACAGTTCCAGAAGTTTCGCTTCTTTCGCAAACTGGGCGTGTTCAGCATCCGAACGGATCGGATCGGCGATGTGAAAGCCGCGTTTGAATATTCTCTCCGCGTGCTGAGACAGTCCCATCGCTCGTCACTCTGGATTTTTCCTTCCGGAGAAATGGTACCGTACGGATCACCCGTCCAGTACAAAGACGGCTTTGCCCGGATTGCTGCGCTGGCTCAGCCGCTGAATGTGATCCCTGTGGCAACCAGGATCGAATATATCGACAACCAATACCCCGATGTGTTCATTCTCGGTGGCGAGCCGATCTTGTGTGTCGATCAGAGGGCTGAGACGATTTTCAAGAACGGGACGCGATCGCTCAGGGAACTGATCCAGAGACTCGAGCACCGAATTTCCCAGCGGAACTTCTCAGATTTCAGGCCGCTCCTGACCGGTCGTTCCTCGGTCAGTGACCGGTACGCGAAAATCAAAGGTGCCGATTGAGCGAGTTGATCCTTGTTACGATTGTCTTGCTCGCGACCATAAATGCTGTTGCAGCGGTCAACGTCATCGCAGGACCCTTCCTCCGCAAATACTCTACGCCATCGACGCGTCCCCTGATTTCTCTCCTCATCCCGGCCCGAAATGAAGAACTCAACTTGCCTCGCTGTCTCGAAGCCCTGAGCCAACAAGCCTATCCGGCTCTTGAGGTTATTGTCCTCGATGATCAGTCGGATGACGGCACGCTTGACGTTGCGGAGCGTTGGGCGGTAAAAGATGCGAGATTCTCGGTGGTGGCGGGACAACCCCTTCCCGAGGGGTGGACAGGGAAGAACTGGGCGTGCTATCAGCTTGCGCAGAAGGCAGCAGGAGAGGTCTTGATTTTCATCGACGCCGATGTGCATCCGACCCCGAGGGCTGTAGAAAACACCCTCGCGGTGTTTGAGCGCTTTCGGGCCGACGCCGTTTCGTCTTTTCCCGGTCAGCACCTGAGGGGACTCGCCGCGAAGGGCATCATACCGATGATGGATGTCATTTTGTATGGTGCGTTGCCGCTGCCGCTGGTCTTCCGTACGAAATTCGAGTCTCTTTCGGCTGCCAACGGGCAGTGGTTTGCTTTTCGGCGTGAGGCCTACGAAGCGGTTGGAACTCACTCTGTTGTCCGGAACAATGTTGTCGAGGACGTTGCTCTTGCGCGGCTCATTAAGCGCCGCGGAATGCGATTGGTGCTGACGTCCGGAGTCGGAAGTGTCGCATGCGAGATGTATTCTAATCTGTCGGAAATCAACGAGGGATTCTCGAAGAACTTCTTCGCGGCCTTTCGATTCCGGCCGTCAGCTTTCCTGCCGTTCCTTGCCCTGATGCTGCTGGTTTTCGTTCTACCATATGTGCTCTTGCTTCACGATATTTCTGCATCTACGATGCTCGCCGTTGGATTAAACCTCACATTCAGATCGATGCTGGCAACTCGATTCCGACACGGCCTTGTTTCAGTCATTCTCCATCCACTCGGTTCACTGGCGGCCGTCCTGATCGGTCTCAATGCCATAAGGCTGTACTACGTTCGCGGTGGAGTTCGCTGGAAGGGTCGAACGGTGCCCGTGCGTGGGAGCGGAACGAGACCGCCATTCGACGTCTGCGAGACGACCCAGGCCAAGGATGAATAGAAGAGTTCTCTTGACAGGTCTCTATGTTTTCTTCGTCGCGGGTGGGGTGTGGAACACCCTCCGTCTCTTCGAGTCTGTTATGACTGTCCTGACCCCGTTCGTGATGGTGGCGGTCGGTGTAACAGCATTCGTGTCGACATACGAGCTGAACCTCAAAAGTGTCGCCGCGGGGGTCACGGTTCTGCTGGTGACCTTTCTGAGCGAAGCTTCGGGCGCGAATCTGGGTTTTCCGTTCGGCGAATACGCTTACACAGACCGTTTAGGTCCGAAACTCCTGGATGTCCCGTTGGTGATCCCGTTTGCGTGGCTCGGTGTGCTCGTCCCCGCCTGGATTTCATCCGGACATTTTCTGAAATTCAAGAAGGTTGTCGTCGCCTCGATTCTGGTGACAGTGTTCGATGCTATCATGGAATTTGCCGCAGACGCGCTCGATCTGTGGCATTGGAAGGGAGGACTCCCGACTGAGCTCAACTATATCAGCTGGTTTGTCATTTCATACGGGTGTCTTTCTCTTCTGAACAGATATGCAAAAGAGAAGGTGTCAAATCCCCTGGTCGCGCATCTTCTTGCTAGTCAACTCGTCTACTTTGTCCTGACAAACGTTGGGATGCGTTTCGTGAATCCTCAGGCTTGAAAGCCTCACGCAGGTGTTACGATGGACGCTGATGTCATCATTGTTGGAAGCGGACACAACGGTCTGGTAACCGGGGCCTACCTTGCCAAGTGGGGATACAAAGTCCTTGTCCTTGAGAGGCGGGATACGATCGGTGGAGCAGTTTGTACGGAGGAGATG
Organism: Ignavibacteria bacterium; assembly: GCA_016873755.1. Lineage (GTDB taxonomy): Bacteria > Bacteroidota > Ignavibacteria > UBA10030 > UBA10030 > VGWB01. The sequence goes on along the minus strand of VGWB01000002.1, from coordinate 2,894 downwards.
TTCGGCGGATTTCGGCTCGATGTCGGCGGATCCGCACACTTCATGATCCATCACACGCCGATTGTGAGCGACCTTCGGCTTGAGGAGTACGGTCTGGAGTACATTCCGCTCGATCCGTTCATGTCGGCTCCATTTGAAGATGGAACCGTAATCAAGTTCTACCGGGATCTCGACCGGACGTGCCAGAGCATAGCCAGGGTGAGTGAGCGGGATGCCGAGGCTTATCGCCAGTTCGTGCTCGAATGGCAACCATTGAACGAGGTGGTCTTCGATGCGTTTCTGCGCGCACCCACGCCGGGTAAACTCGGCAGGTCGTTTCTGCTCGGGCGGTTCCGACCATCGGGTAAAAAGGGAACCGAGCTCCTCCAGAAGATCATGATGAGCTACGGGAGGCTCATTAACGATACCTTTGAGAACGAGAAACTTCGTGCTGCGCTTGCGTGGTGGGGTGCCCAGAGCGGTCCCCCACCGACAGACACCGCGTCGGCGGAGTTCATCGGTTGGCACTCGATGGTTCACAAGAAGGGGCCTGCCCGGCCTAGAGGTGGATCAGGTATGCTGACCCAGGCCCTGGCGAAATGCATTGAGGCACACGGGGGAATGGTCCGATCGAAAGCAGAAGTCAAGCGGATCTGCGTCAGAAATGGTAGGGCGGACGCGGTTGAACTTGCGAGCGGCGACATCCTTTCTGCCCGGGCCGTTGTTTCTAACGCCCATGTGAAGACAACTTTTCTGAAATTAGTCGGGTCTGAACTTCATTCGGAGCTGCGAAGGCGCATTCAGAATATTAACGTTGGCAACGGATTTGGCATGGTGGTCCGTTGCGCCGTTCATGCGCTTCCTCGCTATCGGCTGAGTGATACCGAAAACGCAGAAGTTCTGAAAGGTTTGCAGCTTCTCTGTCCATCGACACAATACCTGCATGACGCCTATGCGGATTATCTGAAAGGGCTTCCCTCGGAGCATCCTGCGGTTGTAGCAATGACGTTCAGTGCTGTGGACGCGACGCTGGCACCGCACGGGAAGGATACACTGTTCTTATGGGGACAGTACTACCCATACAGGCTGCGCGATGCACGATCCTGGGATCAACTTCGAGTCGACGAGGCGAGGAAGCTGTTTGGCGTCATCGATCGATTTGCGCCGGGAGCAAGCGATCAGCTAATCGATATGCTGATCCAGAGTCCGAAGGACATCGAAGAGAAACACACTATGCCCTCTGCGAATGTCATGCACGTTGAGATGGCACTTGACCAGATGTTCATGTTTCGACCGCTCCCCGAGCTCTCGGGTTACGCTACCCCGATCAGAGGATTGTTCCTCTCGAGCGCGAGCATGCACCCCGGGGGAGGTATTTTCGGAGCCGCTGGATACAACTGCAGCCACGTTGTCAAATACTATCTGCGGAAGAAGCTCTTCTAATGGGTCCAATTATTGTCTGGTTCCGCCGCGACCTTCGGGTCGATGACCACGCTGCACTCTACCACGCCACGCGCGTGGGGTTACCCGTCGTTCCCCTCTTTGTCTCTGATACAGAGTTGACACGCCGTCTCCCGCCCGACGGGGCTGCATTCAATTTCCTGACGGAAGCGTTAGCTGAACTCCGGAAGAATCTCAAGGCCCTCGGAGGAGAGCTGATGACTCGGCGGGGGAAGGTACTGGAAGTGCACAAGACGCTTCTGAAAGAGCTGCAGCCCCAAGCCATCTATTTCAATCGTGACTACGAGCCCTCATCGATAGAGCAGGACAGCAAGATCGAAGAGTTGTATCGAAAATCCGGAGTTGAGGTACAAACGTTCAAGGACACTCTTGTACACGAGCCATCCGAAGTGCTGACGGGGGATGGTAAGCCCTTTGTCGTCTTCACGCCCTTCGCGAATGCGTGGAAAAAGCTCTCGCATCCTGCCCCGTTTGGGGAGGCTCGGCGATTCACGACTGCGAAGCTCGCGTCCGACGGGATCTTGGGGGCGGGGGAACTGAAGAGAGAAGTTTCGATTCCTTCACCCGTTCTTCCGGGCGGAGAGAAGCAGGCGAATCGGCGATGGCGGATGTTCTTGAGTCGAAAGATCGGCAGCTATGCAACGAATCGAGACCTTCCGGCTGTTGACGGGACGAGCATGATGTCACCGTATCTTCGGTTCGGCTGCATCTCGATCAGGAAGATGCTTGAGGATTGCCGGAAGGCACACCAATCTGCTGCTCACGCCGAGCGAGCTTCAATCGAGAAATTCGTGGACGAGTTGATCTGGCGGGAATTCTATCACTCGGTTCTCTACCATTTTCCTCGGCTGCTGGAGTCGAACTATCGTCGGGAATTCGACCGGATGCCGTGGAAATTCAGCGTGGTGCTCTTCAATGCGTGGAAGAAGGGTCTCACAGGCTATCCGTTTGTCGATGCCGGAATGCGCCAACTGAACCAAACGGGCTGGATGCACAACCGCGCCCGGATGGTCGTTGCATCGTTTCTGACGAAGGATCTCCAGCACGACTGGCGGCTAGGTGCGTCCTACTTCGAAGAAAAACTGATGGACATCGAGACAGCCTCGAACAACGGTGGCTGGCAATGGTCTGCATCAACTGGGGTGGACCCGAAGCCGATGAGGATCTTCAACCCGCGGCTCCAGTCTGAGCGATATGATCCGGAGAGCAAGTACATCAAGCAGTTTGTGCCCGAGCTTGCAAAAGTCCCCGCAAAGTTCGTCCACGGTCCGCACGAAATGCCCCCAGCGCTGCAGAAGGAAATCGGCTGCATCATCGGGAGACAGTATCCAGCTCCGGTCGTCGACCACGCCGCCGTCTCGGCTGAATACAAACGGCTCTACGTCGCGGTCAGGTCCCACAACTCGTGAAGAAGGTTAGCATCATCGGAGCCGGTCTTGGTGGGCTCTCAGCCG
>VGWB01000001.1 GCA_016873755.1 Ignavibacteria bacterium | reverse complement strand
GTCGACGCATACCGATGAGCGACGACACTGTCCACGCGCACGTCCGCGAAACCGTTGTTGAAGAATGCGTTCAGGATGCGTGCACGCTCGCTTACACCATGTTCAGCGATGTACGGATCGCCGACCTTGACAAGCGGATTGATTTCGATCTCCTCAAGAAGGGCCGAGGGCAGATCCTCGAAGCCTGTGAACTGAATGGTGTCAATGTATGAACGGGGGCCCTCCTCGACGCGGAACGTCAGACGGACAGTCTTGTTCTCCTGATCGACAAGCAGCAACGTATCGATCCGGGAAAGAAAAAAGCCCTGGTCCTGATAGAATGCGCGAAGCCGGCGGTAGTCCAGCTCGAGCACCAACGGATCGAAATATCTTGGCGGATCTCCGAGCTTTTCACTGATTCTGTACAGGAATTTCCAGAATCCCGCAGGGGTCTCCTGCGTCGACACCACGCTCAGAAGCAGATCATCGCGAAGAGTCTCATTCCCTTCAAAGCGAACCGAACCGACCTCGTACTGCCTCCAGTCCTGCTGCGCCTCCGTCATGGCAATCCAGACAAGGAACAGGGAGAGAAATGTGAAGAGGCGGTAGGGCATAAGGACATCCAAAAAAAAACCCAGCGGGGAATTGCTGGGTTCAACACTCTCGCGTCTGCTCATCGGAAAGGTCGGCTGCGCTCCCCCTCACGTGAGTCACGGATGCTCGCTAATACTCTTTGTCATCTTCAAAAAAGAAATCCTCGTCAGTCGGATAGTCGGGCCAGATCTCCTCCATACTCTCATATGGCTCATCGCTATCCTCCAGCTCTTCCAAGTTCTGGATGACCTCAAGCGGCGCACCCGTCCTGACGGCGTAGTCTATCAGCTCTTCCTTCGTTGCCGGCCACGGCGCATCGTCGAGATACGAGGCCAGCTCAAGCGTCCAAATCATCCTTGCCTGTCACCTCCGAAAAGCACTCGGAAAACGTAGGACAACACGAGCTACTGTCGGCCCGCGAGCTGATCTTTGATCGACTGATAGTCTATGTCGTCAAAGAAATAATCCACCGGATTCTGCAGCACACCATTGAGCCGAACTTCGTAGTGCAGGTGGGGCCCCGTGACGATGCCGGTACGCCCGGAAAGGGCGATAAGATCTCCCCGCTTCACGCGCTGACCGGCTGCGACAAGCGGCTTGCTCAAGTGGGCGTAGACTGATGCATACCCGAATCCGTGATTGACAAGAATCATGATGCCGTAACCGGCTTCGGTCCGGCCTGCGCTTGCCACAACACCATCACCCGTTGCGTACACGGGGGTTCCAATGTCGTTCGAAATGTCGATGCCTTCGTGAGGCCTTCTCACACCGAACACTGGATGAAGCCGCATGCCGAAATCGTGCATCGAGTAGAAGCCCTCCATCGGCTTGATCGCCGGCAGGCATCGATAGAGGTCTTTGTTGTGCTCGTACTTTTCAATCGTTTCCCGATAACTCGCTTGCTGAAGCTGCAGCTCCCGCTCGGCTTTCGTGATCGTTGACCTGAGGTCATTCAGCATTGAGTTGACACCCGCCGCGGTACCGAAATCAACACGATCGTCGGTACCGCCATAGCCTGCTTTCCGTGTGTCCTCATCGATCTTCGGCAAATCGACGAGAAGGCGCAGCTCGTTCGTCCGGTCGCTCAGTGCCGTCAGCCTGCTGTAAAGGGTTTGGAGCCGAGACGAGAAAACCTTCAACTGGTTTTTCAGCACGGTGTTTTCAGCGACGAGCGCTCTGTTCCGGTGAATGCCGAGCCCCAAGGGATCCTCATAGAGCTGATTCACCTCAAAGCCAACCACCAGCATCACCATGCCGAGGAGAGCCGCAAGGAGTGCAAACTTGGTCTTGAACCACCTGGCTTCGACGAACGTCAGACTTCGAGAAGAAAAGTAGTATAGCCTGAACTTGCCCATTCAGCCCTTTTTGTTCTCTCGCGCTGCCGTGTTGAACATGATCGCGCGTCGACGCGGAATTTTCCGGTCAAGCGCAAAAAGCTGCCCGAAAATAGGAAATATTTGAGGTTTTGTCAAGCGATTCGTCACTCGCTACTCGAAATCATGTTCGAAGTAATCAATCGCCCGTTTGCCCTTAGATTTCTCAGCAATAGCGGCCTCGAGTCGCTTCGAAAACTCCCTCGCCGCATCGTAGCCATAATGCTTCAGCAAATAATCCATCGCGATGACTTCGACGATAACCGTAATGTTCTTGCCCGGAAAGATGGGAAGCTTCACGTGAGGAATCTCCACACCAAGAACCGAGACGTTGTCGTGATCGAGGCCGGTGCGGGTGTACTCAAGGTCGCGCCGCCAATCCTCGAGCTCGACGATGACCTCCACGCGCTTCTGGAATCTGATTGACCGAATACCGAAAATGGACCGTATGTCGATCAATCCCAACCCTCGAACCTCCATGAAATGCTTGACAACATCGGTCCCTGCCCCCATCAAGATTCCCTCCCCCTTCCGAGTAATTGTAATCACATCATCAGCAACAAGTCTGTGACCCCGCTCAACAAGATCAAGTGCCACTTCGCTCTTCCCGATACCTGATCTCCCGCCCAGCACCACCCCGATCCCGTACACATCGATGAAGGAGCCGTGGATCACACTCTGGGGCGAGAACTGGTCGTCGAGGAAATCCCCAACAAAATACACGAGTTTGGTCGTTTCGAGCGGAGTCCGAAAAATGGAAACCTGATGTTCCGTTACAATACGGACCAGCTCCTTGTCGATTTGATTGTCATTCGTGACAATTATGCATGGGATGTCGAACTGGAGGATCGTTTCAAACGCTTTGATACGTTCTGCCAGGCTCAGATGCTGCAGATAGCGTATCTCCGTGTTGCCTACGACCTGAACGCGGTCATACGTGAACAGCTCCACGTATCCGGCGAGCGCCAACCCCGGTCGGTGGATATTCTTGTCCCGTATCTCCTTCCGGAAGCCAACGTCGCCATTGAGCGAATTCATTTTCAGACGTTCCTTGTTGCCTTCGTACAGGAAACCGACCGTGATGCTCTCTTTTCGGGTCTCTTTGAGATTCTCGAACGCCATAGATACACTCCGCCACTTGGTTAGACTTTTGCGCGAACTCGGCGTACTTGTATGCGGTCCTTGTTACGCAGCCGATCCTTATATTTCTTCAGTTGCACGAGCACCTTCTCGCTTGCAGCATCGATTGATTTATGAAAGTCCTCCGTCCGCGCGACGCCGGTGAGCCTTGACTTGTAGACTGTAACAATGATTTCGGCGATTTTGACGCTGTTCCGCGATTTCTCGAAGCTCAGTTTTACCTCACACTTGATGATACCGTCATAGAAACGGTCGAGTTTCTCGACAGAGGCTTTTGCGTAGTCGACAAGTGTTCCGTGAGCTTTGAAGTGTCGGGATGTTACCGTCGTCGTCATGCTGTATTCCTTCCTCTCATCAGTCAGCGTCTCTGCGCCCGCGCGGTTTCACGCCTTCGGATGTGCTTGCCTGTACGCTTTTTTCATCTGTTCAGTTGAAACGTGCGTGTAGACCTGAGTCGTCGAAAGGCTTTCGTGGCCCAGCAGCTCCTTGACTGCACGCAGGTCAGCTCCTCGGTTGAGGAGATGAGTAGCAAACGTGTGCCGGATGACGTGAGGCGATGTCTTCTCCAATTCCGACACCTTGCCGATATGGCGCTTGACGATCCTCGCCACGGCCTCCGGATAGAACCGTTCACCGCGTGCGGTTAGAAAGAAGGCGTCTTTGGGTTCAGCAACGCCGGAACGCCCCATGAGGCGCGCCCGGTCGTCCACGTACCTCCTCAGCGCGGCAACTGCCGGCCTTCCGAGCGGAAGGATGCGCTGCTTGCGACCTTTTCCGGTTACCTTTATGACGGCCCTCTCGAGATCGACATCTGCCAGGTCGAGGCTGATCAGTTCGCCCAGACGGATGCCCGTGCTGTAGAACAGCTCCAAGATGGCTGCGTCGCGTCGTCCTTCCGGGGTCTTGGTATTGACCTCATCAAGGAGGCATGAAGTCGTCCGCTCATCAAGATACGAGGGAAGACGTTTCTCAATCTTCGGGGTGACAAGGGTGAGCATCGGATTCGACGCGCAGAGATGCCGTCGCTTTGCAAATCGGAAAAACGATCGGAGGCAGGCGATCTTTCGGCTCACACTTCGGCGACTCAGGCCGGCGGAGAGGAGGGCGCTGAGGTATGCGCGGAGCGTTTCTTTACGCACAAGATTTAGTGAGCGAATGGAACGCGATCGCAAGTACGACGAGAACTGCAGGAGATCCGCTTCGTAGGAACGGATCGTGTTGGGGGAGTAGTTCCGCTCGGTCTCAAGATACTCCAGAAACGCCCGGACAATCTCGTGCATGACAATCACAATGCTCGGAGTGAATAACCCAGCGCGTCGGGCGAGCTACGCACTGGCAGCTATCTCTTCTTTGACGAATTCTTCGCCGCACTCAGGGCATTTCAGATACTCGCCCTTCGCTTGAGAGTACTTCGAAACGAGGTATTGTGAGCCACAGTTGGCGCACGGCTGATCAACAGGCTTATCCCAGGACGCAAAATCGCAGTCTGGATACCGAGTACACCCGTAGAAGGTCCTTTTTCCCTTTTTCGTTCTTCGCTCGACAAGCTCCCCCTGACCGCACGCGGGACACTTGATGCCCGTGGATATTGGCTTCGTGTTCTTGCAGCTTGGATAGTTGGAACAACCAAGAAACGGGCCGAATCTTCCAGCCTTCACCACCATCTCGCCACCGCACACCTCGCACTTCATACCCACGAGATGTTGATGCTTCTCCTGATCCTCGGCCAGCGGCTTGGTGTTCTTGCACTCGGGATAGCCCGAGCACGCCATGAAGCGACCGTTGCGACCCCACTTGATGATCATCGGCCGTCCGCAGAGCTCACACCTCACATCGGTCTTTTCTTGCAGCGACTTCTTGATCTCGCGCGCATTCTGGTCGACGGCCTCGAGGTCGCGGATGAACGGATCATAGAAGTCTTTCATCACCTTAATGTACCGCTGCTTACCCGAAGCGATCGTGTCGAGCTCCTCTTCCATCTTCGCAGTGAACTGGGCATTGAAGATATCCGGAAAGTACTTCACGAGCAGCCTGTTCACCTGCATGCCGAGCTCCGTGGAGTACAGCTTTCGCTCATTCTGCTCCACATACTTCCTGTCAATCACCGTGCTGACGATCAGGGCGTAGGTGCTTGGCCTGCCGATCCCGCGAGACTCGAGCTCCTTGACGAGACTGCTCTCGGTGTAGCGCGGCGGAGGCCTTGTGAAGTGCTGGCGCGGCAAGAGGTTCCTGAGGGATGCTTTCTGGCCTGACGCCAAACCTTCCGGCAACTTCGACGTGGGATCCTGATCCTCCTTTTCACCGCCGTTCTCTTCAGTCATATCGTCGTATACTTGCAGGAAGCCCCTGAATCTCGGCCGCTGATCCGTGGCACGGAAGAGGTACTCCCCGCCTGTCACGTCGACCGAGATTTGTTCAAACTCGGCCGGTGTCATCTGGCAGGCCACGAACCGGTTCCAAATCAGCTCGTAGAGAAGGTACAGTTCTTTGTCGAGATACCTCTTGACCACTTTCGGCGTCAGTCTGAGGGATGTCGGACGAATGGCTTCGTGCGCGTCCTGGGAGGATTTCCCTTTCTTGAACAGGCGAGGCTCCTTCGGCACGTATTCTTTTCCGTAGTTGGCGTAGATGTACTCACGGACGTGAGTAATCGCCTCCGCGCTCAGCCGCGTCGAATCCGTTCGCATGTACGTGATAAGTCCCGTGAGGCCCTCCTCCCCCACTTCGACACCTTCGTACAGTCTCTGTGCAAGCATCATCGTCCGCTTCGTCGAGAAGCGCAGGCGCCGGGCGGCCTCTTGCTGCAATGTGCTGGTGATGAACGGCGCAGGCGGATTTCGCCTCACGGGCTTTCGCTCTACACCCGTGATCTCAAAGCGCTGCTTTTCGATCTCCCCCAGGTATCCCTTCATCGTCGTTTCGTCGGGAATCCGGGGCTCTTGGCCCGCCACCCTGGTCAACTTCGCCAGGAACGGCTCGCTTTGAACCGTCTGAAACTCACCCGTAATCGACCAGTATTCCTCTGCAACGAAACCCCTGATCAACTCTTCCCGCTCACAAATCAGCCGCAGCGCGACTGATTGCACGCGTCCCGCAGACAGGCCGTAGTAGAAGGTTTTCCAGACAAACGGGCTCACCTTGTACCCCACGATGCGATCCATCGCTCGGCGGGCTTGTTGTGACAGCGCAAGATGCGTATCGATCTTCTTCGGATGGCGCATCCCCTCTCTCACACCTGCAGCGGTGATCTCATGAAAGAGGACGCGCTTGATTCTCTTGTTGGCAGGCTTGATTTCGTCTGCGAGGTGAGCCGCGATCGCTTCCCCCTCCCGGTCAGGATCAGTTGCCAGATAGATCTCTTTTGCCTTCGCCGCCTTATCTCGGAGCTTCTTGATGACCTCGTCTTTCCCCTTGATGAATTCGTACGTCACCTCGAAGCCATTGTCAACATCTACCCCAAGTTTGCTTTTCGGCAAATTCTTGATGTGCCCCACCGATGCTTCGACAACGTAGTCTTTCCCAAGGTATTTGTTGATAGTCTTCGCCTTGGATGGGGACTCAACGATGATTAAGGATTTTTCCATGAACCCGAACGCTAGTGGATGGTATCAGTACTGTTTAGCGAGATTCGCCCGCTCATTCGCGGCTGATTGCCCGAATCGAGCAGCACACCGGCCACAAAACTTTTCATTTCCGGCACACCGACCGTGGAAAACCCCGCAGCCATGATCTTCTCGATAATTGTCTCGATGTCCGCGTTGGAAAGCAACCCAAGCTGGCGGCACTGCAGCAAATAGCCGTAGGCTTCGGGCGTAACGATCATTTTCTCGGCCTCGTGCAGGACACGGTGCGACAGGCGTGTGTCGCGCTCCTCCGAAACAAGCTGCTGGCCAATGGACAGCCGCTCGAAGAGCCACGAAAACGCCGTAGAGATCTCCGTAGGGGTATAGCCGCTGTCGGTCAGTAAGGAGACGTCCACCTCGCTGAGCTGCTTGTTGGATTTCAGCTCGTTGACGAGGAAGAGAATGATTTCAACGATTCGCTCTTGCATGCGATCTATGCCTCTTAGCACTTGAGAGTAACGCGAGGAGGAAATCCTCTCGTCGTCTCATCCGAGATCTCCCTCCCGTTGTGTGATCTGTATACCCGAGCACGTGGAGAATCCCGTGTATCAGGAGCCGGCGCGCCTCATCTGCATAGCTGATCCCAAGCTCACGCGCCTGACTTTTTGCGCGATCCAGATTCACGTAGACCTCAGCATCAACTCCCTGGCCATCCCGAAATGGAAACGCAATGACGTCCGTGATGTGGTTGTGATTCAGAAATCGCCGGTTGATGCGTTGAATGAAACGGCTCCCCACAAATACCACAGACACACTGAGCGACGGCACAAGTTCCTCTTCTAGAACGCTTTTGACGGTCCGGAAGGTTTCCCGCCTCGAAAACCGAAGAGACGGGTGATTATTTGAGACGAAAATCATCCAGCCTTTGGCCTTGGCTTTCGTTTTCCTTTCTCCCGTGCTGTGTGTTCTCCCTTCGTCCCCCGTTTGGATGGAGTGGGTTGCGGAAGGATGTTCTCGGTGAGCGACAGCGCGATACCAGAAAGCATTACCTCCGGACCAAGCGTCGTAAAATCACCAGAGAGAATTGAACGATCGACGTTAGCATAGAGCGAGCACCCTCCTTCCCGCTCGACCGTCAGTCCTGAGAGCTTGCCGTTCGATTCGGCAACGAAGGTAATCTCGCCCAGCAATTTGCTGACAACATATCCCGTGCAAAAATGGAGCTGAAGGTGCGCCGTCGGCGTGTAGACTGAGACGAGGCTCCCGCGACGCTGACCGATATTGATATCCGGATAGATCTCCAGCGCCAGCTTCCGGTTGAGAGTCTTGTTCTCGACCTCGAAACGATAGTTGCTGCCTCGATGCTTGGCGGAAATACCAAGGATCTGAGAAATCTTTCTGATGTCGGACTCTTGGAATGCGAACTGCATGGCTTTCCCTATGCGATCATCGATCTCGTGCAATGAAAAACCCCGATTTGCCACCCTATCGCGTCAAGTCGCCTGCAACTCGGGGTAACGGAGAAGACACCGGCATCTTATCACAGTCAATATTCCCTCTTCGATCAGCCCACAACACATTGCCCCTCGAGACCTCTCACCGACCCGGTCATATGCTAACCCATTGAATAACAGGGGCATAACAACGGCTCGTAAAGCAATCCCTGAGATAAATATAATCTTGCTGCGGCTGATTGTCAAGTTAGATCGTGACTACCCCTCCCTCTGCTGCCGCCTCGCAATCGAACTTGTACCCACGCGTCTTGACCTCCTTTTTGCATTTCTTGAGGATTTCGTCAACTTTGTCGTCGCTGTGGTTCGGGTCGTGATGGAACAAGTAGAGCCGCTTCACATCCGCCTGCGCAGCGACACGTAGTGTAAAGAGGTAATGGGAATGACCCCAGCCGACGCGGTCGATGTACTCCTCCGGCGTGTAGGTTGCATCGTGGAGTAACACATCAGCTCCCGTGCAAAAGTCGAACACTCGCTGGTTCGGATCGCCTTTCTTCGAATCAAACTTCGCCTTCACCGCTGCTTCAAAGTTCGACAGAGAAGCAGCAGCCTCGCGGTCATACGGCTCGTTGTCGCTAATGTACACAAGCGTCTTTCCGTTGTACTCGATCCGATAGCCGACCGTGAATCCCGGATGATTGACGTACAGAGTCTTCACCGTGCAGCCATAGATCTTCATCTCCCCTTCTTCCTTGATCGGCTTGAAATTGAGCTTCGCTTTCAATTCGTGAAGCTGGACCGGAAAGTAGATCCGGTTCATCTGCTCGGAGATGATTTCGCTCAAAGACTTCTCCGGACGCTCCGTCCCGAAGATGGTGAGCTCGTTCCCCGAGATAAATGCCGGCTTGAAAAAGGGAAATCCTTGGATGTGATCCCAATGGGGATGCGTAACGAGAAGATAGGCGTGCACCGATTCCCCATTGTTGATGAGATGATCTCCGAAATTGCGAATCCCCGTCCCGGCATCCAGAATAATGAGGCTGTCGTCGTCAAGTCGAAGCTCGAGACAGGGCGTGTTTCCGCCGTACCGAACTGTGTGCTTCCCGGGAGTCGGGACGGAGCCACGGACTCCCCAGACCGTGAGTTTCATGGCGACCTCTTCTGGGATTCAGGAACGATAGATCTTGACATGCTCTACGTAGCTCCGTGCAGATTGTTCGATGTGCCGGCGCTCTTCGGCTGTCAGCATCCGCTTGATACGCGCAGGCACACCTTCTGGCACCTCAAAGCCCACCGTGACCGCCGAACCTGCCGCCACCAAGGCGCAGGGCCCGACCTTCGCATCGTCGAGTACTTCTGCCCCAATGCCGATCAGGCAATTGAAGGGGATGTTTCTGGTGGGTCACATGCAGGACGCAATTATCCTGAGCATTTGTGCCTTTCCCGATGCGAACAAAGTTCACATCCCCACGGACAACTGAGTTGAACCATACACTGCCGTCCTCGCCGATCTTGACATCGCCAACGATGTGGGCATCCTCGGCAACAAACACCGATGCGTGCATTTTTGGCGAGATGCCCGGATAGGAAATGATCACCTCTCTGCCTCCTCAACGTACAGAGGAGGTTGCCAGCCGGTTCGAGTCCATCTGACAAGTTCTATCTTAATGCTCCCGAGAATCACGTTCATTCTCGCCAGAACGGGAATCCGTGCGTCATCATTGCTGAACCAGCCCCGGAACCCCCCGGTGAGGCCAAAAACACCAACGTACTCCGCCTTGCCATCGAATTCGACGACTTCGACGAGATGGTTAACTGCATCAATCTCGACTCCGGATTTCTTGTTCGTGAAATTGATGAAAGTGTACTCCTGCTTCCTTTCGATCAGCGTTGCCACACGGACCTGCTTCTTCTGGCGCACATTTTCACGCGCATAGTAATACAATGAGAGACCGTCCTGGCATCGTTCTGTGATCGACACCGTATCTATGCCCTCGACCGCTCGGGCACCCCCAGGAACTATCTTGCCTTTTTCCAGCAGCGCTCGGTTGTTCGAGTAGTCGAACTTGAACCGGCGAAAGTAGATCTCTTTTTCCGTGCTGTCGTCGCTGATCCAGGCATACGAAAAGACGCTGTCATCAATCTCGCTATAGAAGCGAATATGCAGGTCAACGAGCCAGCTGAGGCTCGGATTGGAATCGATGTACGCCACGCTCTTGTAGACCATTTTGCCGTTTCGGAACTCTCTATCGACCACGCATGTCCGGATCGTCCCAATGTGGAAAAACGAGTAGCTGACGTCATACTCAAGCTCTTCGCCCACCTGCAACATCCCGCCGGTTGTTACAGCGAGCAACTCCGACGGATGTTCCGCTTGTGCCTCTGCCACAGGTTGCGAACTTCCGACCCCAAGGCCCAGGAAGAGCAGACCAATGAACACCGGCAATACCGCTAACCACCAGCCGCGTCGCCTCTTCATCATCCCCCCTAGTTTAACCTGGCGATCTTTTCCGCCTCTGGGAAGAGGCTGAGCGCTTTGTGGAAGGGGGCATCGATCTGTAGCATGATGCGATACCACCCATCATTCCCCCAGAAGTTTCTGGCGAATGTCGCCTTGAGCCTCGTCTTGATGAAGGCGAGGTCCTGCTCATACTCTTTCTCGATAATCTTGATGTTCTGTTGATCAACAAACGATCGGAAGTCTTTGAGGATTTCGTCCGAAGCGGTGAACGATTGCCTGAACCGGGTTGGGTCGTTGCCAAATGCGGAGCGGATTTTCAGTCCTTTTCCGTCCAAATACGCGGTCACAAACTGCTCAAAGAGTCCGCGCCGCAGCATGCTCTGTGTCAACGAGCTCAGCGGCTGGTTCTTTACCACATAATCCGGCGTTATCCCTCCCCCGCCGTAGACCATCCGGCCGGCATTCGTGCGGAAAACCGGCCGCGACGAATCGCCCTCCGACCTATGTTCAATATTTTCGCCTTCCCGCTCCTGACGTTGGAACGCCTCACGCTGATATGCCTGCCGTTCTTTGCCTTCGTATTCGCGCTGAATCGAGCGTCCGCTCGGGGTGTAGTAGCGGGCAATCGTCAGCCGCAGCCCCGATCCATCGGACAGCGGGAACTGCCGCTGCACGAGCCCCTTGCCAAAGCTCGTCTCGCCAACGACCAATCCCCGGTCCCAGTCCTGGATGGCCCCGGCGACAATTTCGCTCGCACTGGCCGACGTGTTGTTCAGCAAGACGATCAAAGGAAGGTTCTCATAAGCGTGGCCCGTCCTGGCAAAATAGGCTTCGTCAAACTCCGAGCGGCGGGCTGTCGTATAGACAATCTTGTGCGGCTTCTCTTTTGTGCCTTCGTCAAGAAAAAGGTCAGCAATCTTGAACGCCTGCTCCAGAAGTCCGCCCGGGTTGTCGCGAAGGTCAAGAATCAGTCGCTTCATACCTTTTGTCCGCAAGCTCCGGAGGGCCTCCACAAGTTCGGCATCCGTGCGCTCACTGAAGCGGTTGACGCTCACGTATCCAACCTCGTCGTCCACCATCATCGAGATATCCACGCTCGTGAGCGCGATCTCGTCCCGGATGATCTCAAAGTCGAGTAACTCTCTGACGCCGGGGCGTGCAATCGAAACCTTGACCTTGGACCCTTTGGGCCCCCTCAGCCGTTGGATGACCTGATCGTTGGTGAAGCCGACTGAAGAGGAGTCGTTAATGCGAACAATACGGTCGTTCGTCTGAATTCCCAGACGAGCCGACGGGCCACCGCCTATGGTCTCCGCAACAAAGATGGAATCATTGCGAATGGTGAAACGGATACCGATCCCTTCGAACTTACCTCGGAACTCTTCCCGCACCAAGTCATATGCCCGCTGGGGTATGTACACCGAATGTGGATCAAGCTTGCCCAGCAGTCCCTCGACAGCCGCCTCGGTCAGCATTTTCGCGTCGACTTCCTCTACATAGTACTTTTCGGTTAGCTGGAGGATTTCCCTGAACTTGTTCGCCTGCTCGTACGGCGTGTCTCCGGAGATAAGCTGGTTGATCTCCATTCCTGCGAACAGGCCTACAATAACCAGGGCCAAAACAGCCCATCCTGAGAACTTCTTCTTCATCGTTCGACTCCTCTTTCCTGCATCGTCTGAAACAGTTTCGAATTGCAGCACGTGATTCTTTAAATTAGCGGAAAATGCCTGAAAATCAAGGTAAAATGCACGTCTTGACGATCGTATCAACAGACGCTATACGGCACAACGCGGCAGCAGCGAATGAGCCCTGGAAAGGGTCACGCGTCAAAACTGAAGTCGTGCTCCGACTCGGATTCGGCGATAATCGTAGTATGCGCCCGGGTCCCCGAGTTCCCCTCCGATCCTTCCGCTTGAATCCATCCAGCGAACATTCTTTCGGTTGAACAGATTTCGCACATCGACATAGATCGAAAGCACGTATCGCATCGCATCATCGAGCACGAAGTCACGTGAGAGCTTCGCGTTGACGAACGCCACATCGAACATACGAGCGTTGTTCGGGACCAGCGTCTTGGTGGGAACGAGCGGAGTGAAACCGTCACGGGTTGGAAAGTAGGTATATGGACGAGGAGAGTTGTACAACAGAACCACATTAGACGTGATATCGAGGGGCAGCAGAAAGTCGACGTCTGCTTTGATAGTGTGTCGTTGATCCCAGCTCAGGGGAAAGGGTATCGCCGGGAGAGGAAATCCCCATTGGACATAGTTGATCGTCTGATCAACATACTCGCTGATTCCGTCGGTCACCATATACGAATATGAAATGCTGCCCGACAGCCGCTCATCGTGTTCCCTGCTCAGGACAAACTCAAGGCCCGTCGCCGTCGCCTCCGCGTTGTTCACGTACGAAGCGTATCCGTAGTCGCCCGCCGATTTGCTGTCGAACGGAATAAGGGTCTTCGAATCGATCTGGTTCTTGAAGGCCTTGCGGAAGTACGTCAACGACGCCAGCGTGTTCTCAGAGAGTCCGTATTTGAAGCCGATTTCCCAGGCGATCGTTCTTTCCGGCTCGAGATCCGGGTTGCCGGTGAGCACATTGCGCGCACCCTGTCGCAATTGGGCCGGGCTGATGCCGGAGTAGAGGTATTCGAAAAGGGGGAATTGGAAATAGTGACCGAAATTGACGAAGAAGAAACTCGATGGACCGACTGGAGCCGCGACGCTCATCCGCGGGCTGAACTGGTGCTTGAATCTCGCCCTGGTCGCGCCCGTAACGTTCTGACGGAATTCGTTGCCGGTGAGCGGTATGAATTCTACGATCGGACGCTCCGCAGTCGGGTCCAGGAAATCCCAACGCATCCCGAAGGTAAGATTCGACCCGTCGTGCACGAGCTCGATCCTATCCTGGACGTACACGCTCCCCGACCTCGGAGCGTAGTCATAGGAATTACTATAGTTGAGGAGCGGTGCGTCGACGATGGGTTTCCCAAAGTAGGTCGTCTGGGGCTCATATTTTACGAGGTCCGAGACAATATCATACTGATTGAACTCAACTCCCAGTCGAAGCAGATGCTTCTCTTCGATCTGCGTGGTGAAGTCCCCCTTGAGGGTGTAGATCGTTTGCCGCGCGTCAGCCCACCAGTTCCGTCTTCCTCCAACAATGTATTGCAGATAGAAGTCATAATCGTACGGTTGGAGGGACAGGGATGCTTTTGAGCCCTCACCGATGGTTGATTGAAGATGGAACACGTCCAGGCTTGCCGTGTAGAAGCTCCAATCGGATACCGTATGGGACAGGAGAAGGACAGCCCGGTATGAGTTGCGGGCTCTGGTCGGCAAGCCGGAGAGGTTGAAACGCCAGCTGAACTCGTAGTCCTTCCAGTCTTTGACCGAATAGATGCCCTGGAGACTCAACTTCAGGCGAGGGGAAAAGAGATAGTCGAGCTTCCCGAAACCGATAAATTCCTTTGAAATCGGCGATGGGAAGAAGCGGTCAAGATCCTGCCACCACCGAGTGTCACTCAAGATGACCGAGTTGGCAGCAAAGTAGTACATCCGATCCCGCACAATGGGTCCGCCGGCAGTGAGCTCGAACTCACTCAGGCGGTCCTGCTGCTGGTTGATGCTGCTCGGCATCCAGCTGTCCCGATCAATGCGGACGGCAAAATCGTGCTGATCCCCGCCGCTCTTCGTGATGACGTTGACGACACCGGAGAGCGCATTGCCGTATTCGGCGTCAAATCCGCCGGTATGGATAGTCATGCTGGTAATCGAGCTTCTCGGAAGCGTCGTGGCCAAGCCTCCCCCGATCACATCCTGAACCGGGAGTCCGTCGACCAGAAAGAGGACCTCCGTGGTCTTGCCACCCCGCACGTTTCCTTCGAGCGTGGTGCCCGGCTGCAGCAGCAACACGTCCCGGAAGGACGAAATGGGCAGCTTCTCCAGTTTGACCTCGCCCAGTGTGAACGCAGTTGCTGCAAGGTCCTTCTGGATGAGCGGTCGCTCTGCACGCACCTCGACGACGCTCATTTCCAACGTTGTCTCTTCCATGTCGACATTGATCCTCGTACGCAGATCCGGCAGGATCGTCACATTCTTCACCACGACTGAGGTGTATCCGAGGATGCTATAGCGAACCTCGTACACACCTGCACGGATATTGTTGATACGGTAGCGGCCTTCAACATCACTGGCGGCACCGTGGAGGGTTCCGACGATAACGACATTGACACCAATGAGGGGCTCGCGCGTCTGCTCGTCAAGAACAATGCCTTCGAGGATTCCTGTTGTTCCGGCCCCAGGCAGGGCATAGGTATTCTGGGCAAAGAGGAAGAGCACCGCCGCGAGCCGGAGGAATGCATCCAGCCTCGGAAAGGACCTACTGAATTCGGTCTTCATAGTCATGCACCTTGAAAGTTCCTGCCCTACCTTCGTTTCGCTCAACGCGGCTAGAGGTCCGCGTTACCGGGCCAGTAGTTTTCACACGGTGGTATCGTAATAATCCGCGGACAAATTCGAACATCGACGAAGTTGGTCACGAAACAAAGAGGGAAGACCTTGGGCCCGACCAAGACTGGCGCCGACTTCTCGAACAGGTTTACGTTTCCTTCTAGCACCAGATCCTCAGGTCTCGCGAGTTTCCTCCACTTGCACGTCTTGTCGTCCACGTAAGAGAAGAAGCTCGCGGTAGTCGTATCTCCTGTGAGGTTCCTGCCGCTGTCATCAATCACCTGGTTCGCAGGGAAGTACCAGATCGCCTGGAAAACCAGCGTTTGTTTGGGGTCGATCCTGAGCGAGCCCGTCGCCGGGTAGTAGCTTCTTGGCGAGATCAGATTCTGACTGTTGAGTGTAAACGTCTTCCGGATCCTCGGATCTCTGCCGAAGAACAGCTCGATCGATCCTTTCAGCGAAGCAGGGCCCTCCAGCGTTTCATCAAATATATTGGTGACGTAAATGTAGATCCGGAATGAATGCTCTGTGTCGCTCAGCCAGTATTCTCCCTCAATCCTACCGCTGAACAATTGTTCCGGTTCCCGGTACGATGGCAGCGGCTCTTTGCAGGAATCCAATGAAACAGACAGGCCGAGTGCGAAAACGGACAGGAGGAGAAGACATTGCCTGCGCTTAATGGTGCGGTACGCACGCCCGGTGCTCCGATTCTCGGTTCGGCTATCGCAATCCACCATCTGCATGGAACCTTCCTTCGGTTTCGGCCCTGCGCTGCTATTGGCCGTCAGGCTCGGGCCAATAGTTGCATGGAGGATCCGTCATGATCGTCGGGCAGGTCTTGCTATCGACAAAATTCGTTATGAAACAGAACGGAAAAACGCTCGGATCTGCAACTGCCGGACCCGTCCGTTGAAACACCTTGATCTGACCTTGAAGGATGAAGTCCTCAGGCCGGGCGAGTTTCCTGAACTCGCATGTCTTGTCGACAACGTATGAGAAGAATGGGTCCCTCCCTTCGTTACCGTGGGCAAGGTCCCGGCCGCTGTCATCAACGACTTTGTTTTCGGCGAAGTACCACGTCGCACGGAGAACGATCTTCTCCTGCGGGTCGATCTTGAGGATGCCCGACCCCGCATTGTAGCCCCGGGCCGTGAGAATATTCTGGCTGGTGAATGTCAACGTTTTGCGAACGTTGGGATCATCAGCCGCCGTGACCTGGACTGTGCCGGTGAGCGATGCCGGTCCCACAAGCGTCTCGTCGAAGATATTGGTGATCTCAACATAGACGCGCAGCGAGTGCTCGTACATGCCAAGGAAGTATTCACCTCGAAGCCTGACGTCGAAGAGTCTGTCAGGCTCTTTGTATGCCGGCAGAGGTTCATCGCATGGCCCGGGCATTAAGGCGAGGAAGAGAACCAGCGGGGGATAGAGAACAAGCCGCAGGGGATGGGGCAGGCCTCCGGTGCCAAGGACTTTCTCGGAACGGGTCAGGTTCAATCGGAAACCGCGCAACCCCATAACATCATCACCTCGAATTCAGGGGCCAGGCCTCAGCAGACTCACTTCTCCGGCTTCATTTGCGGGAAGAAGAGCACATCGCGGATCGAGTCTTTGTTCGTCAAGAGCATCGTGAGGCGGTCGATCCCGACGCCGAGTCCGGCCGTCGGCGGCATGCCGTATTCCAGTGCACGGAGGAAATCATCGTCCATCACCTGTGCCTCCTCGTAACCTCGTGCACGCAGTTTCATTTGTTCCTCGAATCGTGCCCGCTGATCGAGCGGATCATTCAGCTCAGAAAACGCGTTGCAGATCTCCTGGCCGTTGACCAACCCCTCAAAGCGTTCCACAAGTCCGGGCTCGGAGCGATGCCGTTTAGCCAGGGGGGACAGCTCCACGGGGTAGTCCGTCACGAAGGCCGGCTGCACCAGATGCGGCTCCACTTTGGCGCGAAGGATCTCATCGATGATCGCACCTGCCCCCATCGCTGGCTCGAGCTCGACGTGGAGCTCCTGTGCAATGGTCCTCAATTCCTTCTCGGATTTGCCGCGAAGTTCCTTGCCCGTGTATTCCTTGATCGCATCAAACAAGGCGATCCGTCTCCACGGCGGCGTGAAGTCAACTTCATTCCCGCCGAGCATCGCCTTCGGCGTCCCGTTCACAGCCACTGCAGCGGCGTGGATCATCTGCTCGGTCAACTCCATCATCCATCGGTAGTCTTTGTAGGCCACGTACACCTCGAGCATCGTGAACTCGGGATTGTGGGTACGATCCATGCCCTCGTTCCGGAAATCCTTGGAGATCTCATAGACACCGTCGTATCCGCCAACGATCAGCCGTTTCAGATAAAGCTCGTCGGCGATGCGGAGATACAGATCGACATCGAGTGCATTGTGGTGCGAAACAAAGGGGCGCGCTGAAGCACCGCCGTACATCGGCTGAAGGATCGGAGTCTCCACCTCCAGGTATCCTCGCTCATCCAGGAATTTGCGCATGGCCGCAATCATCTTTGCGCGTTTGACAAATACCTCCCGCACGCCCGGATTGACGACGAGGTCGACGTAGCGCTGACGGAAGCGGAGCTCCTTATCCGAGAATGGGTCGTAGATCGTCTTGTTCCCCTGTTCATCCACCTTCTCCTTGACAACGGGCAGGGGTCTTAGCGACTTCGATAGGAGCACCAATTCCTGGGCGTGAATTGAGATTTCCCCCATTTTTGTTCTGAAGACAAATCCCTTCACGCCGATGATATCACCGATGTCCATCAGCTTGAAGGCATCGTAGATGGGACCCAAGTCGTCTCTCTTCAAGTAGACCTGGATCTTGCCGCGAGAGTCCTGAATGTGGCAGAACGATGCTTTCCCCATCCGGCGCAGTGACATGATCCGGCCGGCGGCCGAGACATTGCACGGGGGTGCATTGTCTTTGAAGCTCGCGAGGATGTCACTTGAGAAATCGGTGCGGTCAAATTCATACGGGTACGGATTGACGCCGAGCTTCTTGAGCTGCTCCAGTTCCTCACGACGACGCAGCATGAGAACATTGAGCTCTTCCTGCTCGGAGGACGCCGACGGTGGCTGATGATTTGAGCTTTCAGGATCAGTCATAGAGCCAAATGGGAAGAGGGCGTATATGCAGGTGAATCTAGTTGATTTTTGCTCGACGGACAACCCTCAGGTGACGAACTGCTACGGCGTTTGCTTTTCGGTCGGGTAGGGCGGTAAGTCGAGGCGATCGGGATCAGTCCTCCCGTTCAGCGCCGCAATTTCGTACATCATCAGAGCGTGCTCCGGCCCCACCTGGTCCCACGAAAATCGCCATTCCCAGTTGCCGAAAACGGTCCCCGGAAGGTTCATACGCCCCTCGGTGCCGAGGCCAAGCACATCCTGGAACGGAAAGACCGAAAGATCGGCGACAGACCTCGAGGCCACGCGCATCAGATCCAGATGTATCTCTTTGCCGTCTGTATGGCAATACTTCCGGATGAAGGCCTTCTCCCGTTCCGTGGCTGTCGCAAACCACCCGCGCGTTGTGTTGTTGTCATGCGTTCCTGTGTAGACAACACAATGGTGCTCATAACGGTGCGGAAGAAAAGGGTTGGCAGGACCTTCAGCGAACGCAAACTGCAGAACCTTCATTCCGGGGAACTCGAACTGATCGCGTAGGCGGACAACATCGGGGGTGATGACTCCGAGGTCTTCGGCGATGATCGGGAGTTTGCCCAGTTTCTTTTGAACCTCCTTGAAGAATTTGTCGTACGGGCCCTTCACCCACCGTCCCCGGACGGCTGTCTTTTCTGCTGCAGGAATCTCCCAGTAACCTGCGAAGCCCCGAAAATGATCGATGCGAGCGACGTCGAAAAGCGTGAAAGCACTGCGGAAACGATCAATCCACCAGCGGAATCCATCCTCCTCTATCCGCGACCAGCGGTAGATCGGATTTCCCCACCGCTGCCCTGTCTCGCTAAAGTAGTCCGGTGGCACACCTGCAACCACCTTTGGACTTCCGTTCTTGTCGAGATAGAAGAGCTCCGGGTGTGACCAGACATCGGCGCTGTGGTGAGCGACGAAAATCGGGATGTCTCCTACGATTTTGATCCCACGCTCATGAGCGTAGTTCTTCACTCGAGCCCACTGACGGTAGAACTGCCATTGCACGAATTTCCAGATGCGGACTTCAGCGGCAAGTTCTCGCCGGACGCGCGCGAGTGCCTTCGGCTTCCTCTGCGCGCAATCTTCTTCCCATCGGGTCCACTCAACGCCTTTGAAATGCTCGTTCAATGCTTGGAAAAGACAGAAATCGTCGAGCCACGATCGCTGTTCCCTGCAAAAAGCCTCAAAGTCCGATAGCTCGGTCCCATCCGGGCGGGCAAAGAAGCGATTGGCCGCGCGGCGGAGTCTCTCAAGCCGATATGGAATCACGACAGGGTAGTCAACGCGACCGCGGGGAAAATTCGGTGCCGGAACAAAATCCGACTCGGAGAGCCATCCCTTCGCCACCAACGGCTCGAAGCCGACAAGCATAGGATTTCCGGCAAAAGCAGAGAGTCCCATGTACGGGGAATTGCCATATCCCGTCGGCGTCAGCGGGAGCACCTGCCAGAACTTCTGACCCGCCACGACCATCCAATCAATGAGATGCAGCGAGACATCACCGATATCACCGGTTCCGTAGAGCCCCGGTAAGGAGGTGGGGTGCAACAAGATGCCACTGCTGCGAGGAATTCGCATATGCTCTATGTTTCCAATCCGGCTTGTTGCCTGAGGTAGTGAACTTCCGACTGGGTGAGATATCTCCATCTACCGCGCGCGACACCCTCCGTTGTCAGTCCACCAAACGCCACTCGCTCGAGTCCCTTCACCGTATACCCCAACGCTTCGAACAACCTGCGCACCTCCCGGTTACGGCCTTCAGCGATTGACACAATGAGCTCCTTCCGACGAGAGCCGGGAAAAAGCTCAACCTGGCGTGGCTTTGCAAACCCCTCCTCAAGTCGGATACCGCGCCTCAGTTTGCTGAAGTGATCTTCGAGGATGCCACGTTCAAGCCGAACCCGGTAGACACGCTCAATCTCCCGACGAGGATGCATCAGCCCGTTAGCAAGCTCACCATCGTTGGTGAGAAGCAGTAAGCCCGTCGTGTTTCGGTCCAGTCTTCCGATCGGATAGACCCGTTCGCGCACTCGAACGTACTCCAACACCGTCGCCCTTCCCCGCTCGTCACTCAGCGTCGTTATGCAGTCCTTCGGCTTGTTGAACAGGATGTAGTACAGCTTGTGTCGTACTTGGACCGGTTGGCCGTTGACGGTCACGCGGTCTCTGAGCGGATGGATCTTTGTCCCGAGTTCCTGAACGATCTTGCCGTTCACCTTGACGACGCCGGAAAGAATGAGTTCATCGTTCTTGCGCCGCGATCCAACTCCAGCTAAGGCAAGAAATTTGTTCAGCCGAAGAGCTTCCTGATGAACCCTTGGATCTTCTCTTTCCACGTGTGCCATCGGGACTTTGGCTGGGGAATGGTAGGCCGGACCGTGGTTGCGTCCGGCACGGGGATTTGCGGTTCCTCTTTCTGGATCGAACTTCCAGTGGAGGTTTGAGGGACAGCGCCTGAAGATACGTCAGGCTGCGTTTTCTCAAATTCGGCAATCCCCACCTGCGTGTCTGGAATGCTCGCTCCTTCCCGCGACCCAAGCTCTTGAGGTTCGTCAATCGAGGGCTGTTCCATCTCATCGGACGGGGCTGGTGCCGATTCCACTCCCCCCTCTACCTCAAGGTGGCTTTCTGTGGTTTCCGTTTCGGTCAGTTCAACCTCGGGCGGGGTAAACACTCCCGGCTCTTCTGCCGGCAGCTCGGAATCCTCAAGTTGTGCGGCCTCGAATGAGGAGCCGACATCGGGTGCCGGAGCCACCTCCTGTTGCGCCGCGTCCTCTTCGGGTTCTGCCAGCCTCTCCGGTCGGGTGCCCAAAAGATTCATCGTATCAAATCCGACCTCTTCCTGTGGGGGCAGCGTCTGCTCGGGGATTTGCTCTTCTTGTCCGAAGACGACGATGCCATCGGTGGTCGGGAGAGCGTCGGAAGGCGGAACAGGCTCGAGCGAGACGGAATCAGCCGTCGCCGCACCCTCTGTCGACACCGGCTCTGTCGTCACGTCCGGTTCAACATGGTGCAACTCCTCTTTTGCCCGTGAGCCAGCCGATTCGCCATCACCCTCCCGCACCTTGATCTCGCGAATTCTCTTCCTCGGTATGATTTTCACTTCCTCATCGAGACCTGGCTTTCTTTTGGGAATGTGCGGCAGTCTTGATCTGAAGTCCTCCTCCTTTTTCTCCAGCACTCCCTGCTGAGCCTCAAGCATCCGGCGCTCGGTCTCAAACTGGCTCTCGCCAAGGATCTCCTGAATCTCACGCGGACGTGGCAGGTCTGTCAGATCGTTGAGACCGAAGTGCTTGAGAAACTCCTTGGTGGTTCCATAGAGCAACGGACGTCCGACTGTCGTGGCGCGGCCGACGATCGTCACGAGTTCCTTCTCGAGAAGAGTCTTCAGGACATAGTCGCAGTTGACGCCGCGTATGGATTCGATCTCGGGTTTGGTGATCGGTTGCTTGTAGGCGACAATCGCGAGCGTTTCGATTGATGATTGCGAGAGCTTCCTGCGGGTCTGCTCCTTGTAGAGCTTGGCGAGCCATTCCGCGTAAACGGGGAGCGTCGCAAACTGATATCCGCCGGCGATCTGGATAATGCGATACGGCTTATCTGCCGCGTCGTATTCGGCATTGAGCTCGTCGACGACTCGGATCACATCAGTCGGTTCAAGTTGACGCGACTCTCCGTTCAGACCCTGGTACTCATAGATCGTCTGGATCTGCTTGACCGAAAGCGGCTCGCGCGCAGCGAAGAACAATGCTTCGATCAGGCTTCTCAGCGTGGTAGGAACCTGAAGAACGGTGGTTTCCGTTGTTGTTATGGTTTCAGCCATTGCTCGCTAGTTGACGTATCGCATGATCGAGACTTCTCCAAACGGCTCAGCCTGTCGCGCGATGATCCTCTTTGCCCGGATAAGCTCCAGCAGGGCGATGAATGTGACAACGATGCGGATCTTTTCCTCCATATCCTTGACCAGCTCATAGAACGTGGCCTCGGATCGTCGGGCAAAAAAGTCGAGGATGTACTCAATCTGCTCATCGATCGTGACGTTGAGCCGGACAATCTCGTGCACAAGCTTTTTCGGCATGCGTTCGACGGCAAACTTCAACGACGCGATGAGGTCAAACAACGACACATCCCTCAACGAGCCCTCCTCCTCATCTTCCGTCACCGCTCTCTCGTCAGCCTCGTGGTATCCCCGGGAATAGAGCTTGCGCTGCTCGTCTTCCATGGCCGACATCTCCGCGCCGGCCTCTTTGAAGCGCTTGTACTCGACGAGGCGTCTGACCAGGTTCGCGCGCGGATCTGTTTCCTCCTCTTCACCGGGCTCCGGTGGCAGGAGCATCTTGACCTTGATCTGCATGAGTTCCGCCGCCATCACCAGAAACTCACCGGCGATCTCGAGGTCAAGGTCTTCCACATAGTGCAGGTACTCGAGAAACTCCCTCGTGATCCGTGAGATCGGGATGTTGTAAATATCCAGCTCATCTCTTCTGATGAAGAAGAGGAGAAGGTCTAGCGGTCCCTCAAATTCTTGCAGCTTGATCGTATACATAAGACGTTAGCTCTCAATGCGGCAATCAACCACCCTGCATTCGGCTCCTTAATCTATCCCGCTCAACTAGAGCGGGACGCGAAAAACGCGCAATCTTCAATCTATAATCGAAATTGCTCTTTCCGTTCTCCCTTTTCCATCTTCCATTCTTCATTTCACGTTTTCCATTTTTCATTTTCTTACCCTACCCCCATCGCCTCGTGTACTTCGGCCATCGTCTTCTGCGCGACTGCACGGGCGCGCGCTTCCCCATCGCGCAGGATGGATTTCACCTCATCGATGTGTCTCTCGTAGTACGCTCGCTTTTCACGGTGTGGTGCGAGCGTCTCCGCGATCCTGTTGGCGCACATCATCTTGCAGTCAACGCATCCAAGCTTTCCGCTTTCGCACCCCTGCCGTATCTCAGCTAACTGTCCCGCATTGAATTTGTTGTGGTAGGTGAAGACCAGGCAGATATCGGGACGCCCGGGATCCCCTTTGCGGATTTTCTGCGGATCCGTAACCGCACTGCGTACCTTTTTGGCGATCTCGTCGGGCGAATCCGCGAGGAGTATTGTATTCCCAAGCGATTTGCTCATCCGCCTGCCATCTACCCCGGGGAATCGTGCGAAGCGAGTCAGCTTCCCCTCTGGCTCCGGAAACACCGGCTTGTTCGGTGCGTAGAGCGTGTTGAAGCGACGTGCGATCTCCCGCGTGATCTCAATGTGCGGCATTTGATCCTCACCGACAGGCACGAGGTCCCCTTTGTATGCCAGTATGTCAGCAGCCTGCAGTACCGGATACCCGAGGTGGCCGTAAACGATGTTCTCCATGTCAAGGTCGCGAACCTGCTCCTTCAACGTCGGATTTCGTTCCAGGCGCGACGTCGTGATCAACATCGAAAATATCAGGTGCAATTCGGCGTGCTCTTTGATCTGCGATTGCCGAAACATCGGGCTGCGCTTTGGATCCAGGCCGGCCGAAAGCCAGTCGATCAGCATATCGATCGAATTCTGATAGAGTTCCGACGCATCCGGATCGGTCGTGAGCGCGTGGTAATCAGCAATCAAATGATAATTCTGATATTCTCCCTGCAACGCCACCCAATTCTCAAGCGGACCGACGAGATTGCCGAGATGCAGCTTTCCGGTCGGTCGCATACCGCTGAGAATTACCTTCTTCCGCTGATTCAATTCGCGTTCCGGACTCCTTTCGTGCTGGCAGCGTACGGCTTTCAGCGATCAGCCAGAAAAAGCCAGGCCCGAGAGCTGAATGCTGATGGCAAAACGCTCCTCAATTCATATACAAATAGGGCTTCCATCGGTCATCTACGCTGCCGACGAAATCCCGAATGAACATAACGTGATTGGGCCGGATGGGCCTTCGGATAAGACTCATCTGGGCTTCGCTGGGGAGTCGGTCCCCTTTCTTGTTGTTGCACCTCACACAGGCACACACCAGATTCTCCCATGCATCCTCGCCACCGCGCGCCTTCGGCACAACATGATCCACCGTTAATGGGACATCCCCCCGACCACAGTATTGACATCTATGCCCATCGCGCCGCAGAATATTCTTCCTTGACAGAACGATTTTCTTGTAGGGGACTCGAACGTAGACAGAAAGGCGAACGATGCTCGGAAACGGCATCGTCATCGACACGGAATGCAGAAATCTACCGTCAGAGGCTTCGATCAACTCGGCTTTTCCGAGGTAGAGAAGGACGACAGCTTTCTTGATGTTGCAGACGCTGAGAGGCTCGTAGTTGTGGTTCAACACGAGCACCTTACGGTTCATTCTTCCGTTTGAACCCACGGATGACACTGCTGCGCTGAAGTCTGAAGCACCCCCTTAAGTCGGCAAAAGAGCTGCCTAAATTGAACAGTTTACTTGAAGATTTCGTGGTTACTCCTTGCAAAATATAGCATATTCACCAGAGAGAGTCAAGGTGAGAAAAGGGAGAAATTGGGGAAAATCCCGCCCTCACGCTCCTGCCATCCCACCCCGACCGCATGCCAAGGAATTCCTTCAGTCCCGACGTCAGTCAGCACCTCGAGTCCGAGCCCACGTCATCGGAGCTTCCATCTCATTAGGTACGCTTACAAATGCGGGTTTTTCACCCGCGGAGGCTGCTTCAAACGTTCCGACCGCTTGTATTGGCTGCGGATTTCGCTTACTGAGCTTCCGCGGAATTTCTCAAGAAATGCGTTCGCGAGGACAGGAGAAATCACCGCCTCCGCAAGTACGGAAAAAGCCGGCACGGTGCGTATAGACGGTCCCTGGACAGATCCCTTGAGCGGCTTACGCCTCCCTTGATGATCTGGAGCCAGATCTCGTTCGGGCGATGACATTGCCTGCGTCTTCGCGTTGATGACGATGAGCTTCCCATGCGTTGCACCGACTTTCGACGCGTCTACGCGATCATATCGGCGGTTCCCGCTGGCAACTCGCTGCGCAAGAGCTTCTCGTGCCTCGAGGGTGAACGGTTCGACGCCACGGAATCCAGACCTGATCTTAACTGAGTGCACTCCGGGAACAGACCTCAGCGCTCCAACCAGAAGTTCATTGAGCCTACCGCCGATCCGGATTCCGCCGGCCAGCCCGGCGGGCACACCCGTAACCAAGAGTTCAAACGTGCCAGGCATCGGGCGGCCAACCCTCTTCTGCCTATCCATCTGCTCGAGCATTCGACCTTCGTACGCGTTGTCAAGAATCCGAACAGAGGATAGATCCGCCTGCTCGGTGACTTTGTATGCACCGGAGTGCGATTGGAGAGCCGAGGGTCTTGCCAGATTTCATGCCCGAGAGTACTTCGACCGCAGGGGGAGCGACCTTCGCTCCAGCGTCGAGCCCGTGGGCCTTCTGCAGCCGCTGGATCTGATGGTTGATGTAGCCCGCTGAAATCGAGATTCCCGCCGGCATTCCCTCCACGATGCCCACAGATGTCCGAGCATCTGATTCACCAGCTGTTATGAAGCGAATTGCGGTGCTCTCCATGTCGAGGCAAGAGGCGTGAGCACAAAGTAAACAACCACCACCATAGCTGGTGGCTTTTGAAAAACAGGAACGTCAACAAGTCTCCGTCTCAACTCACCCCCTTACTCCCCCTCTTTTGGTCGGAAGAGAGGAGGACGCGGGGTGAGTCAGCAATGCAAACGGCAAAGCCAACCGTCCATAGCCACGGCCAAAGGCGGTGGATTTCTACGGCTGACTGAACCGTATCAAACGGTGGCCGGTTACAAGGGCGACCGGAAAAGAAACGACAAAGGCGCAAGGCTCTCCCGCCTGTGCGGAAGGGTCCTGCGCCCCGCAAGCCCACTGAAGGCAACAACTCACTATTTCTGAGGGATTTCAACCGCGACGAATCGCGTCGATTTGTCGGCGCCTTTCACCCGCATGAGCACAGCGTCGCCGGGGTTCTTCTTCCTCAGAGACTGCTCGAACTGGGAGACAGAAGTTACCGGCTGTTCACCAACACTCAGGATGACATCGTTTGGTCTCAGCTGTCTCTTCTGAGCCTCGCTGAGAGGTTTGACGCTTTCAACGAGGACTCCGGACTCAGTCTCATAGCTCTTCTTCAGGTCTGAGTCCAGGTTCCTCACAGTCATCCCGAGGTCTTCGAGCTCGAGCCGGCTTGGGCCGGCTGCCTCCCTTGGCTTGCTCGGTTCTCTTTTGGTGTCAGCCGACGCCACAGCTTCCTCGTCTTCGTCGCGGGCCTTCAGCACAACTTTCTTCTCAACCATCTTCCCGTCGCGGAGAATCTTGAGCGTGACCGTCTCGCCGGGGTACTTCGCAGCGACAATCGTCTGCAATTCATTGGACGTTTTGACTTCCCTTCCATCGACGGTCAAGATGATGTCCCCTGCTTTGACACCAGCCGCCTCCCCCGCACTGCCAGCGTTCACTCGCTGTACCAGGACACCCGTTGGTTTGTCGAGCCCTTTCGCCTTGGCCATCGTGGCGTCCACTGTCTCAATCACAACACCGATGTATCCCCGCCGTACTTTCCCATACTTGATAAGATCCGTTGCCACTTTCTTCGCGAGGTTGATGGGGATCGCGAAACTGTATCCCTGAAAGCGTGCGTTCGTGGTTGCGATCGCGGTGTTGATTCCGATTACCTCACCATTAATGTTCACGAGTGCGCCACCGCTGTTGCCCGGGTTGACCGCAGCGTCGGTCTGTATGAAATTCTCTATCGAGTAACTGGCATCATCCCGATCCCTCAGTTCGCCCGCTATGATGCCGAGCTGGCCTCGTCCTGTCGCGCTGATAATCCCTTGGGTCATCGTTGACGTCAATCCCAACGGATTCCCGAATGCGAACGCGATCTGGCCAACCTCAACCTCGTCCGAGTTCCCAAGGCGCGGGGTCACCAGGTCCTTCGCATTCACTTTGATCACCGCGAGGTCCGTGTACTTGTCTGTACCGATCAGCTTGGCGTTCTTGAACACTCGTTTGTCAGAGAGGGTGACCTCGATTCCGTCGGACACCGCGTTGCCGACAACGTGGTTGTTTGTCAGTATGTAGCCGTCGGATGTAAGGATCACACCGGATCCCGCTCCAACCTCCGGACGAGGAGTCCGAGGTTCAATGCGGAAATCCGGTCCGAAAAACCGGAACCAGCTATCGCTCTGGTCGTCTGACCGAGATCGTGACACAACGGTGATGTACAC
Organism: Ignavibacteria bacterium; assembly: GCA_016873755.1. Taxonomy (GTDB): domain Bacteria; phylum Bacteroidota; class Ignavibacteria; order UBA10030; family UBA10030; genus VGWB01. The sequence goes on along the minus strand of VGWB01000001.1, from coordinate 45,432 downwards.
AACGGTCGGCGTGACCTCCTTCGCGATTGACTGGTATGCTTCGTTCAACGCCTTCAGAGCCGGATGTGCATTCGAAGATTTCGATTGCGCCCCGATCTTGACATCTTGTGTCGCGAAGCTCATATCGACACCCTTGAACGTCGACACAAGCGTCACGCCAAGGACAATACCAAGGGAGATCAGCAAAATTGCTACGACGACAGATTTCGTTGACATGGTTAAGCTCCTCAACACGGTGTAACTCTTATCTGATAGAAGGATTGTTTCTTGAACACGGATTGTCTCGGGATCCGCACTACGCCACTGAATCCCGGTTTGCCATCCGGTTGTGGATTTCGAGGGATTTCAGCGGCTTGAGATCCTCAAAATGTTGACGCAAATACAAACGCAAAGTTGCATCAATTTCGTTCCCGGTCGCCTTTGAGTACTCCAGGGCGGACACGCTGTCCAGCTTCGCCCTGAACAATCTCTGCAATACTCTCAATGTCTGAACCGAGATTTTTGCGTTCGACTTGGTCTGTTCCGATCTCCTCCCGCGAGACGATGACGGGGCTCGGCAGAATTCTCTCTCGTAAGCATGCTGAGCCTGCTGAGGCGCGCAGCGCGGGCATACGATCGCACCTTTGGACAGCTGGAAGACCGCAGATCCCTCGCCGGCGAACTCATCGACACGTCTTCCGCAGCTGCCGCATTGATCGAGGGAGGGCTCAAAACCGAACAAGCCGGCAAGCCGGATCTGGAACGCGTACACAAGGTTGACGAATCTTCGTGATGCGCGCTCCAGCTCATCCAATGTCCCGAGCAAGAGAGAATAAAGCGCAGCGTTTTCCTCCTCGTCGTGCGTAAGCTGGTTGACCAGCTCCAGAACCGACATCGCTGCCGTCATTCGGTCAAACTCGCTGTGGATCTTCTTGTACGGCTTGATGATATCGCACTGAGAAACCAATTGCAGGTCACGATGCTCTTTCCTGTAAAGAACAAGCGCTACGTTCGTCATCGGCTCGAGAGCCGCACCAAATTTGCTCTTCATCTGGCGAGCTCCTTTGGCGACACCCTTGAGCTTGCCGAACCGTCGCGTATAGAACGTGACGATCTTGCTCGTGTCCCTATATTTCATCCCCTTCAGCACGATGGCGTCGGTTTTCGTCAGCATCGGCCCACCCTAGCGAAAAACGGCCTTTCTGACAATGGAGGAAAGGTCTTTCTTTTTCAGCTCCTCCATAGCCATCCGGAAGGGGCTCCGCAACACACCTTTCTCCGTTATGATCGCCGAGACGAGCTCGTTCGGCGTGATGTCAAAGGCCGGTGCGTACACATCGATGCCTGAGGGGGCTGTCTGTTTCTGCCCATAGGACGTCACCTCGGCACCGCTTCTTTGCTCGATGGGTATGTCCTTGCCCGAGGCCATCTCGAAGTCGATCGTTGTCGTCGGAGCTGCCACGTAGAAGGGAATCCCGTGGTGTTTGGCGAGGACCGCCAGACCATAGGTCCCGATTTTATTTGCGACATCTCCGTTGAGCGTGATGCGGTCTGCCCCGACCAAAACGACGCTAACCATTCCCCGCTGCATCACGAACGCTGCAGTGCTGTCAGTTATGAGTGTGAAGGGGATTTGCAGCTTGTCAAGCTCCCACGCGGTCAGCCGAGCCCCCTGCAGCAGCGGGCGAGTTTCATCAATATAGACGTGGCGGAGCTTCAGTTGTTCCCACGCCGTTGTGATGATGCTCTGCGCCGTGCCCGATCCCCCGGTCGCGAGGCTACCGGTGTTGCAGTGCGTCAGAACAGTCGAAGCAGCCGGCAACAAGTGCGCCCCGAGCTGGCCGATCACTCTGCAGAGTTCTTCGTCTTCCGCGTGAATCGCTTTTGCCTCATCCAGCAAGCGCGACTGTGTTTCTTCCAGCGCGGAGCCCGCGGCGTCAATGACCACATAGCGCATACGATTCAGCGCCCAAAAGAGATTGACTGCGGTGGGGCGGGTGGAGGCAAAGAGGTTGGTCGTCCGTTCAATCCACGCGATGGTGGATTGTACGTCGTTCGTTTTCAGCTTCTGGAAAGCAAGGACGAAACCGTAGCCCGCCGCGATGCCGACGAGCGGGGCACCACGGATGGCTAGGGACCTGATCGCATCGGCAATGACCACCTCCTCATCCGTCTCCACGTAGACTTCTTCGAGCGGAAGTCGTGTTTGATCCAGAAAGCGGACCTTCCCGTCTCGCCACTCTATAGGACGCACTGTGTTCATCGCTCGTCAAACCGCGAAATCTGCATAAATGAACGATAGCGATCCTGGATTTGAAGGTACGTGAGATCTCTGAGTCCGTCGACGCTGAACTTCTCGACACAGAACGATGCCAGCGTACTCCCGTAGATCACGGCGCGCTTGAGATTGTCCGGCGAGAGGTCATCCGTTCGTGCCAGCCACCCCACGAACCCGCCAGCGAAGGCGTCGCCTGCGCCGGTCGGGTCATGGATGTTCTCAAGAGGATACGCCGGTGCGGAGAAGATAGTCTCCTCCGTCACCAGCAGCGCCCCGTGTTCACCCTTCTTGACAATGACAATCTTTGGCCCCATAGCTATGATGCGCTTCGCCGCCTTCATGAGGTTGGGTTCATGTGCCAGCAGACGTGCCTCGGAATCATTCACGACAAGGACGTCCATGACCTTCAGCGTTTCGGCCAACTCTTTCGGCCTGTTCTCGATCCAGTAGTTCATCGTATCACCCACGACGAGCCGGGGTTTGCTGAGTCTGTCGAGCACTTGTCGCTGCAGAACGGGATCGATGTTGCCCAAGCAGACGTACGAGCTTCGCTTGAAACCGTTGGGAATTATCGGATTGAACTGCTCGAACACATTAAGATCCGTGTAAAGAGAATCGCGCGTGTTGAGGTCATAATGGTAGCGACCTCCCCAGCGGAAAGTCTTCCCTTCCCGCACGACCTGAAGCCCGTCGAGATCGACCTTCCGATCTTCGAGGAACTGCATGTGATACCTCGGGAAATCCCCACCCACGACAGCCACCAAGCGCACCGGTGCCGTGAAATAGCTCGCCGCTACCGAGATGTAGACAGCAGAACCTCCGAGCGCGTCCTTCACATTTCCAAATGGTGTATCTACCGAGTCAAAAGCGACGGAACCAACAACGAGCAAGCTCAAGTGAGACTCCTTTTCTAGAGACCTAGAGGGTGATTTGAGTTAGTCGAGCTGCAGCAGCCTCACCGGTGATGTACTCATGCACGATTTCCAAACCGCGACGCTGTCCGGGCCATACTAGCTTCTCTCGCGCCCGCTCGAAGCGGCACCACTCATATCCCTGGTGTTCAACCGACATCTGAGGTTCGTCGTTGGGTGAAACCTCTACCGCGAAAAAAGGACTGAGATGAACCGTGTCACTGGCCGCGACGTAGAAGGAATTCACGTGCGGCACAACCCATAATCGGCGAGGCTTCAGGGCTGTTTCCTCCTCCAACTCCCGCACCGCCGCTTTCACTGCGCTTTCTGTATCCCTCTTCGTCCCCGTGATCCACTGCCAAATGCCAGGATAGATCTTGTCATCGTTGGATCGCTCGAGCAATAGATACTGCGGACCGGCACCATCCATTTTGAACACACACACTTCCACGATCCGAGCAACTATTGCTGACATTTCTCGCGTCTTGTGTCAAGATCCGGCCCGACGGCACCAAGCTGCACGGAGACTTGCTGAAATGCCACCTTTCCGGACTTCACTCCTTTAGAAAATATACCCGAATTTCGAACGGATTCCAACCAGCCCGGGCCGCACTCGAGATCAAGCAGGAATGGCGCGAATCTGGCGGGACCTAGCCTCGAAGTCCGGGAACACCGCTCACACTCTGCGCTGCTCTCACGGCCCTTCGTATCGTCTCAGCTGTGAGCTGAGCTGCAAGCTCGGCAACGTAGTCGAGATCCGCGCGTTCCCCCCCGCACGACAACGCGAATGAGACATCGCCATCATACGACGTATGCACGGGCACGATGGCGCGAGCCATGCCATCGTGCACGCGCTGAGCTATTCGGAACAATTCCAGCTTGGAGAAATCAGCGTTCGTCGCAACCACCGCAAGCGTCGTGTTGACGTCCTCCAATACTTTCCCCCGAGCCAACGGTCGATGCTTCTCCCGGTCGCCCAGAAACGTTCCGTCGGAGGCCCGCGCACCCGCAAGAACGTTTCCACCCTCACCGACGACATCTCCCACAGCGTTGACAACCGCAAGAGCCCCGATGGTCAACGGCCCAATCTGGAAGGCACTCGATCCCAGTCCCCCCTTCATCCAGTGTTCGACCCCCATCCACTTGCCAATTGTAACTCCCGTGCCGGCCCCGACATTTCCCTCTGCAATCGATTCCGCCGACGCGGACTCGCACGCCTTGTAGCCAGCCGCGGAATCCGGCCGAACCATGTTGCTACCGACATTCAGGTCAAAGACGACAGCAGCAGGAACAATGGGCACCCTGGCCCACGGGGTTTGATAGCCTATCCGGTGCTCTTCGAGCCACCGTATCACTCCGTCGCAAGCGGCGAGACCGAAGGCGCTCCCCCCTGTCAGCAAGATGGCGTGGACTTCCTGCATGGACTTCTCCGGCGCCAGCAACGCAAGCTCCCGGCTACCAGGAGAGTTGCCGCGCACTTCGCAGCTTGCGCGCGTCCTGGGCGGACAGAGTATGACCGTACAGCCGGTCATTGCCTTGCTATCGGTATAGTGACCGACTTTGAATCCGGGAACGGAAGTCAGCATAGTGATCTTCGCAAGAATTCCATTATCTGTTCTTTGTACGGAAATGAGAGAGGACGATACCGCATGCCACGCTCACGTTCAGTGACTCGGCCTTCCCGAACCTCGGTATTTGAACGATCACGTCGGCGGAAGCGCGCACCTCCTTCGAGAGGCCGTGTCCTTCACTTCCGAGGAGGATCACCATTCTCGCTCGTCCAGCTACATCCGTGTACGCCCGCTTCGCGTCACCGGAAAGGCCCATAACGAAGAACCCCCCTTGTTTCATCCTGCGCAACGTTGACGAGAGGTCTACACCCGAGACGACCGGAACGTGGAATACTGAGCCCACCGTCGATCGGATCACCTTCTCGTTGAAGAGCTCCACACTCCCCTTTCCGAGAAGGACAAGATCGACACCGAACCAGTCCGCAGATCGGACGATGGAGCCTACGTTGCCGGGATCGGCGACGGCATCCAACGCGACGACAAGGGACGCCCGATTCAGACGCTCGTCACTGACGATCGGTTCCGGTCGATGCACGACAGCCAGAACGCCTTGCGCATGGACTGTATCGGCAACCAACCTGAGTTCCGCGTCGCTGATTTCCCTGACTGGTATTCGCCGCTCCTCAAGCTGTCGGAGGATCTTTGCGTAATCCGGGTCAGCAAGGAATCGAGGCAGAACCGCCACGAGATCCATCGTTGCAGAAGATGCGATCGCCTCCTTCAGTGCTCGCCAGCCTTCGAGAGTGAATCTGCGCTCGGCCTCGCGAGCTTTCTTGTGTGAGAGGGATCGAATGTACTTCAACTGTGTCTTTGAAATCCGCACAGCTCAATATAGAGGAAAAGCAAACAAGAGACAAAGGAAGCGCAGTGAATTCAGTCAGGACTCATATTCTCCCCACACGGACCGCAACGCATTGGAGATCTCTCCCACGGTGGCATAGGCTTCAACACACCGGAGGATGGAGGGTAGCACGTTGCCGCTCCCCTTTGCTGCCTCCATCAGGTGAACAATTTCTCGTTCGAGGGGTCCCCGATCGCGTCGTGCCCGAATAGCGTTGAGGCGTTGAACCTGTTTGTCCCGTATGCTCTCGTCGATCCATAGAATCTCGGGCTGCCGCTCCTCTTGAATCTTGAACTGATTGACACCAACGAAAATCTTCTCCCGCTTTTCGATAGCCATCTGGTATTCGTAGGCGCTCTCAGCAATGTGTTTCTGATAGAACTGCTGCTCGATTGCCCGCACCGCTCCACCGAGCTTGTCAACCTTCTCGATATATTCCCAGGCCTTCTTTTCGATCTCATCGGTCAGTGACTCGACAAAATACGATCCGCCGAGCGGGTCAACCGTATCTGCCACTCCCGACTCGTACGCGATCACCTGCTGTGTGCGCAGCGCCAACCGAACCGACTCCTCCGTCGGCAAGGCCAGAGCCTCGTCGCGGGAATTGGTGTGGAGCGATTGGCAGCCCCCGAGAATGGCCGCCAGCGCCTGCAGCGTCACGCGAACCACGTTGTTGTCGATCTGCTGTGCCGTCAGTGTTGATCCGCCGGTTTGGGCATGGAAACGCAATTTCATTGTCTCCTCATTGCGCGCACCGAACCGTTCCTTCATGATTTTTGCCCATATCCGTCGTGCTGCCCGGAACTTGGCGATCTCTTCGAAGAAGTTGTTGTGGGCGTTGAAGAAAAACGACAACTGGCCCCCGAACCTGTCAACATCCAGGCCCCGATCGACCGCCGCCTGAACGTAGGCGATCGCGTTGGCCAGAGTGAAGGCCAGTTCTTGGACTGCGGTCGCTCCTGCTTCTCGAATATGATAGCCACTGATGGATATTGTGTTCCACCGCGGAAGATGGTTGCTGCACCATTCGAAGACATCCGTTACCAGGCGCATGGATGCTTGAGGGGGATAGATATGCGTCCCCCGTGCAACGTACTCTTTCAGGATGTCGTTCTGGATAGTGCCGGAGATGCTCTGCAGCTCCGCGCCCTGTTTCTTTGCCACGCCCACATACATGCACAGAAGGATAGCCGCGGTCGAATTGATCGTCATGGAGGTAGTAACGTCTTGAAGCCGGATTCCATCAAAAAGCGCTTCCATATCCGCCAGCGTGTCGATGGCTACACCGACCTTCCCTACCTCGCCTTCGGCCATCGGATGATCGGAATCATATCCCATTTGTGTCGGAAGATCAAACGCAACGGAGAGGCCGGTCGTACCGTTGGCAATCAGGTACCGATAGCGCTGGTTCGATTCCTCCGCTGTTCCGAAACCCGCATACTGGCGCATTGTCCAGAATCGGTTCCGGTACATCGTGGGATGGATCCCGCGCGTGAACGGATATTCACCGGGGAATCCCAGGCGGCTCATGTAGTCGGAGTCTTCCGGCAAATAGAGCCGATCCACCTCAACGCCGGAATCCGTGTTGAAGGTTTGCCTGCGCTCAGGAAGTTTCTGGATCGCGGGCTTGACTTTCTCCGTCTCCCAGACGTTCCTGCGTGTGCTAAGGTCTGGACTCATAACGGTATCCTCAAACGTGGATCAACAGAGTGCAAATCAGTAGATCAACAGAGTGCAAATCAAATGTCAATGTCGGATAGGCAAGTTGTCGGATAAACTGTTCAGCGCTCAGCTTTCGGCCCTCATACCTGGGGTCCGCCAAGAGGCGAGATCAACAAATGCGGGGCCCCTAGGTCCGGAGAACCGTCGTAGACCGTCGATGTGCGAGGTGCAAGCGATTGCCCACTGCCGGCCTGATACTTGATACTCTGCATCTCTTGGAAGAACTCCTCCCGCCCGAGCTTGATATGGTCGAGTTGTGCCCTCATGGTATTCGCCGGACCTCACTCCCTCCAATCCATCATCCTGACATTCTCCCCATCGCTGCCGAGAACCAGCGCGCCGACAAGATCAGTCCGCTCGACCTGTATCCCCAAACTCCGATACCTCTCGAGCACCTGCGCGGATGGATGTCCGAACTTGTTGTTGCGTCCCACAGAGACCAATGCGAGGACCGGGCGGACTTGCTGTAGAAACTGTTCGCCGGAACTGGTGTTGCTGCCGTGGTGCCCTGCCTTCAAGATTGTGCTCGGGACAAGAGGACCATATCGCTGGACAACTTTTTCTTCAACATCCGTCTCGGCATCGCCCGGAAGGAGGAGTGATGTTCTCCCGTACAGCACTTTCAACACCAACGACGTGTTATTGAGATTGCGTGAGCTCTCAGCTACTGAACGAGGGTGCAACACGTACACACGGGTGGCCGGATCGATCGCCAGTGTGTCGCCTGCGGACATCCGGTGGACTGCCACACCGCGGCGCCTCGCCACCTCGCTCATCTCGCGATAGAGCGCTGACGACCCGGATGCGTTCGGCTCGATGAGCCTGGCAACGTGAAAGTTCTCCAGCAGGTAGAGGGCACCACCGATGTGGTCGCTGTGTGCGTGGGATACAACAAGTGCATCGAGCGTTCCGATACCCTTGCGCCTCAGGAACGGGGCAACGATCCGCTCGCCGGCATCATAGTTGAACGTCCTGGGCCCGGCATCGATCAGAACACGTTTTCCGCCGGGGAACTCCAGGAGCAAGGCATCACCCTGACCCACATCGATGACAGTGAGCGTCAGTGCCGGCTGGCGCGGCTTGACAAGGTCGGCATACAGAACAGCGTTAAGGACAACCAGCAGGGCGATCACGAACTTGCCAAGTGCCCGCCGGTTGTGAATGTTGAAAACAGCGCCGATGCAAAGATAATAGAAGACCGGAGCGCTTGCCGAAATTGTCTCCATCTGAATGTACGCAAGAGGCGCTTTTGCAGCCGCAGAGACGAAGCCTAGGAGAAACGACACGAGGGCGCCGTTAAGAGCGGCGTACGTCTGCGCAACCCATGTCGACACGAATGAGGAGGCCAGCGTTGTGAAGCCTAGCAAAACGTTGATGCCGCTGATGGGCACAACGACCAGATTGGCCAGAATCCCCACCAGTGAGATACGGCCGAAGTAGTACGCTGTGAAGGGTAGCGTGCCAAGCTGGGCAGCGAGCGAGACGGCGAAAAGCTTCAGGACATAATCGACCCCCTTGATCTCTTCAAATCGCTCCGGGATCTTGTGAATCAGGGATTCAAGTTTCGGATAGAAATAGACGATCGAAAGCACTGCAGCGAACGAAAGCTGAAATCCGACATCGAGCAGGTAGAGAGGGTCCCAGAGAAGCATCACCAGCGCCGCCGCAGCCAGAGAGTTATAGACATCGATTCTACGTTCGAAGAGAGTCCCTATGAGAATTGCGGCTGCCATGATCGTCGCGCGGATAACCGAAGGGCTCAGACCTGTGATCACCATATAGAAGAGCAGCCCGAGAATCGTGACGGCCGTGACCCAGCGCCGCGGGAGGCGCAACAGGCTTGCCAGGGAATACATGATCAGGGCCACGACCAGCACGTTCGACCCGGAAACGGCGAGAATGTGGATGGTCCCGGTGTCAACAAACGACTGCTTGATGTCCAGCGAAATATCCGCCCGGTAGCCGAAGACAATCCCCTTGAGGAAGCTCGCCTCCTCGGGAGGGTGGAATCGATCAAGCGTGCCGTAGATCTCCTTTTGAGCCCGCCCGAAGATGGTTTGAACGGACATACTGCCCGGGCCATCTGCCAGTGTGATGCCGGCCGTGTCACGGACAATCACAAGCCCTTGCACGCCGTTGAGGGCGAGGTAGCGCCCATAGTTGAACTCCCCCGGATTCCGAGGGCCCGGCAGGTGCTCAAGCGTCCCGGAGACACTGAGATTTGCCCCAACAGTAAGGTCACGAGGCATGGCTTGCCGTGCCGCTTTCCTGACAACTACGAGGACTCGCCGCGCGAGCCTGAACGTGGTGTCATATCGTGTGATGGTCGTCGACCTGACGAGCAGTTCCGTCCGCGTTTGCTTTTCTATCGGCTGTGATTCCACGACTCCGGCAATGCGCACGGATTCGTCGGTACCCCGAGGCATCAGGATCTCTTCCTGGACCTTGTGGCTTTGCAGCGCGGCTAGATGGAACCCGCACACCAGGACGATCGCGTGAAAGCCAAGGGCGACAAGAAGGGAACGTGGAGAACGAAGCCAACCCAAAGTCGTGAGAATGGCAAGAAAGAAAACGATTGCGTACGAGATCCACAGCGGCAGAGCCAGCTGGTTCGCCGCCAGAATTCCAGCTATGTACAGAAGGGCCAAGCGTACGGCCGGTCTTCGGCTAAGATCGCTTTGTATCATCGCGTCCCAAGAATCTCAGGATAGCCGGTGTGATGTGTGTGAGGTTCCGGATTCCGGCCAAGAATTCCTTACGTCGCTTCCCAAGAACCAGGCAAGGGACTTGGTTTCGGGTATGCGATTTGGTCGAGAGATCTTCCACGTTCCCATGATCACTCGTGAGGACAAGGAGCGATCCCGCGGGATCGAAGCGTTCGAGCAGCCCTCCGAGCATTGCATCAAAGAACTCCAACACTTCGACGGCCTTTGCCATGTCTTGCGCATGACCGGCGTGGTCGGTCAGCCAGTATTCGAACAACGTGAACCGGTGGCGGCTGGTGATGTCCCACAGATGCCTTCCAGCCTCGGCGGGTGAGATGATCGTCAAATCCGGGTATCCCAGCGACGGCCACCGCATGCGTGTGATGTCCGCGGAGAGAGCCTCATTCTTGTGGAGCGAGGCGGCCTCCATCAACGGCACACCTGCAAACCTGCAGGAGAGCGTCGTCACGGTGAGCCGACGGGTACCGGAATGGACATAATCGAAGAACTGCTTGGGAAAAGCGTTGGCGAAGCAGACCGAATGGCCGCCGGACATCAGATGGCGAAAGATGTTCTTCTCTTCGACGAGCGAGCGCAGCGTCGTCGGCGAATACGGGCCGAAGTGTTGACCAATCAGTTTTGCGGCATTCACGCCGGTGAAGAGGGTCGCTTGACCGGTACCGCTCTGGGGGAGTCCAGGCACGCCGAGTGTTGCACTCAGGGGCACGAGATTGGCATATCTGGTCGAGATCCGCTTCAGCCGGGTGTGCGGTAGCTGTCCACCCAGAAGCGATCGCAGATGCGGAAGGTTTGCCCGGAACATCGGATTGATATCCGCGTTCGCCTTGCCGATGCCAACGCCGTCAAGGAAAAGGAAAATGACACGCACAGAGCGGGTAGCAAAAGAAGATTCAGGTTGACGAGAGGTTCTTGCTCTCAATCTGGACTGTCACTGGCCCGTCGTTCACCAGCTCAACATCCATCATCGCGCGAAACACTCCGGTCGCGATCTTCGCGCCGCCGAGTGTCTCCTTCAGGCGACGGACGAAGAGTTCGTACAATCGTTCGGCCTCGGCTGGCGTGGCCGCATCGCTGTAGCTCGGTCGATTTCCCTTGCGCGTATCAGCATAGAGCGTAAACTGGGAGACGACCAACGCCTCTCCTCCGACATCCTTTACAGAGAGATTCATCTTCCCTTCAGGATCGTCGAAGATGCGAAGTGCGCCGCAGCGGTCAGCAAGGTATTTCGCATCTGCCTCCGTGTCGGAGTTCTTCACTCCGAGGAGAATGAGCAATCCCGGGCCGATCGAACTGTGAACTCTTCCGTCGATGTTAACCGAACAACGGCGTACTCGTTGGATGAGTGCTCGCATACGGATGAACGCACGAAGGCGCCAAACGGGTTAGTTGACGAAGCCTGGATTGCGAGTCTTCGAGCGACACGATCCCAGAACGACACGGGGGATACTCTCGAGGTCAGGAACGACGGAAATCCCAAAGAATTCCGCCCGCTCCATCAGGTCCTTGACTCGCTCCGCCTGTCCGTGCCCGACCTCGACCAGAATCACCCCTCTGTCGCGCACGAGATAGGGTGCCAGCTCAATAATCCTCCTCAGGAATCCGTAACCGTCTTCCGTGTCGGTCAGTGCAGTCCGCGGCTCGAATTTCCTAATCTCCTGCTGGAGGGTATCCCATTCGGCCGGGGGGACATACGGTGGGTTCGAGACGACAATATCAAACCTGCGCAGGATCAGTTGATCCACCGGCTCGAAAACGTCCATATGCTGGTAGGAAATGTTCGCCTCGACGTGGTGCAGTGCAGCGTTTTGGCCGGCAACCTCTAAAGCCGCATCACTGACATCGATGGCCGTGATGCGGGCATTGCGAACGAACTTTGCCAGTGCCACGGCGATATTGCCGCTTCCCGTGCCGATTTCCAGTATTTCAGCCGAGGACTCGTGGGGCAACCTGCCGCAAACGAGCATTGTCTGCTCCACCAGCGTCTCAGTTTCCGGCCGGGGAATGAGAACCCTGGGATCGACGCTGAGCTGAAGTCCCATAAAGGCTGTCCTGCCGACGATGTACTGCACGGGTTCGCGGTTCAGTCTGCGCTCGTACAGAGACCGAAAAGCTCTCATCTCCCTGTTCGAGAGAGGTTTGTCGAAGTTCGTGTAGAGCTCAATGCGCTGGCAGCCGAGTGCGTGGGAGAGCAGGAGCTCGACGTTCAGCCTCGCTTCGGCAATGCCTTTGCGACGCAGGTGATCGATCGCGAACTTCATAAGTTCGCGGACGGACCAGACTCGAGTCTTCTGCCGGAGCATTACTTCCGTGGGCCTCGCTTGCGTCGGGAAACGGTCGGGGATTTCTTCGTCCGGTGCTTCTTTGCGGTGGGTCGTCTCCGTTTGGCCTGACGTTTCGGCTTGGCCTTATTCGAAGTGCCGGCACGTTTCTTCGACCGCTTCAGCGCCAGACTCAACTGCTTCATCTTCTCTTCCGAAAAGGTCCTCTTCACTTCGCGCTGGAGTTTCTGAGTGCGAGCAAGGATATCCAGCAATTGGTCCTCGGTCTCCTGGTCCCCACCCGGTCGCTGTTCCCATGCTTTCGTCAGCGCGTCCATCGTCATGTCGACTTTTCTTCGGATCAGTCCGCCGATGACCTCCGGGGTCAATTCGACGTTCTTCAGTTTCACACGATCGCCCGAGTAGAATCCCAGGCTTTCGAGCTCGGGCTCTTCCCCCAACTCGTCCGTCGGGACGTCGTCGAACGGCTCACCATCCTCGGTATGGGACGGCATGAACTCAAATCGCCTGTCCCCCTCCAGCAGCGCAGTGAAGTCCGCCAACGACGGTATTTCGAATCCCTGGTTCTTGCCCTGCCGCTCAACTTCTTTCCAGATCTTCTTTACGGGGACGATGACGTCCTTCTCGGAGGCGAGGATTCGCTCAGCTTCGTTCAGACATCGTTCGTACACGGGACCTCCAGGTGCAAGCGTAGATGATGCTCTGGGAAAAATGTATGACTATTTGCACCAAAGCGCAAGCCGCTGCATTTCACTGTCATGAAAAAGGGGCTCCTTATGAGAGCCCCTTCAAACACACTGACGTACCGCAACTTGCTTCAGCGCTTCTTCATCTTCTCCGCAAACAACTGAGCAGATTTCTCAATATCGTATCCAACTTTGGACATATAAATACCGCCGAACTTCTCCACCATTGCCTTCAAGGTATCGTATGCATCCGCACTGCAGAAGAACGTGGGCGTAGAGCGATTCATTCCCTCCCGCCGCGCGAGTTGCAGCAGCGCAATCCCGGGAAGATGGCCTTTCAAGTGCATATCCTTGAAGTCGTTGTCAAGGATGATGAGGCTGAATAATTCAGACTTAATCTTCTCCCAGGTCTCGACACTTGTCGCCGTTTCCACGATCTCGATCTCGTCCTCGAGAATTGCAGTGCAAACCTCGAGCGCAAAGCCGTGGGATTTCCGCTGGCCTTCATCATCATCTGCAATGAGAACCCTGTACGGCATTGATTCTCTCTTCCTTCTGCCTAGCTCTGGCGATTCGGCAAAAACATACTAACTTTTCGGGGCAAAAACAACAGCCTCGCTCTTGACCCTGATCACACGACGGACCGTCGTCCTCTACCTCGAGTATACGACTTCCCCACCGACAAACGTTTGCTCCACCACTGTTGTGAGAATGTCCATGGGATCAATTGCAGTGATGTCTCTGGAGAGGACAATAAAATCTGCCAATTTCCCTCGCTCCAGCGATCCAAGGACGGATTCCTGAAAACCAGCGTATGCAGCCCACGTCGTGAACGCGCGCAGTGCCTCGTCACGTTTCATCCGTTGCGACGCGTACCAACCGCCGTCAAACGCTATAGGATCGACAATACCCCTTTCCGAAAGTTGGAAGAATTCAGCAATGTCACGAGCATCTTTCGGTCTACCGAGCCAGTCCCGGCGCGTGATCGCCGCATAGATTCCGAAGAGAGGATTCGGATTCTCGACGGGGCAATCCGAACCTCCTGGAATGATGACACCGGTATCAAGCAAGGAACGCCAGGCATATGCTCCAAGAATCCGGCTGTGACCCAGCCGGGCTTCTGCCCAATACATGTCAGAAGTGCAGTGTGTCGGCTGCATGCTGGGGATGACACCGAGCTTCTTCAGACGCGGGATATCGCTCGGGGCGAGCACCTGAGCATGCTCAAGCCTAAACCGATGGTTAGGCACGGATCGAGCCTTGAGTGCGTTTTCATAAACGTTCAGTATGATGTTGTTGGCCCGGTCTCCAATGGCGTGTGTGCACACCTGAAAGCCGTTGGCAAGAGCATCATCCACGACGCTCCGCAAAGCATCTTCAGTCGTCACCGTTAGTCCGCGATTCATCGGATCGTCGGAATACGGCTCGAGCAAGGCTGCGCCGCGGGATCCCAGTGCGCCGTCGACGTATACCTTCACCGCCCTCACCCACAACTTGTTGCCGCCGTAGCCCACGAACGGTGCTCTCTTCTTCCCGGCTGAATCACTACCGTTGTACAAGGACCACGTCGGGCTGGCGCTCTCGATCGCAGCATAGACGCGGAACGGGAATTCATCGGCGTCGATGAGCTGCTTGTACAACTCGATCTCTCGGGCCTCGATCCCCATATCATGCACACACGTGATGCCGCACATCAGGAAATCCCGGATGGCAAGCCGTACGGCTTCCTTGAGCTCGTTGTCAGAGGGGGGAGGGAGGAACTCACCAACCAGATCCATTGCATTGTCAATAAGAATTCCCGTCGGGCTGCCGCGCGCATCCCTTACGATTTTCCCTCCCGGAGGGTCGGGCGTGTCAATCGTGATCCCTGCAATCGTCAGCGCGAGCGAGTTGGCCCAGGCGGCGTGACCGTCGATGCGGATCAGGTAGACCGGATTCCCCGGTGACGCACGATCCAACAGATCCCTTGTTGGAAAGCGTTTCGATGCCCAGCTGTTCTGGTCCCAGCCGCGCCCGCGGATCCATTGTCCACGATCGCTGGTCGCTGCGCGGTCGCGTACCATGTCTGCGATCTGAGCTTCGCTTTTCGTACCGGAAACGTTGAGCGTCAATTTGGACACACCGAAGCTAAGCAAATGAACGTGGGCATCAATCAGACCAGGGAGAACGGTTTTCCCTTCCAGGTCTACCACGCGCTGGCTCTCGAATCGCCGCTGCAGATCCTTGGTGGAGCCGACACTCACAATCCGATCTCCGCGCACCGCCATCGCCTCAGCCACCGTGTTCGCCCGATCCATCGTATAGATTCTAGCGTTGACATAAACCGTGTCGGCTGATTGGGGGATGAGCCAAAAGAAGAGGAGTACGCAGAGTATTGAGAGGAGGAAGAAAGCCAAGAAGTATATGGTTTGGGTGCTCATGATCGTTCTTCCAGCTCTGATCATTCCATCAGCTTTTCGAAACCACGCTTTGAGAGATCCCGGTAAATGACGCCGGCTGCGAGGAATCCTACGAAGAGAAACATCACTCCCTCGAGATGCTGACCGAGGATCAACTTTCCGACACCGAACAACATCGCGTATACCAACACGATGCCGGCGACCCAATTCAGGAAGACCCGGGCATATCCCGAGTCTCGCTTGACTTCGGGTACCAATTCGGCAATCGGCTTCCACCCGATTCCTCCCGGGTGGACTCGGCGGTAGAAGTTCTTCAACGTCTCTCCATCTGTGGGCTTCGTCAGGAAGGTGACGAGCATCCAGGAACATGTCGTGACGGCCACAATGTAGAAGAGGGATTCAGGAAATTCCACCGTCGTTGCATACTTCACGTAGGCGTACGCGACGAGCGGGGTGATGATCGCCGCGATCTCACTCCACGCATTGATCCTCCACCAGAACCATCGCAGGATCAGGACAAGGCCGAGGCCGGCGCCGGCTTCGATGATGAATGCCCACGCGCCCGAGATCGTCTCCAACCATCCGGTGATTACCAGCGAGAGGATCATCATCGTGATCGTCGTTGCGCGAGCGATAAGCACCAGGCGTTTCTCTACGGCGTTAGGCTTGACGAACCGTTTGTAGAAATCGTTGATGACGTACGAGGTCCCCCAGTTTAGTTGCGTCGCGATGGTCGACATATATGCGGCAAAGAACGAGGCCACCAACATGCCTTTCAGTCCGATCGGCAGATAGTCCCTCATTGCATAGACATAGCCGAGCTTTTTGTCGGCGGGTGAAAGCTCCGGGTAGAGCACCAATGTAGCGAGCCCGACCAGGATCCAAGGCCAGGGGCGAATACAGTAGTGAGCGATGGTGAACCAGAGCGTTGCGAAGAGGGAGTGTTTCTCATCCTTTGCCGACATCATCCGCTGGGCTACATATCCCCCTCCTCCCGGCTCAGCGCCCGGATACCACGATGCCCACCACTGCACGCCGACAAACGCAAGAAAAGCGGCTGCAGAAAGAGCGAGCGCTCCACCGAAGGCCTGCGCCGTTCCATGGCTCTCAATGACGGGGGTGAGTTTCAATGACCATTCGGGGAGTTTTTCCACAAGCCCTGATACGCCTCCAACCTGAGGCAAAGCAAGCACCACGAAAGCGAGCACGATCGTTCCCACCATGGCGAGGACAAACTGGAATGCATCCGTCACCACAACTCCCCACATGCCGGAGAGCGCGGAATAGGCCGCTGTAATCGCCAACGCGAGTCCTATGTAAGTCATGACGCTTTCGCGCGGAATGCCAAACATACCCTCCAAGATAGCGGCCATAGCGAGATTCACCCAGCCCATGATCACACAGTTGATGAAAATCCCCAGATAGAGGGAGCGAAATCCCCGCAGAAACGCGGCGGCTTTCCCGGAGTAACGCAGCTCGACGAACTCGACGTCAGTGAGAATGCCCGCACGACGCCACAACCTCGCAAAGAAGAAGACCGTCAGCATCCCGCCGAAGATGAAGTTCCACCAGAGCCAGTTTCCGGCAATGCCGTTCTTTGCAACAAGCTCCGTCACTGCAAGAGGCGTATCAGCAGCGAAGGTCGTTGCCACCATTGATGTGCCTGCCAGCCACCACGGCAAGTTACGCCCGGAGAGAAAATACTCATGGATATTCTTACCGGCTCGTTTTGTGAAATAGATCCCGATGGCGGCGCTGAACACGAAATAGGAGAGAACGATGATCCAGTCGATCAGGTGCATAATGGGGACCCGCTGCCTAGGTCAATGTGCAGGGAATGGGATTCGTCTCACTTGGCGGACGTAGATCGTGTTGGCGTGGACACGACCTCGGTCGAAGCGATGCGCAATGTACTCCTCGTCAAGAGGAATTGCAACCGAAAAGGAAGGATTAGCGAATAACACTCAGAGGAGTATTTGGATCGAAATTGGATTTGCTAACCTGGGGATTCTGCTTGTTCTTGGTATATCCCGGGACATACTTTGTAACATATTGAGTAAGCTCGCTGACAGTGACAATCCCGTCCCCGTCCGCGTCGGCGCTTTCAAACGTCTTCACTCGTCCTTCAGTATCAATGATCTTCCCTCCCAAACCAGAAATGAGAACGAACGTAAACACTCCGTGCTCCCAGAAGAGCCAGGCTTCTCCCGAGACTTCGTTCTCGGCGCACGAGGTCACAGAGACGATGCCCGGCTTGGCCTTTGCCATCTCGGACAAATATCGGTTGATCAGATTCTCTTCGAGCTGAGTTGTTCGGGTCCCTTTGACATAGTCATTGATTGCACCACTGTAGCACGCGTCCGCGAAGATCACCACGCGTTCCGCCTGGATCGTCTTTCGCAGCGCGGCCTGGATATCTTCCATGTCAAACGCTGTCTCTTCCATTCGGTACGGATCACTGTCGTGTGTCACAAAGTAGGAGTATCCTTTGCCTCTGCTCAGACCGTGTCCGGAGAAGTAGATCATCACCAGATCTTCCTCGCTCGTCTGCTTCAAGAAGTCGAAGACCGCGCTCCGCACGTTCGCCTTTGTGGCTTTTGCGTCTGTGAGGAGCAAGGTATGATCGTCGGCGAACGCTCCCCCATTGGCGCTCTTCAAGAACTCGTAGAACGCCTCCGCGTCGCGATGTGCATACTTCAGGTCGTGGATCTCAGGATGTTTGTACTCGCTGATCCCGATCACTACTGCCCACCGCTTTCCAGCGAACCTGTTCTCTGCCCTCTTAACTACCAGGGACTTCGTCGTCGTTTGATGATGAGCATTCCTCGCGACGACCTCGAACGTGTTTTCGCCCACCACCAATCCCACCGAGAGACTGAATTGCAGGCCTGAGGAGATCTTCTCCGTCTGAACGGGTTTCCCGTTGATGAGGACGGGCGTAACAAGATCATCCCCTGTCACAAGACCCTCGATCGTGACCGTATCTCGCTGATCGACAAGAAAATCGCTCGGACCCGGCTGTACGAGTTCAATCCAAGGCGGTTTGATTTGTGGTGCCTCGGATGCAGCGACTTCCTTTGCCCTCGTGATGATCTCCAACCTCTGTTCCGCATATTCCCCAAAAATCCCGCCTGACCTCAGCTTCGTGAGCACCCTCTCTATGGGCTCTTTCAACACGATCAGGCCATCGCCACGATCGAGGCCGTCCAGCGTCGAGAACTTCTCCGAACTTACGAACGCATGCAGAGCTTCGCTCCCCAGCGGCTGCGTTATCTGGAACTTCGTCGGGATGACGTACTCGACCCCGCCCTGAACTTTGTCGTCCATGTCCTGGTAGTTCGGGAAGATGACCACGTCCTTTCCACTCGCCTCGCAGTACATGAGCCGAAGGTAGCAGTTTTTGTTCGCGGTGACCGACACTCGCAGAGTATCACCTTCACGATACACCAGATTCGGGTGATTCACTGAGATCTGCACCCTCAGCGCACGCGGTGGGGCGAGAACCTGAGGCCGGGCGGGAGCGGAGAGCACAGCAGTTGCTGCGATGCCCAGAAGAAGAGTGCGAAACCTGATCGACGATGATAGGATCATAGTACCTTTCCCGCCAGGCGGCATCCGGAAATCTCCGGATCGATTGCCGACGGCAGATCCTCAGCGTTTTTCTGGAGACGGTCTATCCGTCACGATGGTGAGGGGCAAGTTGATGTCAAAATTCCCGCTGGAGATCGGGCTCTGCTGCGATCTCGTGTCGCGCCGAACATTGTCGCTGACGAATTGGGTGAGCTCTCCCAACCGCACCATCTGATCGCTGTTCAGGTCGGCTTTACCACGTAGTCCCTCAAGCAGATACCAGGTAAACACGCCGTGGCCACCTCCCCAGCGCTTATCCTCTTGCGAGAGCTGGTTCACGTCGCTTGCGCTGAAGGTCATCGTGCTTGCGCGCGCCCGGGCAAGTTCAGAGAGAAAGTCGTTGACGAGCTCCGGAGGAGCAAGGGCCCTCGTCGCCACAGCTCCAGTGACGCCTCGGCTGTGACAGGCGTCGGCAAAGACAAGCACGGTCTTCGCAGCAACGTAGTCCCGGAGAGCGTCCTGAATCTCCTGCATTTTCACCGATGTGGCGGCAAGGCGGTTCAAATCCGAATCGTGCGTGAGAAGATAGAGAATCTTGGGGCGATCCGGGTCCGGTGCTCCGTGTCCCGCGAAGTAGATAAAAACGTAGTCATCCTCGATGGCAAGCTTCAGGAAATCGGTGAGCGCCTCTCGGACATTCGTCGAAGTCGCCTGATCGTTGAGGAGAAATCGGACATTGCTTTTCGGCACTCCCACTCCTCCCTCCTCGATCGATTTGGTCATGATTTTGTAGAACTCCTGGGCATCCTGGTCGGCATACCGAAGCTGCGGGATATCCGTCGAGCGGTATCTCGAGATGCCGACGATAACGGCCCATCGCTGCCCTTTGAACAGGGCTGCCGGGATTTGTCTCCTTTCTGCGAGGGTCTCGGGATTCCTCGTGACCCTAAACGTGAGCTTGTTCTCATTTTTGAACCGATCGAGGGCTCGCACCTCAACGTCATTCTCGCCAAGGACGAGCAGCGCCTCTCCGACAAATTCGAATCCTTCCGCTCCCGTTGAGAGTCTTGCCTCCTGGCCGTTAATGGTCACGACAGCGACACCGCTGGTATCTTTCGCGATGCCCCTCACAATGACAGAAGAGCTCTGCGTCGCAAACTTTGAATCACTTGGAACAATCTTCACACCGCGGGACGCGGTGACAACGGGTTCCCAGACTTCGATGTCGGGAGGCGCCGTGTCTCGGGCCAACACCCTTTCCCTCGTTGTGATAGCCAGTGTCTTCGCTTCGGCCGCAATGCCTCCGGCATCCGCCGCTTCAAGGGTAAGCGAGATCGTCTGTGAGCGCACCGTCTCCGAAGCCTGGACCGGAATCCTCGCTGTGCCTGAAGCAGTGGGGGCGATGTCCCCTACCTGCACGACTGCCGGAAACGTCACGCCGCTGACATCGACTTGCGTCTTCGCCCTTACGATGACACCCTTGGCCGGTGTTCCTCCCGTGTTCGTAATCGATACAGTCACTGTCCCTGTCTCGCCCGGATCAAGGATTCCGTTCCCCGACGGCTCGGAGAACTGGACGGTCGCCGCGAGGATGGCCGGCCTAACAGCTGCGCGGGTCGAGAAGGAGACGGGCCGGGGATCTGCCTTGACTCCATTGTCGGCGCTCACCTCAACCGTCAAAGAAAACGTTTGACTCTGGACGTAGTCAAAGGCCGATACTTCAAACTGGCCGGCTCGTGTGCTGCTGGGAGCAACATCGCCGATCGTCACGGATTTTGAGAAGTCGATGCCAACTGCCGTAGCAGCAGAACTGAGCTTCGCCAAGACGTTCTTCGCCGTACTGCCCCCCGTATTCGATACGGTGACCTTGATCGTTCCTTTTTCCCCTGCATCAAGAAGCTTGTTGCCCGACGGCTCCGAGAACTCGACTGTCACAGCAAGCGTCGCGGGCGCGGCAGCAGCGAGTGTCGAGAAGCTCAGGGATTTCGGTTCCGCTTTGACGTTGTTGTCTGCCACAACCTCCACGGTGAACTTCAAAAGTCCGGTCTGCACCGTCCCCAGCGCCGTCACTTCGATCATTCCGGTCCCGGACGCATTTGAGGCGATCTCGCCTATTGTGACTCGGTCGGTCAACACCAGGCCTGGAGTGCTCCCTTCGGCACTGAGCCTCGCCACAACATTTTTTGCAGCCGTGCCGCCGGAGTTGGCAACGGTCACGTTAATTGTGCCTTTCTCGCCGGCATCCAGGTAGCCGTTTCCTGACGGCTCACTGAACTCGGCCGTAGCGCTCAGCGATGCAGGCCGGGCAGGGGGCTGGATTGAGAACGTTTGGCTCCTCGCCTTCACCTGGCCCTGTACGGTCTGTGCGAGCAACACCAAACAGACCAAAACCGTTGTAAGGGTTCTCATCGGGAATTTCCTCCCTCTAGAATGCAGAAGCGATCTGAAGAGAACATTCATACACCCACCGCTAGAACGCGAAGTCCTAGCTTTCGGTCAGATGCCTAGTTCGTCGGACGCGCGG
This sequence comes from Ignavibacteria bacterium, assembly GCA_016873755.1. Lineage (GTDB taxonomy): Bacteria > Bacteroidota > Ignavibacteria > UBA10030 > UBA10030 > VGWB01. The sequence continues at coordinate 23,946 of VGWB01000001.1, read as the reverse complement.
GTGGCATCGGCAGTTCGGCCGGGGACGGCGTCGACGTTGTGCCTTCGCTTTTCTTACCACCTGCTAAGAGTGCCACGGCCCCACCAACTGCTGCAAGGCCGCCGAGACCGACGTACAACAAGAGGTTACTGCTTTTCACTTTACTGACTGAGATCTCGAAATAGAAACCCTCCCCGGAGAGACCGCGCGGATAGTCCTTACCAAACTCCCAGCGCACCTGCCGAACACCGCCGGCGAATTTCCCCTCTCCGATGTCTCCGGACGCAGCGCGCACAGGGATTCTGAAGGAGGAGCTTCCCTCTCTCAGGAGGACCAGGCTCACTTCGTAGGAGTCCGCAGCAGGGGCCACCAGCTCGTACGAGACGATGATGTAGTCCGGCTTCACTTCCACCGCCTTGATAGTAATCCTGAGTTCATCCTGCGGCGCCGGTGCCGCGAACGCTGTTGAATTCACGCACCAGATGAGCAGTGGAAGAATGAGGCCTGCGATTACCTGCCGTCGATACCGATATACGCGAGAGATCCTCATTGCAGTTCCTTTATTTCAGAACAGTGAGTTTCTTTGTTTGAACGCGCTGTCCGTCCGAGCTGAGCCGGTAGAAATAGACGCCGCTCGCAACCGGTCTTCCCTCGGCGTCTGCTCCATCCCACGTGACGGAGTGCGTCCCTGCACCGAGCCAGTCCTCTACGAGCGTCTTCACCTTCTGGCCGAGCATGGAGACGATATCCAGCTGAACCCGACTTTCACGCGGGACGCGGAAGAGGATCGTCGTTCCGGCGTTGAACGGGTTCGGATAGTTCTGGAGAAGCTCAAAGCTCTCGGGCACCACATCGACCAGAGCGCGGTCCACGAATTGTTGCTTTCCAATTATGAGTTTGAATCTGGTAATGACGTCAGTCGTGCGATAGGAATACTCGTTCTGCTCTCTGAGATCGACCGGGCGCGCGTTCGAGAGATTGACCAGTCTGATGGCATAGTCTGACGGGACCTGTTCGACACCAGAGAATTTCAGCGTGCCGGTCGACTTGCGAGGATTGCGGACGACGAAATCCCACACCTGCCCATCGCCCAGTGAGGGACGATAGTCACCGCTGAAGTAGCTGTACTCTTGATTCCACTCCGGCCGCTCAAAATAGACAAATGCTTGATCCATAAACAACGGCGGTTTGTAGCTTTCGAGCATGTCAAACCCCTCCGTTGCCGCCGGGGCGACGCCTACGAAATTCTCAGGATCCTCGTTGATGTCGGACGCATAGGAGACCTTCAGTTGCCAGTCAACGGGAGGAAGCTGGAAGGGGGACTCCATCTTTGTTCCAAAAGGATATGGAATCCTCAACGAGCTCGCGCCGGCAGCATTGAAGTAGTAGTAACCCTTATATGGATCGAGCGAGTTGCTTGATGTGTACGAGCCGTTGTAGTCCAAGATACGCGTTGATACCGATGGCGAGATTCCATTTGCGGCCAGCACCGCCGTCCACGTGACGCTCTTTTCAAAGGGATTGCCGATAATGTTCCAACCGCTATGCAGCGGAATGCTTGCGCTCGCGTCGCTGCTGAGCGTCACGATTGGCACTGATCTCGAAAGTGTGAACGATCCTTTGTTGATCATCCAATATCCCTCACCGACTGTGAGGGTGGAGGTTCCTGCGAACTCAACGAGGAAATTCGACGAGTTGCCGTTGTCTCGGAATACGCGCCAATCGTACGGCGATGTACCGCTCAGAATCTGGTTGAGACGCAACGAACTGACATCACCGGGGAAGCTCACCAAGCGGTACGCCGTCGACGCGGTCGGCTGACTTGGGAAGCTCACGGTGTTGGAGAGCTGGATGGATGTGGGTCGTGTGCCGGAGACAATGGTGAACGTCCCGCTCTCGCCAAAAACCGCCGAATTCAGCGTGGACGAGATCCGAAGCTTACAATTGGTAGAAGGTGAAGCCGATGTTGGAACCGTCACAGAGGCGCTACCGGTGTTCGCAAATTCGCCGATCGTCGTATAGGACGCGCCACCGTTCGTCGACAACCTGATGGTGACGGTGCCCGCGACATTGTTGCTCGTCCACGTTACGGGGTACGCGAAGCCGGTAGCCCAGACTGTCGGTGTTGAGGTGACTGCGATCGTACCACTGGCGAGAGTGACAAACGATTGGTCCCGACCCGGCGTTGTACCGGCGGAGTTCGTTGCCACCACACGGTAATGATATGTCGTCGAGCCCGTAAGCCCGGTGACATCGGCGCTGACCGTTATGGCGTCGGCAGCAGTAAACGGACTTCCCGCGGCCGTAACTTGCTTCCCGTAGCTCGTTGACGTTCCGTACTCGAACACCACAGTCGTGCTCAGTCCCCTCGTATCGACTGTCGCATTCAGCCTAGCCGAGCTGGAGGTCACGTTCGAAGCAGGATCAGTTATCACCCCGGGAGCTGGACTGACAAGCATGTCGTGGAACTTCTGTGCCTGATCCACCGCGTTGCGGAGGCCGCTCAACCCTTCGCCGACCGCAACGGCAACTACGAAGGCCACGGATTCTCCCGGTGCAAGCGTTACCGGCCCGACGCATTGCAGGACGCGGTAGTCCGCAGGTTGATCGGCCGACGGATCGTCGCTGCCGAGCTTCGCCATCGACCGATAGAAGTCACCTGGATTTCGTGGCTCAGGTTGAACCGTCGCGCTCCACCGACGGAATGTCGAGGAGGTATGACTGAGCACCCGAATCCCCGCGTATCCGCCCCACCCGCCTGACGGATCGAACACGTACCCAAGCCTGTTCGCACTATCGTACCCGCTCAGGTTCTTCGCGGCATCGTTGAGGTCGTAGTCGCAATAGAATCCGACGTATATGTTCGAGAACTTGAAGATCCCCTTGTTGGAGATTTCGTACCCCATCAACAGGTACGATTCGTTCATCACGGAATATGTGGTCTGATCGATTTGCAGCCCCAGCGCCTGTTTCATCAGGAAGCGAAATCCGCTATACGACACGCTGGGGAACCTCCTGGTATCAATGGATGCAACCGGCAGGAACTCATCCGAATAGGCAAGATTCGCCATTGTATCCCCAGATGCAGTTACAGCGCCGACCATCAGTTGCCCTAGATACAGGTAGTGTCTCTTGCTTCCCGGCGGAAACTCGAGCGAGGGCTCAGCCGGATCGTAGGTCCCGCCTCCGCTGCCGGTGAAGCCGTCATTTCGCACGGTGTGGGCAAGCACACCTGTGTGATGTACGTATGTCGCCACATCCACAATCGTGAAGGGAGCATCGCTTTCGTCCCAGGCAGACGCGCCGTCAGGGGTATAAGCCACAACCCTCACGCGCGCATCCTTGGTCGGAGTCCGTGGAGTTGCCCAGATGCGCGAGCCGGTGTTGGCAACAGAGTCAAAGATGACGCTATAGTGAGCACCGTTATCCACGGAGTATAGGATTTGAATTCGGCTGATCGTCTTCCCGGAGCTTTCGCTCGCCTGCCAGCGAATGCGGTGACCTAGGTCCTCATTCCAGAATTCGCCGCCGTTCGGACTCAACACTTGAACCGAGATGGCAGCGCCTGGCCCCATGTCCTTTCGAAGCACGGTCGCGTGGTCTCCCACCGCAATTGCACTCGTCCCCGCGAACACCGCGCCGTAGAGATCGTTCCACGTGCCGCTCTCCTCATTCGCCCAGGTTGCCCCGCCGTCTTTCGTCCGCAGCAATCGATGGTCAAATCCCACGGTAATCCCATTTCGCTCGTCCGAGAAGGAGATGCCGATGAGCATTGCGTCAGTCCCGCTCGTCAATCGCACCCAGGAGGATCCACCGTCGGTTGTCTTCAGCAATATCCCCGCGGCTCCGGCCACGAAGCCAACTCTTTCATTTACCATATAGACTTTGTACAGGAAATCCGGTACCGGACTGGTCACAAGCGTCCACGACTTCCCACCATCGGTTGTGCGGAGAATGGTTCCGCTCGCTCCAACGGCGATGCCGATGCTCGGGTTTCCGAAATCCACGCCGCGGAAATTCTGCGTCGTCCCGCTATTGATCGAATTCCACGACACTCCGCCGTCCGTTGTGCGTAACATTGATCCGCCGTTCCCAACGACGACACTCGTGTTCGCATCCGAGAAACAAGCGTCCGTCAATTCCAAGGTGGTACCTGAAGCCCTGCTTATCCACGTCGTGCCTCCGTCGGTCGTCCGCAGGATCGTGCCGCTGTTGCCGACTGCAAGAGCAACACTCGGGCTCGCCAGCGCGATGCCGCGAAGATACTCGTACGTGTTGCTGGTCAGAGGCGTCCACGAACTCCCCCCGTCCGTCGTTTTCAGGATCAAGCCGTCTCCGCCAACCGCCATGCCTAGGCTGACATTCGCGAAAGCGACATTCCTGAGTAGGGGCGTCGTCCCCGTCCGTACGCGTACCCAGCCATCCGGCGCCGGAGGAGTGGTGAAGGACTCGTTCGCTGTCTCGGACCTGCCGAGACTGTTTGTCGCAACGAGTCGGTAGTGGTATTCCGTGTTGGGAGACAATGACTGCAACTCATCGGAACAGTACTGGCCGAAGATATCGAGAGCCGTTGCCAACAGCCGCATGGAACCGTAGCCGGTTGTTGTTCCGTACTCGACGGTCAGCGCTGTAGGAAGACCGTTGGGGTAGAAATCACCATCAAACGCGGCCGAATTGTGGAAGATGTTATAGCCCCCCGACGTTCTGACCTGAGGAGCGGATGGCCTGAACCTCCGAACAATCAGCCGGTAGCTTCCCGTATCGGAAAGCGCAGGGACGGACTTCTGAAGCAGAGTCACACTCTCAAGCTCGCTGAGATCGTTCGAGTGAGCACCGGACTTTTTGCCAACCGCATTCGGATATTCCCCGCCCGTTGGATGGCAAGCATACCGTATATAATATGTCCCACCGGAGGGAATCACGCAGATGATGCGAGATGCCTCCGTGCTCAGAAAGTCGTCACTCTCCTCCAGGAGGTTGCCGGATGCATCGTACAACTTCAGATATGCATCGATGGTCGAGCCTGCCGCGTTGCTTCCAAGCAGATCGATCGTATCAAGAGCAGCAAGGTTGAGCTTGAAATAGTCAACATCACCGGGGACGGAAAAGGAGCCGGCGACAATATCTCCAAGTGCTATTTGATTCGCCTGGCCTGCCGTGTTGTTCGGCTCTTGTTCCGGAATAGACGGAAGGAGACTGGCAGGCAGCGAGCTCCGGAAAACACCATCTCCCCACGTCCCGGCGAAGATATTGGCCCCACTCACAGCCAATGCCCGAACGTTCATATTCGTCAGCCCATTGTTGACGGCCGTCCAACTCTTTCCGTTGTTCATCGAAAGATTAACACCACCAAACTCCGTTCCCGCAAAGGTGTTCGCGCCACTCACCGCCAAGGCAAAAACATTTATGTTCGTCAACCCAGTGTTGACCGCCGTCCAGCTTGTTCCGTTGTTCGTTGAGAGGAACACGGCACCACCACCGGATGTCCCCGCAAACATGTTCGTCCCGCTAACGGCAAATGCCTGCACATACAAATTCGTTAGCCCACTGCTTGTCGCTGTCCAACTTGTTCCGTTGTTCGTCGAACGAAAAACACCGCCACCATATGTCCCCGCAAAGATGTTCGACCCGCTCACGGCCAATGCGTAAATAATCGTGTTCGTCAACCCAGTGTTTACCGCCGTCCAGCTTGTTCCGTTGTTCGTGGAAAGAAAAACACCACCAAACGTTCCCGCAAAGATGTTCGACCCGCTCACAGCCAAGGCAAGAACATTCGTGTTCGTCAATCCATTGTTTGCCGCTGTCCAGCTTGTTCCGTTGTTCGTGGAAAGAAAAACACCACCAGACGTCCCCGCAAAGAGATTCGTCCCGCTGACGGCAAGTGCGCCAGCATCCAAGTTCGTCAACCCAGTGTTCACTGCAATCCAGGTCGTCCCATTGTTCGTCGAAAGAAACACGCCCCCACCACTTGCCCCTGCAAAGATGTTCGTCCCGCTGATGGCCAAAGCTAACACCTTGCCGCTAGGCGGGCCGCTTGTTCGCTCCCAGTTCAGATCCTGAGCCTCTGCGAATCCGAGAAGCGATAGGGACACGAAGGGTATCAGTAGACTCTTCATTGGAACCTCACGCATTGGATGCTGGACGTTCTTGACAGAAGACAAAGAGTACGCGGATTCCTGAAGCTGGTGATGAGAAAATCAGTGAAGTCCATCGGTGCACAGCTTAAGATCCCTTTCTCCATGAAATACAGTCTGACGGCGTGACTGGCTGTGATTTCGAACAAGCGAGATCGTTCGACTTCAAACGGTAAGGCTGGTTTCTCCCCCTGCCAAATTACTCCAAACCCCCGAAAATGTCAAGAAATGCATCATCCCAGCTCACGCAATCCCTTGCCGTGAACTCACTTGACATATCACCTAACAATGCCTATTTTCTAGCCGGTTTTACCGAATGTTGATCGCGACTGGCCCATTCTGACTGACATCACACCGATGGCAATCGATCTCCTCACCCAGACTCTCCCCTTCATCAAGAGCCACATCTATCCGGCATCTGTCCCTTTGTCCGACTGGAAATTGAAAGAAGGGGAATTTCCTCATGCAGCGTCACCGTCTCTGAATGATACGAAGTGGTGGAAATACACTATTCCCGCCCCGTGGGGCGGCTACGACAAGACGGTCTGGTTCCGAAGGCGCGTCAGAGTGCCCCGGGAGTTTTCGGGGAAACCCGTCGCACTGCTCCTCGACCTGCCTGAATCGCTCCTGTACCTGAACGGAAAGCCCTACCACGGGGTCGATTCACACCACCAGGAGGTCCTTCTTACCACAAGGGCACGTACGAACCAGAGCTTCCTCGTCGCCATCGAGGCATACAGCGGACGGAGGAGCGAGTTGAGCACGTTCAACTCTGCTGAACTTGTTACCCTCAATCCCACCGCTCGCTTGCTCTACCATGGTCTTCTCGCGCTTCACGAGCTGGAAAGGACCGCCGGCCAATCCACCCCGGAGTCGAAAGAGGTACGAGAGATCATCCGTCAGACCCTCGTTTTCTTGAAATATTTCAAGCCCGAGGGAGAGGAGTATCCCAACGCGATCGTACGCGCGTACAATTTTCTTTCGAGAACTCTCGAAACCGAGTACAAAACTGACATCCAGGGGCTCATTCACCTCATCGCGCAATCGCACATCGATGTTGTGTGGCTCTGGAGATTGCAGGAGACAAAACGTAAGTGTGCGCGAACGTTCTCAACGGTCTTGCGCTTGATGGAGGAATTCCCCGAGCTTTCCTACACGCAGTCCCAGGCCTTGCTGTACGAGTTAGTCAAGGAGAAGTATCCTGACCTCTACAAGGAGATCAAGCAGAAGGTCAGCGAAGGCCGCTGGCATCCCATCGGCTCGACCTGGGTGGAGCCTGACTGCAACATCCCAAACGGAGAATCGTTGGTGCGTCAGATTCTCCACGGAAAGCGGTTCTTCAGGAGGGAATTTGGACTAGATTCTGATGTCTTGTGGCTGCCGGACAGCTTCGGCTATAGCTGGGCGCTCCCGCAAATACTGAAGAAGACTGGAATCAAGTATTTCTTCACAACCAAGCTCACCTGGAACGACACGACGAAATTCCGCCACAACACCTTCTGGTGGCAGGGAATTGACGGCTCAAAGGTGCTCTCGCATGCACCCGCGGTGGGGTTGGAAGGATCAATAGCACCGAAAGATCTCAAGAAGAGCTGGGAGGGATTCGTTGAGAAAGAAGAGAGTCCGGAGACTCTTCAGACATTCGGTTTTGGTGATGGCGGTGGTGGACCAACGAAGGAACAGATCGAATCCTGGAGAATCCTGCGCACGATCGTTGGATTGCCTCCCTCAACGTTCTCATCGGTCACAGGATTCTTCAAAGTGGTTGAGGAGCACGCGGGTGAGCTGGAGACATGGGATGACGAGCTGTACCTGGAGAAACACCGCGGAACGTACACGACGCTCGGCTGGGTGAAACGCGAGAACCGCCAAGCAGAATCGCAGCTCTACGCCACGGAGCTGCTGTCCGTTCTCGGCTGGATATTCGGCGCGACAGCGGCCTCCCGCCGCTACGAACAGGATCAGATTGAGAAAGCGTGGAAGAAGTTGTTGCTCAATCAGTTCCACGACATCGTCACCGGGACCTCCATTGCTGAAGTGCTCGATGACGTGCGGAAGGATTTTGCAGAGATCCGCAGGACCTGCGAACAACTGCAACACCGGGCACTCTCCGGCCTTGTGAAGAACGTGAAGCGAAGAACGCGCGAGTACGATTTTGCGATATTCAATCCGCTTGCATGGAAACGGAACGAGTATGTACTCCTCGAGGTGAAGTCGAAAGGGAAGAACTTCCTTGTGCTCGACGACCATGGGAGGGCCGTCGACCATCAGATTCTTGGACGGAAGAAAGGGATTGTCCATCTGCTCTGTTATCTGGAAAACGTCCCCCCGTTTTCCTTCGCCAATCTTGTCGTCAGCCCGAGCACCACGCAGCCGGCTGCGGCTGCGCCGTGGAAAATCAGCCACCGCCTTGTCGACACACCGCTGTATCGCTTGCGGCTCGATTCGAAGGGCCATTTCACGTCTCTCTACGACAAGACACTCCGGCGCGAGCTCATCGCCAAGGGTGCGCGTGCAAATGTGTTCCAGAGCTTCAAGGATACTCCAAAGCAGTGGGATGCCTGGGAGATCGATCCCGAGTATCCGAGCAAGCAGTTTGAACTTCTGAAATTCAACAGAATTCGAATCCTGGAGATGGGCCCGCTCCGGGCGGCGATTCGGATCGAGCACAAATCGGATAGCGGCTCGAGCGTCTCTCAGGACATCAGGTTCTATCACAAGTCCCGGCGCATCGATTTCCTGACCTCCGTTCGGTGGAAAGAGAAGCAGACTCTGCTGAAGGTTTCGTTCCCGCTGAACGTCAAGACAAGCAATGCGACCTACGAGATCCAATTCGGTGCGCTGCAGCGCACCACGAAGCCAACGGAGCTCCGACACAGAGCGATGTACGAAGTCCCCGCACAGCAGTGGGCCGATCTGTCCGAGCAGAAAGCGGGCGTCAGTCTCATCAACGACTGCAAGTACGGATACGATGCGAGCGAGAACAGGCTTCGGCTGACACTGCTCCGCTCACCCCACTATCCCCATCCTCTTGATCCGTTGCGGTTGACCGACAATCGGGTCACGGATCAAGGGGACCATCAACTCAGCTACGCGCTCTATCCCCACGCCGGCGATTGGCGGACCGGTGAGACCCTTCAGCGGGCGCGTGAATTCAATCAGGTCCCACTTGTTATTCGGGGATCGGCGGACCGAATCAGCCCGTTGATCAGCTATGCAAGTTCGAGCATCATCGTCGATTGCATCAAGAAGGCAGAGGATAGCGACGATGTGATCGTCCGGATCCACGAAGCGCACGGTCAACCCGCCAAGGTTACATTTGAATTCGGCGCGCGGCTTGAAGCTGTAGCGGAATGCGATATGTTGGAGAACGATCTGGCGCCGCTTAAGCCAGTGAAATCGAAGCTTACGCTCAAGTTCTCACCATTTGAAATCAAAACGCTCAAGCTTGCGTTCAAGCCGAAGCGGTGAGTGCGAACTGCTGCCGGCATTGACCATCCAGTTGAAACATCCAGCAAACGCCTTCTGAGAGTCATGTCGCCACTCCTCCAGCGCGGTCTTATCGTTTCCTGCCAGGCAGAAGAAAACGGTCCGTTCGACAATCCCGAGTCTGTTGCTGCTTTTGCCAGGGCTGCTCAGATCGGCGGGGCGGTTGCGGTGCGCGTTCGCGGGATCGAGAATATTCGGGCAGTCAAGAAAGTCATTCAGCTTCCGATCATCGGAATCACAAAATCCGTCTTCTCAAACGGCGAGGTCCTCATCACTGCAACGATCGACGATATCGAGGCGATCGCCCAGGCCGGTGGCAACCTTGCTGCGCTCGATGCCACTCATCGTGTGCGGCCAAACGGCATGGATGGCCCCTCGATGGTGGTCGAGGTCAAGCGCCGAGTCCCTATTCCCCTTATGGCGGATATCGCGACATTCGAAGAGGGAATCGCCGCGTCAAAGGCCGGTGCAGACTTCATAGCAACAACCCTCTCAGGCTACACGGAGTACACACGTAAGGTGCGCCTTGATGTCCCGGATTTTGATTTGGTTGGCATGCTCGCGAAGCGATTACCAGGACAGGTTGTTGCCGAGGGGCGCTTCTGGACGCCCGAGCAACTCGCGTACGCGATGCGACTCGGGGCGCACGCCGTCGTGGTTGGAACGGCTATCAGCAGACCGATCGAGATCGTCAAGAGGTTTGTGAAGGCAATTCAAATCTGAGTCGCCACCGGCGATTTCGACTGCTGGCGGCGCGCAGGAAATGACGACGGGCGAGGGAACCCTCGCCCGTTCGTGTTCAGAGCCGCACGCTCTCGTCACCGAAGAAGCGTAGCCGGATCGAGATTCGGAGCCTCGATGTCTTTGAAGTACTTTACGGTCCCTACCTTGAGTTCCAGGGTCGCTTCATCATCACACACGATGATGCCGTGCGGATGGAGCTGCAGCGCACTCACCGTCCACATATGATTGACGCCGGCTTCGACAACCATCGCCAACGCACGAGCCTTCTTGTATCCGTTGATGATGATAAGCACCTCGTTCGCGTCGAGCACCGTGGCCACACCCACCGTCAGCGCTGTCTTGGGCACTTTGGAGATGTCGTTGTCGAAGAACCGCGCGTTCGCAAGGATGGTGTCGTATGTCAGCGTCTTGACCCTGGTCTTCGACGCGAGTGACGAACCAGGCTCGTTGAACGCGATGTGCCCATCGGGTCCAATGCCGCCAAGAAAGAGCTGAATACCGCCGACTTTCTTGATCTTCGCCTCGTACTGCTCGCATTCCTTCGCAAGGTCTTTGGCGTTGCCGTTCAGAATGTTCGCGTTCTCCTTCTTGATGTCGATCTGCTTGAAGAAGTTATTCCACATGAACGAATGGTAGCTCTCGGGGTGGTCCTCCGGGATCCCGATGTACTCGTCCATGTTGAACGTCACAACGTTGCTGAACGACACCTCCCCTTTCTTGTGCAGCTCAATCAGCTCCTTATAGGTGCCGAGGGGCGATGAGCCGGTGGGCAGGCCAAGCACAAACGGCCGATCGGCCGTCGGCTTCGCTTCCCTGATCTTCTTGACGACATAGTTGGCAACCCATTTGCTGACATGATTGTAGTTCGGTTGAATTATGACCCTCATAGGCTTCTCCTTCGCGTCATCAGTTCTTTCTGTGTTTGGCGTAATACTCCGGCAAGTGCGCTTTCACCTGCTCCTCAAGCTCCTCGTCGGTGATCGATGACATGCGGCCTTCTTTTTCGTATTGATCCATCACCCAGCGGAAGATCTTGGAGACCTTCATCACCGTCAACCGTTCATCGCCCTTGAGACCGAGAAATTCGTTCACCCACAAAGCGACTCCGTCGGAGCCGGACTTGTCGGTGATTGACACACGGGGAGGACGGTTCAGCAGCGCCGCGGTGTCGAAAATGTTGTAGATCTGTTCGAACTTTCGGAGGCCTCCTGCATGGATCCCAGCGCGGGTGGTATTGAAGTCCTTGCCGACAAATGGATAGTTCGACGCGAGATGTGTGCCGATCTCCCGCTCGTAGTATTCCACCATCTCCGTAATAACAGGAAGATTGACACCGTTGAGGCCGCCTTTGAGTGCCACATATTCCATAATCGCCCCTTCCAGCGGCGGATTCCCTGTCCGCTCGCCGAAACCGAAGAGCGTTGTGTTCAATGCGTTCAAGCCGTAGATCCACGAGCTTACCCCGTTGATATGGACCTTGTGGAAATCGTTATGACCATGCCACTCGAGCCGGTCCGGCGTGATGCCGCACTCATGACGCAGGCGCCAGATGAGCTTCGGAATCGAGCGAGGCTCTGCCGCATTCGGGTACGAGATTCCGAATCCCATGGTGTCGCACAGACGAATCTTGACTTTCATATGATCTGGCACCTGCTCGCTCAACCGCTCGAGCTGCTGGACAAAGGGGAGGACGAAACCTGGAAGGTCAGCCCGCGTGACGTCCTCCAGATGGCACCGGGGGCGGATCCCTGCCTCCCACGCTGCCTGTACGACGTCCACGTACTGATCCATGGCCTGCTTGCGCGTCTGATTCTGCTTGTGGAAGATATGATAGTCGGAAGAAGACGTCAACATGCCCGTCTCCTTCAGGTTCATTTCCTTCACCAGCCGGAAGTCTCCTTTGTTCGCTCGGATCCAGCCCGTGATCTCCGGATACCTCAGATTCAGCGCCCTGCAAGCATCGATGGTTTCGCGATCGTTCTTGGTGTAGAGAAAGAACTCAGACTGACGCAGCACACCGTTCGGACCTCCCAGGCGCGACATCATTTCGTATAGGCGAACCATCTGATCTTTCTTGTATGGCGGACGCGCCTGCTGGCCGTCTCGAAACGTCGTGTCGGTGATATGAATCTCCCTCGTTTTCACCTCGTTCGGATCGAACTCCACAATCTTGCCGTCGATCAGCTCGTGAATTTTTCCCTCGAACTTGATCACTGGCGGCAAGGAATACGGAAACGTGTCTTCGAGAAGGTTGGGCGTTGCCACATCCTGGAGTTCATACGTCTTCATAATGATCCCTCCTTCATTCGTGGTGATCGCTGATCAAAGAGAAGTAATAAGTTCTGCAAATTCTTGTTTGCGTCTTTGGATCGCGGCCCCCTCGTTCACGAGCCTCTGCACAACGCTGTTCGTTTCAATCGTTCCCCGAACCGCCTCGAAATCCCGCTGCATGAGATCCTCCGGTTGGTCGACGCCGTAGCCGATTCTCGCGAACGCCCCGAATTCCTTCTTGGAATCTTCAAGAATCATTCCGTGTAGAGACGTCGCTGCGCTCTCCCACTCGTTGATGGCGGCGAGAGCCTGTTCCTTGGTAAGAGTGTCGGGCTGAACGTTGTACTCCTTTGCGTACACGTCATATACGTAGCGCCACTCGTCGGCCCAGTAGGAATCGTACATTTTCCGGAATTCAGCCAGCAGCAAGTCGTACGTGGTTATCCCACCACCCGCGACTGCAGCTTCGAGCTGCACCAGCCGTTCGCGTGGAGTCAACAATCCGCTGACGTCCATCCATTCCGTCGAATTCTTGAGAACAGTTGTCGGCACCAGCGATCCGGTCGCTGCTTTCCAGTCCCTGGTTCTGGAGACTGCTTCCCGGAGCCGGTCGATGAGTTTCTCATTCAGGTACCGTGCGATGGCCAGCGAGTAGTACTTTGCTCCTTTTTTTAGAAGGAGACGACTCAGCTGCGCACCGCCGACAACGACGAACGATTTCTCCTTGGGCACCTTCTCGCTGAGGGAGAGCAGCTCGTCCCGACCCCGCCGCATCTTCTCAACAGTGTATGGCGAAAACACTTCGAAGACAATGAGATCGCGCTTGATGGGAGCCTTTCGGTTGTCACGCTTGGGCCACTTCTCTGCGTCACGGACTGTTCCGACTGAAGTGAGGTTGAGGCCCGGAATGATCTTCGAAGCTCCGTCTTCCTCATTGATATACGAGAACGGGAAGTTCGGAACATTCAAGTTGGCGTAGTGCTTTCCGATGACCACGCTGAACGCTCCGATGTGGCTCTCCCACATGAGATATGAGAAAGACCCCGTCTTGCAGCCGCGCTCCAGCACACCCTGATGCACGGGGCCCAGCTTGTACATGTGATTGCTCTGGTTCGATCCACTGCCGGCGTTGTAAAACGAAACCAAACCGGCGATCAACAACGTTGACTTGTGGTGGGTCACGGTGTATGGCCCCGCGAACAAAGCCACCGCCTCTCCGTGGAAGGCCTCACAGTTGGCAAAGAAGAGCGAGCTCTCTGCGGAATACTGCTTGCCCATCTTCACCCCCTGCCCGACGAAGGCCTTCTCGATGATCGCCCCATTGTCAACGCGCGCGCCTTCGGAGAGGATAAACGACTTCGCCTGGACGCCTTCACCCACTTCCGTCGGATGCTCTGCGCAACTGCTGATCGTCCCGTTTTCGAGGTACTGAGCGCCGTGAAGAAATGCATGAGGTCCCACCATGACATTACGAAGCGAGCCGCAATGAAGAATGCGCGCTCGTTCACCGATGCGACCTTTGTCTGCCCTTGCCGCGGCCGCTTTCCCATCGATCATGCCGTTAAGCCTTCTTCTGAACTCACTGTTATGCCGAAGGGCTCCCTGCACATAGGCAACTTGAGAGGTGAGATCATTGATGATCCTGACACCCCGTCCTCCCCCTTCGTTGATGGTCTCCAGCTCGACGCCGTTGCCGAACGGAGACCCGGCCTCCGCCACGATTGATCCAACGTCCTGAATGACGCCGCCATCGTCAATGACATAGTTCGAGATGACCGAGCCGATGTCGGCGATGCGAACCCGGTCGCCGACCACGCAATCCGCAATCGACGCACGGTAGATGCCACACATGACCTCTACCCCATCGACGACGTGGGTGCCGGCTGTGCTTCCGATCTGCACAGCGCCGTAGAAATGGACACCACTGATCCGGTCAAGATCGCACACCGGGGCAACGGTGACCGACCGCCAGTCGCTGGCTGCGCATCCTTGCCGGACAAGCTGTGCGACCTGATCTTCTGTAAGATGTGCATACGTCATGAGTCATTCCCAGGCGATTTGGTTCGCAACGGAGAGTTCCTCGGCCGGAGGTACCCCGAAGACGAGAACACATCGGATGCCGGAGGGAGAATACCGGAGAACGCACGCCTACTGAAACCGCTACGCCCATGCTACCAAAAGAGCGGCAGAACATCAAGAGAATTGCGCGCCCCGGTCGGGCAGTGGATCACACTCGCTCGTTCTAGAGATCAGGCAAGCCAAGGTTTTCCTGCTCAATGTCCTTGAAATATTTCACTGTTCCGACCTTGAGCTCAAGCGTCGCCTCCTCATCGCAGACGATCATTCCATGTCGATGAAGCTGAATCATGGAAACGGTCCACATATGGTCGACCCCCTCTTCGACAACCTTCTGCAGGGCTCGCGCTTTGGTGAAGCCACTGATCACAATGACGACCTCGTGTGCATCCATAATCGTCGCCACACCCATCGTAAGGCCTGTCCGCGGGACTCTGTTCACGTCGTTATTGAAGTACCGTGCGTTGGCCGCGCGGGCAGCTTGAGTCAGCGTCTTGATTCGAGTTCGGGAGGCCAGGGAAGAACCGGGTTCATTGAACCCGATGTGCCCGTCCGGCCCGATACTCCCGAGGAAGAGGCGCATGCCTCCCACCGCCCGAATCTTCTCCTCGAACTGTCTGCATACCGCCTCGAGATCCTGCGCGTTTCCGTCCAGGACGTTCACGTGTTCCGGCGCAATATCGATATGATTGAAGAAGTCGTTCCACAGCACGGAGTGGTGGCTCTGCGGGGAATCTTCAGAGATCCCCACATATTCATCGAGAGCAAACGTGATCACATGCTGGAACGACACCTTCCCTTCCTGATGAAGGCTTACGAGTTGCTGATAGGTCCCCAGCGGTGACGTCCCTGAAGGCAAACCGAGCACGAACGGTTTCTGAGCAGAGGGATTGAACTCCTTGATACGCCGGGCGATATGATACGCGGTCCATTTGCTCAGTGCCTCGTAGTTATCGTGAATGATAATCCTCATGAGCTCGTCTCCTTGCGTTAGAGCATGATGCGTGCATCTGCCACGTAGCAGCCGCCCCCCTCGTCGTTGACAATCAGAGGGTTAATGTCGAGTTCTTTGATCTCTGGAAAATCGAGCGCAAGTTTCGACAGACGTTGAATACATTCTTCCACGCTCCTGATGTCGCGAGGTTTCTTCCCTCGAGCTCCTGCCAGCATGTCGTACGCCTTGATTTCACGAATCATCTCCGAGGCCGATCGCGGCCCGACGGGCGCGACCCGGAAGCTTACATCCCTGAAGACTTCCACGAACAGGCCGCCCAAACCGAACATGATCACCGCTCCGAACGACGGATCACGCTTCACCCCGAGGATGACCTCTTCGCCCTTCGTGACCATCCTCTGGACATAGATCCCCTTGATCTTCGCGTCAGGCATGACCTTGCCAATGTCGCTGATGATCGAGTCATAGGCTTCTTCCGCCTGTGTCCGCGATCGAATGTCCAGAACGACGCCCTTGACGTCAAACTTGTGCACGATGTCGTCCGACACGACTTTCATGACGACAGGGAAACCGATGCGCTCGCCGATGGCCGCCGCGTCCGCCCCGGATTTCGCAAGACCACTCAGCAACGTGGGAAGGCCATACGCTTCGAGAATCTTCACAGATTCTTCCTCAGGGAGATATTTCCTTCCGGCGTTCAGCGCGCCCTGAAGCACCGAGCCTGCTTTCTCCTTCTGCACACTCGAAAACACCTGCAGATCCTCCGGCTTCATCTCGCGGTAGTTCTTGAAGAACAGCGCGCCCGCGAAAGCCCTGCACATAGACTCGGGCAGCACGTAGTGCGGAATGCTTCGTTGCTGAAGTATGCTAATGCCCGCGGCGACGTCCTTTTCACCCATGAAGGAGGCGTACGCCGGCTTGTCAAACTGGCCGATCGTGTTGCAGACTTCGCGAGCAATGTTTTCGATGTCGGTCATCGACTGCGGCGTCAGGATCACCAGCACGCCGTCGACGTTGACATCTTTCAGTGCGCTTCCCAAGGCGACCTTGTATCGATCAGCGCGCGCATCACCGATCACATCGACCGGATTCTTGATGTTTGCGGTAGCCGGTAAACTCTTTTTGTACACTTCGAGTGTCTCAGGAGAAAATGTCGCAAGCGAAAGCTTCTGCGCGACCGCCGCGTCGGTTGCCAAGACACCGGGACCACCCGCATTGGTGATGATTGCGACCCGATTGCCCCGGGGGAGCGGCTGGTAGGCAAGCGCGATGGCAGTATTGAACATCTCTTCGACGGTTGTGCACCGGATGACCCCCGCCTGCTTCAGTGCGGCGTCGCAGACTTCGTCGCTTCCCGCGAGCGAACCGGTGTGGGAAGCAGCCGCAGCAGCTCCTTCCCGTGTCCTGCCCGATTTCAGGACGAGAATCGGTTTGCCCGTCTCAGTAATTATCTCGTGCGCAACGTTCATCAAGCCGGCTCCGTCGGTGATCTCCTCGAGGTAGACGAGAATGACCTTGGTTTTCGGATCGTTCTTGAGATACCGCATCAAGTCAAGCTCGTTGATGTTCGCTTTGTTGCCGAAGCTGACGAATTTTGAGAAACCGATGTGCTTCGCCTGTGCATAGTCCAGGACCGCGGTGCACAGCGCGCCGCTCTGCGACAGAAACGCGATATTGCCTTCAGCCGGCATCTTGCGCGCAAACGATGCGTTGAGATGTGAGAGCGGATCGGTATTGATAACGCCAAGACAGTTGGGACCGATGAAGGAGATGTTATGCTTCTTCGCGATGGCTTTGATCTCCTCCTCACGTTGGATTCCCGCTCCGCCGATCTCCCGGAATCCGGCCGAGATAATGATCGCCGCTTTGACGCCTTTCTGCCCACACTGCTCCAGCGCAAGATTGCAGACCGTACTCGGGAAGACGAGGATTGCAAGGTCCACCGGGTCCGGTATGTCAAGCACATACTTGTAAGCCCGAACGCCCGCGACCGATCGTTCCTTGGGGCTGACCGGATACACGATGCCCTGGAAGTTGTCCCGAAGGATGTTGGCAAAGATGTCGTACGGAACCGTGCCGACGACTCTATTCGTGCCGAGCACCGCGACGGATTTAGGATAGAAAATGTGCTCCAAATCCTTTGCGCGAGCGGCTGGAATCTCAGGCATGATGCCTCCCATCCTGGTTATTTCAGGTAGCCCGCAATGAAATCGACCGCCCCCTCCACCGTCTGAACTTCGCGTGCTTTCTGTTCATCCATCTGGATATTGAATTCTTCCTCGAAGGCCGCGATCAGCTCTATACTCTGCATCGAATCCGCTCCGAGGTCGAACGCAAAGTTCGCGTTCGGTGTGATCTCCTTCGGATCGATCTTCAGCACCTGAGCGATCACCTTCTCCACCCTCTTCTTGATCTCGGCTTTGTCCATGGTTCATCTCCTGATTGTTGACAAATATGGATGAGTGTGTTCCTCAGTTCGCAACTTATGTACCAGAGAAGGCTTCACCTGAAATGGGCAATTCTTAAGCAGCCTCCGCGCAGAGTTGGCAAACTCAAGAAGATTAGGGCACGACAATCCTGGATTTTCCCTTTGCCAAGAAAGACCGTCACGAGCTGCCGGAGGTGACCGCACCACGACTGAAAACCAGGCTTGCTGCACCGAGCAGACCAGGGTCGGAAAGATCTGACACGACGATCACGGCGGTCTCCCGAGCGACGGCCATAGAACGCTCCTTGACGGTCTCCCGGAAAGGTCTCATGTACATATCCCCAAGCTTGATGAGACTGCCGCTGAGAATGATACGCTCGGGGTTGAACGTGTTGAGAAGGCCTGCAACAGCGATTCCGAGGGAGGTCCCCGCTTGTTCTATGAGCTGCTGCGCGGCCGCGTTCCCTTTTCTTGCTGCATCCGCGAGGGCCTCTGCGCTAACATCCTGATCTGAGTTTCTGTCGAGCCTGATCGCACCGGATTTGACGAGTTCCTTCGCCTGGCGAGCCAGAGCCGAACCTGACGCATACAATTCGACGCACCCCTTGTTGCCGCATGAGCACTCTGGTCCGTCGTGACTTATGCTGATGTGACCAAGCTCTGCGGCGGCGTTGCGCGCACCACGCAGGAGCTTGCCGTCGACAACAACACCGCCGCCGATCCCGGTACCGAGCACGAGCGTAATGAAATGGGAGGCCGCGCGGCCCTCACCCAACATAAGCTCAGCCAAGGCCGCGCAGTTACCGTCGTTGTCTACCGACACCGGGAGCTGGAACTCCAACTGGAGGATCTCACGCAACGGAATGTTTTGCCAGTCCGACAGGAGCGCCGTCGAATCCAGAATGACTCCGGCGTCGAAGTCCACGCGTCCCCCGGTGCTCACGCCTATTCCATGGACATGCGCACCGCGCCTCCGGGCTTCGTCCACCAGTCCTCGCAACGTGGACTTCAGCCGCCGAAGGATTTCTTCCTTTGAAGACGGCGTCCGCTCGCTCACCCGGTGATGGATCGTGCCCTCCGCATCGATAAGTGCCCCTCGGAGATTCGTACCGCCCAGATCGACCGAGAGCGCGACCCGACCGATCCCCTCCGCGCCGCGTTCTTCGATCTCGGATTTGAGCCGATACGTCCCCGTCACGAATTGACAAATGTCCTCGTAGAATTCGCGTTCTCTCGCATCGGTGTGCATATGCATGCGCTGCAGGGCCCGGGCTCCCTGGAAATGTGCACAGACGGCATCGGACATGTATCCGTACGTGACGCCCCCGTTGAGGTATTCGCGGAATCGTGCATGTCGCTCCGATTGCACGGCGATCGGCTCGTTCAGCTCCAGGTAATATTCCATCTCGATGCCTGCATTGCGCTGCCGAGCTGCATGCGCCGCTGCGGCAATGGTCTTCCCCTGTTTGTAGAACATGTAGTTTGGCTGAAGGAACGCCAAATCGAAGTAGTACTTTTGATAGTCATCAAGAAGGTGAACATTGTAGGAGCTCCAGAAAGGAATCCACAAGAACTTCAGACCGCGAGCGCGTATGTGTTTCCGCAGCTCTTTCAACAGCCAGTGATCGTCAACGTCCCAGCTTCGGTATATCGTTTCGAACATCCAATAGACACCGAGCAGATCAAGATGCTTGAACTGCTGGGCCGTGAACCTCTGAACATACTCATCCACCAACCACCGCTCGGCTGCGAGGCGCTCCTCCGTGGCTTTCGCAAGGTTGTGGCGCTTCGTGGAGAAGTCGAGGATTCCTCCACCTTCCGACAGGGCGCCAAACGATCCTTGCGTGATGTGAGGATACGGCAGCATCAGCACGACGTTTCGGCGAGCACCGTAGGGCCGGCCGATCTTGTCCGCACATTCGCCAATTGCTGCATCGAGATTTCGCAGAGCTCCGTGTTCGCCCAGATAGAATTCAACAAGGGCCTCCCAGTCGCCCTTGTTCGCGGGTTGCGGAGAGCAGACAGCGACAAAATTGCCTTCGCCCGCCATCGTCGAACCGATGTTAATATCGGCACTGTAGTCACGTCCCGTTCCAGCCTTGACGTTGAGAAACAGGAACGAGTCGAATAACCAATCGTCAGGTTCGCCCTTCTGGTCCAGATGCGCGACGTAGTAGCGAAGGTCCCCCCGTGTCCATGGTTTTGCCGGATCCCCGTAGAGGAGGATGAGATGCCTAAGCTCGTTGAAGTCCTTATGTCCTTGTGGGAAGTATGGCATAGGGAGAAGACAGAATTCAGGAGTCAGGATTCAGAATTTTGTACCGGAAGCTAAAGTCTCTTGTGCGCAACCAATGCAATCACAGGCTCGTTGTTTCCGTAGGACTCAGTTTCGGCACGCAATAACGACAGCATTTGGTCCTTCGTTGCGAGTCCACTCAGATCAATGATTCGCGCTGAAACGATGACAAACAGATCGGGCTGAAGCGCCCCTGCATCGCCATAAGTTGTCAGTTCGTCGATCAGCCGGCTGAGCGTCGACGGAAGGCCGGATACGCGGTCCGGCTGAGCCCGGGCGTCTTCGAGCTTGAGCCGGATGATCCCCTCCTGGTCGATGACGCGGTTCAAACTGAGCGATCTCCGCACGAGCCCAAAGAGTCTCTGTTCTGCCCTCGTCGCTTGAAAGACTTTGAGAAACTCCGTTTCGCCGACACAGTTCACTTCGCCCACCGGAACACCGCAGGACTTTGCCGCTATAGCAGACAGTTCCTCCGGCCGGAGCTTCGCCCTGGTGAGCTTCCGTGAGCGCATCTCTGGTGCGCCGGTTGCCGTCGCGACGATTCGCTTCTGTCGTGTGTCCACCTCTACCCGTACCTCGACGCTAACCGGAGCAGCCCCCATGCGAATGACTGATTCCATCGCCTCGCTTCGAATACTCATGAGATCGCTGTCAGTGGGGCTAACGACACTGCGTTCAATGGTATCGCGGATCATTCCCAGCGCCACACCGATGGCCGAGATCACATCGGCATCCTTCGTGATCCAGTGCTCCATCTTCAACCTCTTCGCCACGTACGGCACGAGCGTTTCAGCGCCTCCCCCGCCACCAACGAGCGCCAAGTGACTCCGGTCGAACTTGTATTCCTCCAGCAGGCTCTCGACCACGTCGATCACTTTGCCCGACGCGACCTCGAGCATCGCCGTGCTCAGAGTCTCCGGAGTCGTATGGAACTCACGTGCAAGCCGCTCAGCGACAGGCCAAAGAGCCTTTCCGTTCGCCTTCGCGTAGCCCTTCGGAAATCCGAGTACATTAGCGGCTTCGGTGAGCGTGAATGTGAACGACGGTCGACGGTCATCCTCTACGGACAGAGCGAGGTAGTCGGATGGATCTCCTTGCCGCGGCTGAATGGCCTGCACAGTGGCCGCACGACATTCGTCAGGATCTGCAAAGGAGATGTACCGAAGCCCAGCGATGTGCGCGCTTCGAGGTCCGACATCGACGATCCTCCTCCCCCTGAACCGGGGCATGGATCCGCCCCCGATTCCAACCGTGCGCGTATCAAGCGTGCGAACATAGAGCCGGTGTCCTCCGACTTCGCCGGTGCGTACAGCTGGGCGGCTGTTTCTGACGATCGAGATGTCCGTGCTTGTGCCGCCAACCTCCAGGAAAACGCCGTCAGAAATCCGGACATACATCAAGGCGGCAGCGACCCCGGCGGCGGGGCCCGAGAGCATGGTGAGGATGGGACGTCGCCGCATCTCGTTGATGTCCATGATGCCGCCGTCACTCCGCATGATCATCAACGGGGCTTTGATGCCGCTTTTCCTGACGGCCTTTTCCGTCATGTTTGCCGTCTCCAGCATCTTGAGCATCATGCAGGCATTGATTACAGCTGTTCTCGTTCTGACGCGAAGTCCGTAGAGCCGAGAGATCTCCGAGCCCGACGTTGCGAGATATCCCTCTCCCTTTATGATCTCGACCACCTTTCGCTCATTCTTACTGTCATCAACTCCGAACGCCTCGCTCGCCACAAAGATTTGAGCACCTCGTGCCCGCAGCTGCTTGAGGACGCCTTTTACAGCTTCTTCAGACGGCGGGACCCGTGTGTCCAGGAAGTGATGGTACGTCGTGAGCAGCTTGCCCGGAGCCAGCTCGAGGTTGTCGATAGAGGTCTGCCCCTTCGCTCTCCATCCTTCCACTCCCTTCCCCATGCCGATGATTCCAACGGGAGCGACATCACCTTCGAGCAACGCGTTGGTCGCCTGCGTCGTGCTGTGGGCGATCAGGATCACTTCGCTCGGCTTGACGCGCGCCTGCTTGAGCAGAAGGTGCATGGAATCAACGACCCCTCTGGCGACGCCTTCTGAGGCGGAGTGCGTCGTCGGAACCATAGTTTTCCCCACCAGCTCGAGCGTATCGGCATTAACCGCAACGGCATGCGTGAACGTCCCTCCGACGTCAATTCCTATTTTGATTCGACGCTTCAGCATCACAAAACGAATCGAAATCCGGCAATGATCAACCCAAGGATTGCCGCCAGCCATGAGTATGGCAGCGTACGCCACATAATCGTGTTAACATCCAGGCGTACTTCATTTGCAATCCAGACGTTCGCAGTGTTCGTCGGGTCACTGACCCCTTGAATCATTCCCATCGAGAGGAGAATTCCCATCACCGCGCCTGCAGGCATGCCGGTCGCAAGCAGGATCCCCCCCACTCCGTATCCAAGCCCCCACACGTTGAGCGGCCCCCGATACAATGCGAGCGGACCGAGCAATGCGAAAGTGAGGACATATGCCAGAAAGGAGCCCGGAACGATGGCGCTGAGGAGCGGTTTCATGTCTGCCAGCACAGGCCACTCCTTCTGGTACTGGTTGAGTCCCGACGGGCTCTCCGTCTGAAGGGACTGAGATACGGTCTGTTGGTCATGCCAGTATTTGCCTGGGCCTGTTGCGGTCGGCCCAAGGATGGCGCTGAGGAGCATCCCAATCCCCACCATCAGGACGACGGCCGGAATCACGCTCGAGCTCCCTTCAATGATTGAGCGGGTCGTCAGGTTCAACATTCCACGACGGTACGTGGCCAGGACTCCGTACGCCAGTCCGCTCAGAAACGCAGCGAGAAAAGCGACGTCGAAGACCAGGATGAGGAAAAGAGGAATGAGAGGAATGAGATATGCGTACCACCGTACCCCGACAGACGTCGGGGTCCTCCTCCGTCGAAGGGTGTCAATGGCGACGTACAAGACAAGTGCGATCCCGAGCAAGCCCGCAATCCATTTGGCTGCTTTACCAATCCACTCGCCGTCGAGGGCGGGGCTGAGCCTGAAGAGAATGTATATCACACACGATATGATGATCAGCGCTCCGATCGCGCGTGCAGCGGAGCGATGCCGAACTCGGATGATCCGCGTGCGCCACAGTTCCAGAGTCACAAACCCGATCCCGACGACCGACGAACAGAGGAAGACCGTAAGCGCATAGGACGAAACCAGATCGGTCTCCAATGAGAGCACAGTCCGATAGACAACCCAATTGCCGGCGTTTAACAGGCCGCCCAGGCTTATTCCGAAAACCATAATTCCCGCTGCGATATACTCGCGAACTCCGATGGACGCGAGGATCGGCAGGACGATCGTGCCGACCATGATGACGGCGCCCAGTCCGCCGATCGTCGTGAAGAGCAACGTGATGATGAACAGCATGATCACGGTGACGACCCACGGATTGTCCCCCGCGAGCTCAGCCCCGCGCCGAACAAAGCTTTCCGCCACGCCGGTCTTCTGCATCAGGACGCTGAGCATCCCTCCGAACATCGATATCACGATCGGATCCGCAAGACGAATCGCGCCATCAGCGATCACGCATTGCAT